>JAIYDG010000254.1 GCA_027487625.1 Bacteroidota bacterium
AAAGTGTCCAAAAAGAAAATTTATTCTCTCTTTTCCCCATTCTCGCATATCTGCGGTTTAGGGACATCGGCTGGAGTGGTTCACATTTGGGCCTACTCTTCCGGACCGAATATGCATTTCGTGGGAAAGTAAGCGTTCATCCGTTCGAGTGAAGTTATACTAAAACATCCTTTGACTTTCTTCGCTCAACATTCTTCACTTTCTCATCCGCAATTTACATCGATTGACAGAATTCTTATGACGCCCGAATGTTTGAAGTATGTTTGGCTCAACTTTTGGTGTTGCAGGAAACTGGCTTCACAATCGTCGATCGGGCAGCTTTTCTTCCACCCTTGGATCAGTGTTTGCTTCATGGTAACTGGTGCAGGCACACTTTCGTGCTGGAACATCTCGCAAGACGGAGATCACATGAAGCCATCTGGTATGCACACTCGGCTCCCTCCAAACCCAGGCTCTATCGATTCTTGACCTTCCTTTTCACTTGGTCCTGATTGAAGTGAAACACAGAAACCTTTACTCTCGCTCTATGATGCAAGTTCTTCTTGTGCATGAATGACCTTTGTGCTCTTTTTCAGCAATGATTTGAGTGGAACCATCGTTTCGCATCTACCTGTCATGTTTTTTTTTCTTGATACAGCGTGTAATTGTTTTGATTCAATAGGATTGTTCCGTATGCATGCCCTTTTGGATGCCCCAGATGTTGGCCGTGCAAGTCGTAGTGCTTCTATTGCAGAGGCCCCGTTGAGTGTTATTCGTTCGTGGCGATTCCTGTTCCACAACAGTCATAACCTGATTGTCAAGTTTTGTCGGCCATCAGCAGCTGTGCGTTTCGTTTTCTGATCAATTTTCGTGACGCATATGCCGGGAATAGAAAGCAGATTATCCTGCTTCTGAATGCTACTTTGGGTTTTTGCAAATTGGGTTTTATTGCAAACACATATTCTTTCTTCTTTTGAATCATACTGCATCCTTGCTTGGTCATTGCTAGAAAATCACAAAAGCTGTGGCAAAATCCTGACCAAACCAATCGATTCTCTTCATAGGCCCGTGACGCGTGTGTTTTGCAAGTTCTCCTTGTGAACGATCCGAACCAAGCATTTCCATTCGGCCCTTTTTCAGCTTCGCAGTACACAGGCAATCATGGAGCCGATCTGTCATGGAAAAAGATTTGGGCTTTCGAAAACTACACCTATGAGTTTCCTGACCGCGTCTTCTACATCGATGGTCATGATATTGTGCAACAGTCACTTGTTCTTGGGGCTGCACCGAAATCCGTTGTCAGCATCAAAACCCTGACTGGCGAGGTGAGAATGGACTTACGAAATTATTATAATTGTTATTATTATTATTATTATCAACCTATCTCCATCACTTAAAACTCATCACACTTTTTTAAGACTTCATTTTCGTCGTCGTTGATAATTATGCATCGTCTTCACATGGATGACTTAGCTACATTATCTGAAAACCCCTGCTCTTGCTTCATTCGTACTTTGGTCTGAGTCAAATTGGCGTAGAACAATGCGGCGCGTATTCTTGGTCTGCGTGGATGGGTTGAAGGAGCTTCCCTATCGTCTCTGACATTTGCAGTGCTCGGTCAGTACGATGAAAGCCAGTCGCTTTCCAACCGAAGCTCCAAGGTGTACAAAAGAAACACATTCGTCGCTATATGCCGCAACGGATCTGAGCCATCCATCATCAAAAAAGACGGTTTGTTTCTGCTCTATGTTTTTCCTCTTGCCTTCTCCATTTGCAGGACGCTAGTTTTGATTTTTCTTTGCTCTACTATACGTTGATGTAAGTGTGACCTTTGATGTCATTTGTTTGCATCACCAACGTATCGCCATGTTGCTATGAATCAGCATACCGCATACTCAATCTTTAGTGTGGATTGAAGAGCAGTACATGATTGATCGATTATATTTATGAAATCGCTTGTCGGAAGAAAAAACCCAACGAAACACGCCAGAGCTGATTTTATCTTTCTTCCACGTTTTTTCTTGTCCTTTTTCATTTTGAGCGCAACCAGTTGAGTAGTGACGGCTAACGATCAACAACATTAGGAATCGATTGTTGCTTCCTGGGTCGTCAGGGAACTCACTTTGCCATTCTTCGCCCGGACGGTCGCGAGCTTGAGATTTACAACACAAAGACATTCTGGGACGATAACGCACCCGTACATACAATCTCACTTCAAGTCCCGGTTTCCTCTATGCACTGGGCCCCTTACTGTAAGTCCTTCCTTTTTACTTCCTTTCTTTTTCCTTCGAATACTCCAACGATCGATGCTTATTTTCCTTTCCTCGGTGAGGTGGGGTTTGTCTTTGTTCTTATCCAGACTTTGTGCACTAGGCCAAGGAAGCGCATTGCTCTTCAGAAGCTCTTCGTTTGCAGAGGCAAAAATCTATGGCTGCGCAGGATTCTCCCCGACAGCATCGGCATCATCCGACTTCCGCCACTTGGAGATGAACACAAACATCAGTATTGACATGCAGGTTGATGAGCAGATCGTTCAGGTGGAATGGGCCCCTGTCGACTTGCGGGATGCTGGTGCTTGTGTTTTGACGACACAAAGAATGATTGTATTGAAAAGTGATTTGTCCATCAGCTACCAAGTGCACGCTCCGAACACGCACTTCTTTGTATCCTGACTCAGTCTTTGATTCCCAAA
>JAIYDG010000179.1 GCA_027487625.1 Bacteroidota bacterium
GAAAATTAATTAAATTTAATAAATTACTTGACTGGAATCGAGTCCAATGTCAAGGATACGTTTGTGTTTGACGACGACAATAGCTGTGTAATTGTCAAATGTTCCTGCTGCAGTTTGAGAGTTATAAAAGTAGTCGAATTTCAAATTTACTTGAATCAATCCAGATGATTTTGTCAAATCTTGACCTGATAATTCATGCTCATTATTGTAATTAGATTTCGAAATATCAAAACCTAATATGAAATTTGAGGGGCTTTCCCAGAAGTGAGCTTCGTCTTCTAACCATCCCCTACTGCGTTTTTAAATGGAGTAGTAGCTGGAGGTCCACCAGTAGGAGCAAGACTTGGATTGCTCATATTAGTATATACTCTAGGTTGTAATATAGCACCACCATCTGGAGGAGCCACTCGATTTATGCCAAAATTCTTACCACTGGTAGATAAAAAAGTTTTTTCACGATCCGCATTTGCGACATTAGGTACGCTTGAAAATATAATGGCTCTGCTACCATCCTTGTATGAATTTGCATTACCGATAACTTCCAGTGAGCAATTTTGACGTAGGGCTTTCATTAAATAATGGTAGGCTTCAGCTTCAGGTAGAATGGGATTTCCAGAAAGTCTTATATTGACGTTGGGATATGGCTTGCCATTAATTTGCAGTCTTGCTTCTGATAAACCAGGAGGTTTATAAAATCGATCAGTAGAGCAAAAGCCCAAATTGTTCTGTTCATTACTTCTCACAAAACCAATAAATACTGCAGAAATATCAGACATTTGAGTACTAATAGTGAAATTTTGCCATCCAGATGAGCGATTTAAATCAAATTGAGTTGTGTAGTATGTATCGATTGGAAGAGTTAATTGATTACTGGCCAAATAACTTCGTAGTGAAGATGTATATGCATCACTAGTTTGCACAACATCATAATTTATTCTTACATCAGTCAAGACATACGTTAGTGGAGTAGCGGTTGGTGTAAATGTTGTTGGATTTCCATAGCGATCATTAGTTACATTACGAGCAAAATTTACTGCTCCAGCACACAATAAATTGCTAGAATTTTCCAGGAATAGACGTATTTCTATTGCAGACTGGCCACCCCCCAAAAGATAGGTAGGCACCAATGATCGTAAATTTGCAATACCTGCCCATCTGAGAGGAAAAGATACTTGAATTCTATTGGAAGTTGTGCGCGCAGTAGGTCCATTACCTAACAACAATCTACATTTTTCATATGGATTAAGATTCATTAACATACAACCTGCACCAATTGAATTACTAAAGTTGGCATTATTAGTATGCATATTAAGTATGGATTCTGTATAATTATAATAATCATGTCTTTCAAGTTCAGACCCGTTCACTAAAATGTGAACTTGTCTAATCATGGACTCTATTGAATCACACGTATTTAACCAAGGGAAACTATAGACTCCAGGAGCAGCAGGACCAATTGCATTAAAATAATAGTCGTCTAACCAGTTGCAATTTCCAGTAAATGGTGCTGCATTTGGAAGATTAATTTGTAAATCTGCAGTAATCCACATTGTAGAAATATCAGTGCTGGAATTTTCTTCGTTGGGTAATCTAAAAACAATTTGTGTTGCACCGGAATCGGTTTGTTCAAAACGAGTTCCATTCTGTGGTAAAACCTGGCGGGATTCTTTTGAAATAATAACTGGTGCTTGTTTGCGGACGTCGCGAAATTGCAATTCTTCTGGTATATCCATAGTATTTAATTAGAAAATAATTTTCAGCGTTTTATTGAATTAAACCTGAGATTTATTTCAGCGTTTCACCATAAAATTTGGTTTTTGCATTGCTTGATACGCTTTTGGATTTGCTTTAGCGAGTCCCTCGGCTTGATTCATGTAATCTCTGCCTCTATTTCCCGCGTGTTCTTTTGCCATACTCCACGCTCCGGAACCAACAAGTCCTCTCTTACTGGTCCTGTCTGCAATCGTTCCGACTCGTTGGGCGGTATCTAATGCAGAACGCACGGTTCGTTTATTTGCATTATACGCAGTGAGTGCCGCTTCACTGGCTCCACCTGTAGCCCCAGATGAAAATGCTCTTAATGCACCACCTGTTGCCTTGTCTGCAGCCGAAACACCTCTTTCAATTGTATCCATCGTTTTTCTCATTCCCTGTGCAAAATTTTTCATATTGCTTCCAACATTCCTTAACATCCTCATAGAATTATTAAGAAAATAATTCGCAATAAATAAATGAGAGATGCCAAAAATATCGCACACGCAAATGCAAACAGTAAAACTCAAATTCTAGGTGTTCATGAATATTACTCAAAACAAGGAGTCAAGTACTGGGTTGTGAGTTGGAAATGCAATGGAAAAGCCCACGCAAAATCATTCTCTTGTAAAAAGTACGGTGAATCATTTGCTTTCAGTGAAGCGTTAGAATTTAGAAAATTAATTGAAGAGAAATTGTATTTCAAACCAACCTCTCAGTAAAGTTTTTGTAAAAATGTTGAGGGTTCTCATTACAAACAACGTATAGAAACTGATACTTTTCATCCGTTGCGTAATTGTATACATCCATCCAATGATCTTCATCCAAGTCAATAATGTCTTCGTAAATATTTTCTAGTTCTTTTTTACTCTTGGATCTAAATGCAATAAAATGGGTCATGTTGGTCCTTAGTAATCTGGGAATATAATTGTACTTGTGAGTAACTAGAATAATACTCAACTTTAAGTGTCTGGATTTAATCCACAATAATTGAATTTTCTTCATGTTCTGTTGCATCACATTTGTTATCAAATCATCGATAATAAGTAGAGCCCTAAAATCCTTATTATTGAAATCATCATCACTTGTGATGTCCTGACGAATCCAATCAGCAATTTCATTGTCAATTGTATCA
>JAIYDG010000194.1 GCA_027487625.1 Bacteroidota bacterium
ACAACAGGAGGGGGGGGGGGGGGGGGGGGGGGGGGGGGGGGGGGGGGGGGGGGGGGGGGGGGGGGGGGGGGGGGGGGGGGGGGGGGGGGAAGGGGTTTGGGGGTGTTTTTTTTGTTTCCTTTCCTTTCCTTTCCTTCCCTAAAACCCTAAAAACCTAAAAACCTCCCCCCCTGTGAAAAGTTGAAAACTCACCGCTGGAAGGATAGAGGGCGGCGGCGTCGTAGTACCCCACGTGAGGGGAGAGATCGCCGTCGTCGACGAGGTGAGCGTTGTTTCGATAAGCCGGATCGTCCTCACAGCCGCTGGCGATGGCCTCGTCCTGACCGCCTGCTTCGCTCCTGAGGATGGTGCAGAGTCCGCTGTGGGAGAAAAAAAATCAATGTTGTTGGCTTTGTGTTGGTGGTGGTGGTGGATAATAATGAATGCGCAAAAATTAGCCTAGTCTCTCACCCTCTCATTCCGTTGCGAAGGAGACGATAGACTTGGCTGTTGTTGGGAAAGAAGGTGCCAACGTGCTGCTGCGAGGCCGAAGACTTGAGACCGGCCAGATTGCTCAAACTGGAGATGGTGTATTTGCCGGTTTCGACAAAGTCGATTCCGACGTAGGTCTTTAGCGTTTTTCTCCACTCTTGGGTTGCCTTGTACAAGATGACCACGTCCAATTTGAGGTAGGCCCTGAGATAGTCGCCGAGATTGCGACAGCCGGCGCTGTCAAAGAGCTGCTGGGCCTCGGAAATCTGCTCTCGAGTTATCTTGTCTCCGCCGGTCAGATCAGACTTCCAGCTGTCGGGGTCGGAAGGAAGGGACGGCAAATTCAAAACGCCAACGGACGTTAAGATTCCAAAGGGAAAGTGGGCCTTGGCTTGCTCCAAATTGAAAAGCCTGCCGAAATTTCGCAAGTTGGTTGACGGAGCCAGCAGCTTGGTGATGTCGCGAAACGAAGTGCCGTTTCGCGTCTTTATGTTGGAGACCTTGTTTCCCCTCTTTTCCATTTTGGGCCCGTAACCTTTTTCAAAGAGATAGGGGACCAGATAACTCTCCAAGAGTACGTGGTCGTAGCCGGAACTGTAAAGAAAAATTATTTAGATAAAAAAGTTTTTTTTCTCTCTTCTTAAAGAATTGAAAAGATAATTGATTTTTTTGTTGGTTGAGTGTCTTACCCGTAAAAGCTGAAAACGGTGTATTCGGTGATGAGCTTGAGCAGCCTCCTCTCCAGCTGTCCGGGAAAAGAAGACATCCAGGCCTTGGTGATGCCGGTCATGTCTGACTCAAAGACCGGATTAGTCAGTCGCTGCTGATCGACCCACCGAGAGTAGACTTCAAAGTGGGCATTTTTGTAGTCGGCAATGAGAGCGAGAAGGGGTTCGGCAATTTTTAATTTTTCTCTTTTAGCGCGATTTCGCAACTCCTGTACGTGAGCCCAGTAATCTCTCATCATTTGGTAAATCGATTCTTCGGCATCGGAGGAGGCCTGAAAAACTTTAACGCAGCCGAGATCCAATTCGTCCAAGTGAGCAATCATGATTGGCTTTTGTACTTTTTTAAAGTGACCTTCTAGCCGGGCCCCATCAACGACGCTGTAATTCAATCCTCCTCCTTCTCGAACGGGCGGCTCCAAGTTGACGCTGAGAGTCATGGATTCAATGTCCATGGCTGCGACAGAAAGTTTGCACAGCTCCTCCACGGCGACCAAGTTGGTCTCGGTGTCGGCTCCCAAAAGTTGAAGAAGATCGGAAACGTCGAGATAATAAGAGCAAAGTCTTTCCGGACCATCGACATTCATGTTGAGGTCGAAAGCGTCGGAACGACAAGTGGAGCAGTCGCAAACTTTTACTCTCTTGTACGCTGGCTTTTCGGCTCCCCTCAATTTTCTCTTTCTGGCTTTTTTTTCTGCGTCCAACTTTGCGAGAGCCAATCGTCTTTCTTCCAGACTGACGATGGGGATGGAAGCAAAGTTGTTGCCGGAAGGCTTGTCCCTCCTGGAACTCGACTTGTACTGGTTAATCACCTCCCGACGAAATTCGTCTTGCAGGATACAGGCGTAACGTTGTCCGTAAAAGCAAACGGCAAGCTCGATGCCGTCCAAGTCGAGTTCGGAGACAGAGCGAGATCCTGGCGGAGCCACAATTCCCAAATTAAAAAAATAGGAAAATCTAGGCTGCAGCCGTCGACTAAAGTTTCTCACTTCCTTTTGGTTGAAATTGCTCTTGCAAAAAGTGACCAAAATAATTTTGACCTTCCAAAGTTCGTAAAGGCGATCAACGGAAAAGGCCAAATCCAAAAGAGTGGGAATGGGAAATTCAGGAGCAGGCAGGCCCAAAGTTCTGGACAGCATTCCACCGTAATCTTCTTTCCACCACATGAACTGACTCGTTTCCGGCTTGGCAAAGAAGTAAGTTTCGGCCATGAAGACTCTGTCGAGACTTTGCTCGAATTTGTACAGCTTCCGCTTCACCGTCAAAACGTAGTAAAGGCAAGGAGCCGAAAATATTTTTTTGGAGCGGTGTCGTATCGAATGAGGCGCCATGGAAAGGCCGTCTTCTCCGGCCGCTGGAGGAGGACACTTCTGACTGAACCCGCGAAAGTCGTGATATATTTCAAAAATTTTAAATCCGTCGTCGTGAGCGTAATACACCACAATGTCTTTCTTGATGGCCTTGGCTAGACGATTGAGATCGGTGTGCGATGTAAAATTAAAATACGCCGGATCTTTGGACGGTTCTTTGAGATTGTACATTGTATTTCTTATTTTTCTTTCCTGATTTGGTCGAGCCTTTAGACACGAGAGATTGGAATCTTCGTCGACAAGGGTGAAGGGAAAGAAATATTCGGCGTAAACTTCTTGACCTGTTCGAGTGGGATCGCAGCTTGAAAGGAGGGCCTTTGAGAGGCAGATTTTTCCGTTTTCTGTCAGATCACGTCCTTTGCGAGTCCAAGCTTGGTCTGCTCGATGAATCTGATTTCTCTCTTCTTCCTCCTCCTCCTCTCCCCCTGTTGCTGACAGTGGACGCAACGTCGACATATCGATAAATGAGATAAACAATGTTGATGAATTTGTGAATGCTCACCGCCGACGATTCAAAGGCTCTCCTGTGCTGACGAAGCAGAGTCTCGGATTCAAATTCCGTGGGAATGTTGTCAACGTCCGAAAGAAGTCTTACCACAGTAGTTGTTCCGTACTTGAGCTCGGGAGCGGCTCCAGAAATGTTGCCTGCCCTGTGATCGTGACCGTAAAAAACGGAAAAAGTTGGTCTGCTTTGGTCACTTTGATTAGTTAGAATCGCGTTGAACGTAACCACAACTTCAAAGCCAGAGTCTCCGCTGAGAGTGTGCTCGCGAAAGAGATCAAAGAAAACTCTTCTAAGCGTTGGCCTGATGATGGTCGAATCGAACCGAAATCGAACGGTAGTTTGCAAAAGACTGCCAAAATTGAGACCGGCAATCCTCGTTGCCCTCGTAGTAATGGCTGGCTCTTCGGCCAACAATCTTTGATGGTGATCCAGCAAAACTTTTTCGCTGCTGTAGTAGGCTAAATTTCGAGCTGCAAATCTCTCTCCCGATCTAAGAGTGCCTCTTTCCATTTCGAAAAATTAACGCAAATTAAAAAAAAAGAAATAAATATTACCTCTCTCATCAAAAACTCTCTTGCCTGCCTGCCAGCTTGCCTACCTGAAAAAATACCCCTCACTTACTTTATCTAGTCGTAGTCGGTGCTTCCGCAATCGTAGTAGTCCAAGTCGTCGACGTTTTCTTTGTCGTCGTCGTCGTCGTCGTTGCTGTAGACGCAGTAATTGTCGCAGTTGCGATAATGAGTTTATAATTATCCAAAAAATGTGTGTAATTTTTCGTTCTTACATATCTTTCTCTTTGCGCGTATATATTATCCAGTCTAGTTTTTTCTGTCTCTCTTTTGCGCGACAACGAGAGAGGGTGCGTGAGTAATAGGAGGAGGAGAGGGAAAATACGACCGACGCGAATAAGCTTCGCTTCTCTCCTGACAAGGCTGCTTCTCTTTCCCCACACACTAGGGTTGAGTCTCTCGATTCAAACGCATCTCGAAAATTTTTTTTTGTCCGTATCGTAAAAAAACATTTTTTACAGTCATCATCATGGCCTCCAAAAAAGCCCAAGTTCAGTGGGGAAGCAGCAAGTCCGACTCGGAGGACGAAGAAAAAATCTACAAGGTGGACACCACTTGGATGATGCCGTTAGAAATAAAAACGGCCTCAAAGTGTAAATTCTTGTTCAAAGCGGGAAACAGAAATTACACTTTGGACGGAACTGCAAAGAACGGAGGGACCTCGGAAATGTCGCTCAGAAGAAAATATGAGTAAGCCATCATTTTTTATTTCATTTTTTTATTCTCAAAGAAAGGGTAAAAAAACTGCTTGTGTAAGTACATTTTTTTACTATTACAGAAAAATTTACGCCCTGGGAGGATATTTCTTTCTCCTACACTTGATAGACTGGAGCTCCCCCTGGCATCCCGAATCCAAGATCATCATCGACATCCCCACAGCCCTGTCCTTTTTCTTGGACCACAGGGAACACACAAAGAAAAAAGTTGCAAAAATGGCTCAAAAACTTGTCGACGCTTGGAACGAAGCATACGCCGGAACGAAAAACGTAATTTTTTCTTTACTTTTTTTCAATAAAGGGATACAAATTTTTAAATATAAAAAGAATTATTTTTTATGTGTCTCTCAATCATTATTTTCAGACTGCCAATTCGAGATCGGGATTTTCCGATTACAAAATAATTTCTCATTTGGATTGGCATGACAAAAATGGCACGGCTCAAGTCACCGACATTGTCTTGACGATATCTAATTGGCACTTCAATCGAGACACGCTCAAAGACAATGTCGCACCATTCTGCAAGCTCGAAAACATCATGGTAACACTGAAACTTTCCTCGTCCGTCTTTGAACCTTCCACATCCCCAACGGGGGGTGTAACAGCAGAAGACGGAGAGCAGCCTCGGCCTGCCGGAACCGACGAAGCTGGCAGCAACAGCGGCGAAAAAGCTTACACCTCCCCCGAAGGAGACGTATTCTTTTTCGACAAAAACGGATGCATCGTACCGTTTGTGGCATTTAATCAGCTGCTCGACAGCGAGCAGCTTCAAAACTATCTGACCGATCTCAAATGCAAATTTGAGACAAAGCCTGGTCAAAGGGGGCCCTCAACGCCCATGCCCAGTGCCGACGAAGATGACGAAGAGCTGGTAACAAAAAAAAGACTGGAAAGAAAAAGGCGAATTAGAATGCTATACGCCCAGAACAAGAAAAAAGCTCCAGAGTTTGCCAACGACGGCGACGACGACGACGAGGACGACGACGAAGACAACGACGGCAGAGAAAACGAAAAAGATCCTCGATATTACGCGACACTTGATTTGGACGCGATCCAACAGACTCAGGAAATGCCTCTTTTCGATGAACCCGCTCCTCCTCTCGACAATCTACATCATCCTCCTCCTCCGGCAAAGGGAAATCGAAAACGAGGAGGGAAAAAATGAGCGATCCGGCACTAAGAAAAGTCAAGTACGGGGCCATCCTCGTACTTGGAAGGTAGAGAGAAAAAAATAACATCAGCTTCCCAAGATCTCTTTACCTAAACTTTTTTTCTATTTTATGCACTCACACTCGCACATTTTTTATTCTTAAAAGCACCTAAAAGCACCCAATACATTAAAAATATTTTTAAGAATTTGAATTTTTTGAATTATGCTTTTGCCTCGCTTTATTTAAGACACTGATATCATTACAAATTTAATCGCCTCATCTGCTTGATCCCACCAACATCCGGATCAAACATTAACAGCTTGGATGTAACGTCGTAAATTTTGAGATTTGACTCTTCTTCTTCTTCTACTTTATCACCAATATAATAATCGCTTTTTTTTCTGTCGTACACATGCAAAAACGCACACATAACTCTCACTGTAATTTGCTTTGACCCAACAACATCTCGGTCAGAAATTAACGGCCTAATGTACATATGTATAAATGAATTTAGTTGTAAGTTTTTTTATCTTCTTATTCTCCTTATTGTCGTCCGTGCTTAGTTTGTAAGGTTTTTTTGTCTCACCCTAATGGCACCTTTTAATGCGCGAGAAAAAATAATTTTTTTAATTGCTAATAATCTATGTGAGTGCATAAAAATAAAAAAAGTATTTTTTTAAAAATGATGATCTATTTTTTTCTAATCTAATCTCTTCTCAGAGCGGGAACGGGGAAATCAACACTGGTTAAAAAAATTGTGGAAAAATCTTGCTGCAGTAAAAATAAAAAGTGCGGCTACAAACTCTACCTAATAAACGTTGACGCAAAAGATAGTGCAAAGTACAGAAAAGTTTTTCCGAAAGTAAAAAATATTAGTTTTAACCAACTAGAAAATACTGAAAAAAAATCATGCATTGTTGTCGAAGATATAATACACATTTCAAAAAGAGACGAACAGCAGTTGCGAATAGCCATAAACTATCAGGCCCATCACAAAACACAAAAAATAATTTGTGCCAGCCACGCAATATATAAGACTCAAGTTTATTCTTTATTGGGGTTTTTTAATTTTATCATTTTCACGAGCTCGATTGCGAACGTTCCAACCCTTAGAAACGTTTTCAATTATTTCAAAATAGGTAAGAGCGAAATTGAAAAATGGATAGACCTTTTCAAGTCTGTCGGGAAAGGAAAATTAGACGTATACTTTTATTTCGACTGCGAAAATATGACGTTTTGCTACTCAAAAAAGTCTCTCTTTCAAAATAAAAAAATTTTGGCAACCGTGGGGGGAAGTTTTGAGTCCGGAGATTTTGAAAATTCAAGCGGAGAGATAGCAAACTTTCAAAAAACATTTGGTCAGTTTGTAGAAAATCTTCCGGTAAAAAATGAGGCAATTTCCGTTTTTTCGATAATATCAAATTGCGTCAATCCGAGATACATTAGAAGGCAGGATTTGTCGGTTACTTTTATGTCAAAAACGGGGGAAAAGAAACAAATTTCGCTCATCGACTACGTAATTTCCCTCCTCACTCCAGAGGCTATCGTCAGACCTCCCCTAATTGCCATCCATCGATTTGTCAAAAAATTTTGTAACGTTCCCGATTTTTTCGTGAAAAATAAAGCTTTTGGAAAATAATTTTCTCTCTTTTCTCTTGACGCACTCAGTTAACTTTGTGCGGCAATTAAACGCGGAACAAAAGAAAAATAAATCAAAGTTTTTTTTCTTTGTGCTTATTTTTTTAAAAGTGAGATCATGGCAAGCGAAGCAAAAAAAGTTCGAATCTTTGAACCAGACTGTTTGACGGAAGAGGAAAAAATGTACGCTGCAAAGCTCAAGAAAAGTTCTAAATTTAATTCTCAAACTCCGAGATATAAATTTTACTTTTTAAGACATTTCATCTTTGGGGTCGGAGTTATTAACTTACTGTTGGAAAGAAACCAGATTCTCGTAATCTCAATGATAATCTCTTTTCTAAACGCAAAAGAGTTTGTCAAACTTGCCGCATGCGCCGATCCGACCCTCCTCACATACTTTTGGTACGAAAATTCGCAAATGCTACAAAAGTTTAAAAGGGAAACTTGCACTTTGGAGCATTTTCACTTTTACTATCCGTCAAAAGCGAGGCTACTGGCTATAAAAAAAGGGGAAGACCTTCTAAGAGAATATTACGTTCTTCGAAAACCAAAGCTCAATTGGAAAATTGACATTTTTCCAAATTGTTCCATTACGTGTCTCAGCTTCAATCCCGCATACGATCTTTTGGCGCTGCTTAGTTGCGGGGATATAACTGTCATAACTTACGCGGGAAAAGGTAGAAAAGAAAACGGACAAATTATGTTTACCACCCGAGTGAGCGACAGATATTACGGAATAAACTGGTCTCCCTCTGGAGAATATCTTCTCGCAATGAGGGGAAAAGAAACGACGGTAATCTCCTTTTTTTGGTACAACCCGAAAAAAAAAGCGATCTCGGAAGTTTCGACATTCGGTACTTTCGAAATGTGCAGCGGACTAAATACAAAGTACCTTTGGGTGGACGGCTCAACTGCGATGTTTGCGTCAGCGGAAAGATATGTCATGACAGTTTTAAAGATAAACGGAGAAGAAAGAAGAATAAAAATCAGTCAATTGAGTTTAATGAAAACAATGGGAAAACTCGATCAGGCAGTGACGGACCGAACCTTTCGACACATTGTCTCAAATTTTTTCATACTGCCAAATCCAAATTCCAATTTTTTTTACTTTATTGTCATGTGCGGAAAACCGGGACACCAACACCACCGAATTATTTACGTTGACAAGATAACTCTCGAAATTGTCAAGTGGATAAATCTTCCGGGAGAAACGGTAGAAATTTCGGTCTCGGCCGAGCGCTTCTACGTTCTCATTCAAGAAAGAAGAGAAGAGTCGTACATGCACAATCAACCGATCCTCTCTTCCGACGTAAAAAAATTAGTTGAAGACTTTTCAGAGTGCACTTTTTCAGACTCTTGGAGACTATCAAACAAAATCACCGTAAAAACGGCCAACGTCAAAATTATAGTTTGCGACGAAACGAGCGTGGCAAACTTTCACCAAAGATGCTTTCCAGGTCACAAGCTGGAAGGGGTATTTTACAATTTGGAGCCAGACTCAAATAAAGTCTACACAAAGATTAAAGAGTGCCTCTTTAAAATTTCCTCATCAAATAAAATGTACATTACAAGAGATTACCTTTATTACAATTCGGATATATCAAGAATGTCGCAAATTTACGGAATTCACCACGAATTTAAATTCACAACAGAAAGCCAAATCTGGTTCCACCCGTCAATTCCAATTGTCATGCAAAAAATAGATGCCTACTCATATGTTTTCTATCTGATCGAAAAACTAGCCACCGAAGAAGAAAAAAAGAAATTCAAAGTCATAAGAGAATTTGAATACAAAACAAAAACATTTTTTTCTTTAATCGGTCCCGCTGACCCGTTGACTGGCGCAACTAATTAGCGGATCAAAAGAAACAATAACACGAATATAATCAATCAAAGAAATAAAGCACTTTTGCCGCTTGCACATTATTATAATTCATTCAAACTCAAACAGTTGCATTAAGAAGTCAAATAAAAATGTCAGCAATTGCTAATCTAACGTGCTTAATAACCCTGTTTTCCAACTTGGAAAATATTGACAAATACGGAATATGCCAGGGAGGCCTCTGCCTGTGCAGAGAAAATTACGAAATTCAATGTGCGACCGAAGAAATGATCAAATCGTTTTGTCTTCCTGTAAGTTTTTTTATATTTTACATATTTTTTCATAATCTCGATGGCTCTTAATGAGATTGCTACGTAATTTGGCTAAAATAATTACATTCCTAATCTAATTTATCAAAATCGAGCTGTCAAAAATTTGTTTAATAACATCCGATAGCCACTTAAAAAGTTCAGTGAAACGGAAAGTAAACAAACGTGTCATCGTCAATCAATGTCAATAAAATTTCCCGTGTGACTATTCAGATTTTTTCCTCCTCTTTTTTTAATGTAGCCGATAAGTTCGAGTCTCGAGAATGTCGTCGAACCAGAAACGAGCGAATCGAAAGGAAATTTTGAAAACCACAATTTGGCATACGGACTTATCGGAGCAGCGACAATTCTCTTGACGATTGGACTAGCTTTCGTCATCGTTAAGCACGTCCAGCACAAAAGAGAAATGAATGTAATAACTTTTTGCCTGATAAAATTTAATAATTATGTTAACTCGTTTTTCAAATTTTTTAATTCAATTTGTTGTCAAACTTTTTAGATTCGATTTGATCGACATCGCGCACGTGCCCACGATGACGCGGAAGCATTCAAAAGAGATCTTCTAAGAGAGTAAGAGAACCAATTATTACGTAACGTCATATAAAACTAATTATCTTTTTTACAAATTGATGGAGCGTAACCCGCCCAATTATTTTTCGATTAAAAATAAAAACATTTAATTAAAAATAAAAACATTTATTATTCTTTTTATTAAAATACTTATAATAGAAATATTATTTACAGGCTTCAAGGACATCCAGGAGCTCAAAATTTAGAGACACGGCTTAAGCGTGGGCCTAGCACTTCTGCAGCGGCTGACGCGGCAGAAGCTCTAAACAACCCGCCTTCCTTTCAGCCACCGCCACCCCCACCACACAACAATTTTGTAGAAATAGAACTGGTTTTTTTATATAAAATTATTTGAGCGACTATTAAGTAGTTTGTTTTTTACTTTTAAACAAGCTTTCTTTACTTTTTAAAAAATTACATCGCTTAAATATTCTTATAATATAAAAAGGGAACGATGTCACGAAGAAAAGTTTCTTCGGAAGAAGACGTTTCTTCAGATATGGTACACTCAATTTTTTCTAGCTCGAGCTCAATCTTGAAATAACTCTTTTAGCTGTCTTGTAGCGTCATAATTATTTTTTTCTCATAAAAACTTTTTTTTCAGACGACAAGCTTGTTGTAAGGAAAGAAGGAAGGTGATAAAATAATGTATATAATATAAATTTATTTAACTTTAGTGTGTGGCGTTCCTTATAATTATTCTACTTATTTTAAAATATTATTGTGTGTGTGCTAAACCGTCTTTTGTGTTTTTTCAGAAATGTTGAACGTTGACGAGCTCATCGAGATGGCCAACCGAGCCCACCTAAGAAAAGGACAACGGAAAAGGGTGAAAGAGCTGCTCGAAACAAAAATCAAAAAAAATGAAAAACAAATTGAGCTGTTTAACTATCTCGTGGAAAAAATTACAAATGGTTCAAACTAAAAAATACGAAATTTTTCAATATTTTTTCAGTAAAGTTAAATAAATTTTTTCAAAATTTTTATTAATCTTCTTATTTTTCAAAGGTATAAATCAAATATATAAATAATGAAGAGTATAGAATTTCAATCGCATTGTTTGAAAACAATCGAATTCTCAATATATTTTTAGTCGGTCAAAATATTTAAAAATTTACTATTCAAAGATTGATCGCTAGCATTAAATTCGGCCACTACACGATACAAATTTAAAATAAAATTATCAGAAAAGCAATGATGTCTGCTAAGATTAACAAGTTCGCCAACACCAAATTTTTCATAAACTTGACAAGCGTCGTAGACGAGCTGACATTTGCGAAAAAAATTGTTAATTTCAAATTGAGTTATCGTCAAATTTTCAAAAGATCTGAGAACGAAAATGTATTCTTGATTCAAAAGAGAAATTGTCTGAATAATAGAGTCTGAAAAATTTAGTTGGCGAGCTTGTTCTAAAATGGTCAGAAAGCGATGAGACTCTTCTACCGACCACACTAGAGCGTCGCTAGACATCACGCAATCCCGATAACGAGAAGCAAACAACTCGGGTAAAGATATAAAAAGCTGAATTAAGTCAAGAAATAATGGTCTATAATTTAGAGACAAATTTTCCCACGTAAAAATGTCATTGTTAGCATCTTCCTCGTCGTCATCGTCGTCGCTTTCCAAATAGGAAAGACCAAGCATAAAACTGTATTCACGAGTGTCGGGATCTTCAGAAAACTTAATTATGTACAAAAATTCATTGTTTGTGGCACCAAAAGCAGAGTCAATATTAAAGATAGACGGATCAGCTGTATCTTCGATTTCAAAAAAATTGGAATCGTCTGCTGAATCAATTTCCCCCTCTTCAGCCTCGCTCATTTTCCCGTCGTAGTTGTCGATATTCAGAGAGCAAATTAGGTTTAGAATTAAGATCTAAACACAGATCCAAAAGTTTTTCTGAAACGTCATCCGAATACGCTTGATTTTTGCGATAATGAGTTAATTGAGAGTGAGCCCAATCAACCACAATTGTTGCCGCATTTAAAACGGGCTGACACCGTCTCAAAAAGTCTTCAATTTCCCGCTGATCAATTTCCCTGTTGACAAATGCGGATGTAATCTCCCGATAAGATTCCCGTAAATCAAAGAGAGTAGAGACAAACGAATTCGGGTAATTTTTTTCCACGGCCTCGGAAAGACTTTCGTCGTAAAGCTTGGCCACCAAGTTCAATAAAAACTCTCCTGTATCGCCGGGAAGATTTTCGGCTGCAATCGCGCAACCTGTCGCAAACTTGTCGGGAATGAGTTTAAGAATACGAGTAATTCTGTGAACAATGTCAAAATGGTTGACAGTTAGTCCGGTCCACATAAATATTTCTCGACCATCTTGCTCAATATCAATGTCGTCGTCGTCGTCGTCGTCGTCGTCGTCGTCGTCGTCGTCGTCGTCGACGTCACAAACGGAGATGAACAAAGACTTGTCCCGAAATTTATCTCCAAAAAAGACCACAAGATAAGAAACAGAAAAAAATGTTGTCAAAAAAGAGTTTTGCTTGTGGCGAACACAGACAGCCGGCTGGTTTAAATTTTTATTGTCTTCTTCAGCTCCCATTTTTTAGCACCGTAAATTTTTAAGAACCTCTTCAATTTCGGAACTTAAAATTGCCACCTGACGATAGAACTCTTCCAATTCATGAACTTCAAACAACTTATTTTTAAGTTTCAAGTGTAAAAACGTGAACAAATTGTCGATAAAAACTTTTTTGTCTCGAGAAATAAAAAGTCTGAAAGGAGTCGACATCCAATTTTCCCTAAGTCTTCCCAGCTGATATCCTGCTTGACACCAATCCAAATGAGAGTACATTTCAAATTGAAAGCTGCGCAGACGACGCAAACTATTAATTTTATCATAGACATCTAATTTAGTAACTTGAATCTCTAAAATTACAAAACCATCCAATCAAATTTCCTTCAAAAAATTACGATCCAATAAAAACTAAAAATCTCTATAAAATTACCAAAGCTTAAAAAATCATCCAATCAAAATAAAGAACAAAAATTTTTTTGAGATCTGTGTGACAAAAAATAAAGAGCGTTCCGCGCGACGAATCCACAAAAGACAAAAATGGTATGGCACAGAAAAGTGCTCCATCCTGTGCATTATCGAAAATGCATTGTAGAATAACTTTTTGAACCTCGACAGCGG
>JAIYDG010000370.1 GCA_027487625.1 Bacteroidota bacterium
ACTAAAGTCTTCCCTTCATAGCGTTCCAATACGCCTTCAATAATGAATTTCTTATCTTTCTCTTCTACACCAAAAATAATATACCCTCCATTAGAATTAGCAAACGAAGAGAATATTTTACCCTGACCCTAAAGTGATCCCAATACCCGATTCGATAGATCGAGTATTGATTGTATATCATATTCCTGAAAGTACAATAAAGCCACATTTTAATAGTGGCGAAAATCGTTATTTCATTAGGGTCAATGATAGTTCAATTGCTGCAACGCATTATCAAATCAGAGATATGTTCGAATCAACTAGAAGGAGGTATGATGAGTTCAATGATTTCCTGGATAGAAGGAATTTGTTGGATGAAAACAGTGATGATTTTGGTTTAACTCCAAATTCGAAATTAGTTACAACAGAGATATTTATACCTGAAAGCAATGTTGCACAACCATTATTTCTTTTGTCATTTATCCCTAAATTCCCTAATAACCAAATTATTTTAAGCCATAAACCTGATTTCACAAATTGGATAATTCAAAACTCAAAAGGATACGAGCCAGTTCCTCAATTAGCAGCGTTCCCGACATATGAAAAGAGCTTCGATTTGTATGGACTAGGATTTATGAGTTATAAAGACTTAGCATGTATTAATTTTCAAAATAACGGATACATCGAAACATGTTTGTGTGATTCTATTTTCTGGTTTAAAATGCCTAGAGATTACCCTAAAAAATTATTTTTCATAGATATTACATATTGCGCGGGTTATATTATTTCAATGCTAAGTTTTATAAAAAGATACTATGACTATATAGAGTACGAAGATGAAATTACACTTCAGCTGAGTTTTAGAAATGTTCTGGGCTTTAGTATTAGCGGTTTTAATCAATCAAAAGGAAAAAAAGAGTGGAGGCCTTTTTTTGATGAAATTCCAATAAATAGGGCGCATAAAAATTTTAGTATAATACAAAAAATAACCCCTAGTAACCTGAGCAGTGACAGAATCATTGAAATTGCTAAAGATTGTACTGAAAAAATAATGCTAGCTTGTAATGTAAATGATTTGACTTTGTGCTTTATTGATGACACTATTGATATAAAGCAATATAGTTATATAAAAGGAATATGAAAGCTTGATTTGTTTGATCCTGATAAAGTCAGTGCCGACTATTCATCAACAGGAAAAGCTCTGCGCATATTGTAAATATAAACATATTCCTTTGTGGCATCTGACAAATTTATTACATCATTGAAAATGCGGTTCCCGACCCCTACCGCTGCATTCATTCCTAATCCAGTGAGTTCGCCTATATCTACTGCATCCGTCATTTCTTGATTTGAGTTTGCATCAATAAAAATATCTGCTGACGAAAAAATGTTCTTTATTTGCGAATCTTTTAGGGCCTTTTCGATTTCCCTAAGAGCTCGTCCTAAATTTTCACGTATTTTTATATTTGCCAATTTATAGTCATCTGTAGAAACTATAATGGATTTCATATCGTCTATCACAGATCTGAGTTGCAACAATTCTGAATACCTTTTTTTCCGAAATTCTAATATTTTTTTTATACTTATCTCTTGGGTTGGTACAGGAAGAGCATTTAGTAATTTAACCTCAATGCTTTGATAGTCAATTCCTTGAGAATAAGGAAGCCTTATTTCATCTGTAGATTGAGCTATAGACCATAGCAATTGTGTTGATTTGTTTAATTCTTTAGAAGCTTTTACCAATGCTATTGGTAGTATTGCTGAGCCAGGAGGATGGACATATTGATAATCCGGATGTTTCTCCTTTTCCTTATGGACTAATTCATGGAATTCTTCAGGGTTATCAGGCGAATATCCATAATGAAGCCTTTCATGGTCATATACAATTACGGAAATCATATCAAGAACACCTTCTTCTTTAAGTGCAATCACATCTGACTTTCCTGTTCCAGCGGATATAAAACCGAAGCTCTCTGTCTTAGCCTGTACCCAACATATTTGATCCCAATACAAACAATATCTTCGTAGATCTAAAGATGAAGGCGGGCTCCATATCATTCGACCATCCGAAGAATGAAACGGATTTGTCATTACTATTCCACGAGTTTTCATAAATGGACCTTTATTGTAGTACTTTTCTTATCAACAACTTACCACTTTTTAGTATAAAGCATGAAGTTTATCAACAGAAGCAAATCTAATCTTTGATCGCAATAATTGCAATACCAATCACCTATTAAATTTGTTAATGATTCATAAAGTAAAATTGAGATGATTGATACTAGGAAATAAAGCTATTGCCCATCCCAGATTTTCCTTATCTTTACCCCACGCATAACATTCCAAAACAATCAAAATGGCCAAGAAAAGCCCCGCAATTCCCCCCTGCACACTACACCCAGGAATTGCACTGATTGCTTTTGTAGTATGGGTCAAATAGGTAGTATTTAATAACCCCAAACCAACCACAGATCGACCTCACCTCATGAGATTCTGGCAACTAACCTCCATCTTCCGCACCGAATCCCATATCCTGAACACCGTTCTATCCGACCCCCAATGGCTACCCTTCCAAAGCGCATATGCCCAGTTCTCCGCACTCGTTGCCGCCCAGGATCGTACCATTCTGTATGCTGAAGTGCCCTATGCTTTAGCCCGTGCAGTTGCCAGCCAAAGCCAGTTGCGCTTTCGGTATTATCCCGAGATGAAGCTATTGCGTTTG
>JAIYDG010000271.1 GCA_027487625.1 Bacteroidota bacterium
GATTGGGAACAAATAGGTTTTTAACTTTCCAACATACAAATACAACTACAGCAACTTCTTACACTTGTAGGCTAATAAATGGAGCAAGTAACAATGTAATTAGATTCGTAAACTTCTTAAATGGAACTTTTACTATCGCCGGTGGCGTAAATTTTCAGTTTTCAACTTCTGCTGCAACCAGCGGAAATAGTAATGATAGCATATATAATTGCGAATTCAATGGTGGCAGAGCTTGTTTACAAGCAGCAGGTACATTGGCAAATCCTATGAACAATATTTATGTTGGAAACAATTTATTTACAAATTGGTCTCTACAAGGTGCTACATTTAGTGCAATAAGAAACTTAACTGTTGAAGGTAATACTATTAACCAATTAACAACAGCTCCACTTAATGTTGCACCACAGGGAATGTTTTTAACAATAAACGTTGATGCATCAAATTGGAATTTTAGAAAAAACAGAATTGAAAGATTAAGAGTTTTTGGCAATACAACTGCTTTAAATGTTTTGGGAGTAATCATTTCCCCAGCTGCAGCAGCTCCGATTACAATTCCTGTCTTAAATTTTGTCAATAATATTGTCTCAATTACAGACACTGCAACTTCTACAGCAAATAGAATCGTTGGAATTCAATACCAAGGAACTACCAATCCTTTAGTATTGAATTTCTATCACAATACAATTCGAATTTCTGGAAATCAATTAGTAGCTGCTAATGGTAATCCAACTTCAATAGGCTTTTTTAAATCAAACACTGCAACTACAAGTGCTTTAAATTTCAGAAATAATTTAATTTCAAATACAAGAACTGGAACAGCCAATCAGCATATTGCAATGTGGAATCAAACACCTACTGCAGGAATCAATACTATGGATTATAATACATATTGGGCTGCTTCAGTTTTTAAAGTTGCTTATATTGGTACATTCTATGATGTTACAACAAGTTATAGATTAGCTACAATTCCTCAAGAGCAAAATTCAATTATAGCGCAGCCATTTTTTACTACAACAAATGATATCATATTGTCGAGTTCTTTAAATAGTCCTTCAAATTTTATTGGTATACCAATTACATCAATTACCAATGATTTTTTTAACACTCCTCGTTCATCAACAATTCCATATAGAGGAGCTTTTGAAGGACCTCCAATTGTAAATTTTAAAGATGCAAGAGTAGTAGAGGTTTATACATTTGGTAAATTACCTATCCCATATGCAGTGCCACACCAAATAAGGGCAAATATTGCAAATGTTGGAATTGATACCTTATTTAACCAATGGGTGCGTGTAAATGTATCGGGTGCAAATACTTTCTCAGATTCAACTTTAATTTCTATGATTCCACCTAATGGAAGTGTTACTGCTTCATTACCAGCATTTTCTCCAGCATTTACTGGAACAAATAATATTGTTGTAAGTGTACCGCCAGATAGTACTAATAATAATAATACCAAATCATTTACTCAATTGGTTACCAATAATTCTTATGCTTATGCTAATCCAGCACAACCTGCAATTGGTGGTGTTGGGTTTAATGGTAATTCTGGAGATTTTATTGCTAAATATCCTTTGGCCGGTTCAAATTCAATTAACCAAGTTGGTGTGAATTTCTTTGGTGGTGGAAATACTTATCAAATTGTTATTTATGATAATTTAAATGATACGCCAGGTGTATTATTATGGAATTCTGCTACTTTAACATCTGTTGCTGGTGTAAATACAATTCCAGTAAATCCTGCAGTTGCAGTTTCTGGAACTTTTTATGTTGGTGTTCGTCAAATTGGCACAACCAATGTAAACTTTGCTTACCAATCTGAAGATCCAATCAGAAACCAAACTTTCTTCTATAAAGCTGTAACAGTTAATTCTTGGGCTGATTTTGCTTCAACTAATTCTGCTTTCAGATTTATGGTTGAGCCTCGTTTGACTTTGGCTAATGATGTGGGTATGACAGATGTACTTGCTCCATGTAATACAGTTATCCAAAATTCTGCTCCTTTTGCACCAATAGTTAGTATTTATAATTATGGTTTGAATGGTCAATCTAATATTCCAGTAACTTGTTCAATTACTGGACCAACAACTTATTCTCAATCTGCAACTTTTGCTGGTCCAATTGGAAGTAATGGTTCTGCAAATATTACTTTCCCTGCTTTCAATCCAACTACAGTAGGAACTTATACATTTAGAGCTTGGTCTTCATTAAGCACAGATGCAGAAAGAGGAAACGATACATTATCATTTACTTTTGATGTAACAAATTTAGCTGCTCCAACAGTTGGAACTGGAAATACAGTTTTATTAAATGGAACTACGAATTTTTTATCTGCTAATGGCCTAGGTTCATTAAATGTTGGTGGAAATAAATTAAGTGTTGAAGCTTGGGTTAGACCACTTTCTTTAACATCTAGAATGAGTTTGTTTGCAAAAGATGCAGATACTTTAACACCTTCATTTAATTTAGAAATAAATCCGGGTGGAACATTATCATTTACAACCGGAACTTCTGTTGGTAATGTAACTTTAACATCAACTAAAACATTAACAACATTATTGTATTCTCATATTGCAGCAGTTTATGATGGTGTTAAGATGAAATTATTAATTAATGGTGATACAGCTGGTGAGATTGCTCAAAGCGGTAACATAGCCACTAATACAAATGATTTTTATATTGGATGTTCTGCAAATAGAAATCGTTTCTTTGGCGGTAATATTGATGAAATGCGTATTTGGGATACCGTTAGAACCGATGCTCAAATCAGAACTAATATGCATTCACGTTTGCCAAATATGGCTAGTGCAAAATTAATTTCATATTGGAGATTTGATGACAATATTGGAGTGTTTGCAGCTGATGCTTCTGGAAACTGTAATTCTGCAAAAGGAAATGCTGGTGTTTCTTGGGTAAATTCAACTTTACCAATTTATACAAATTCAGTTTATAGTTACCAGCCTGCTAGTTCTAATATCAATTTTACTGGAGCTAAATTGGGTATTGAATTTATTAATTTATCTGGAACAGGTAATATGGGTGCATATTATTTCCCAGGTGTTCCTTATGGCACTACTCCGATTACTTCTCCTGGTGGAATTACAAATGTTCACAATAATTTCTGGTTGGTATATAAATATGGAACTTTCTCATTTGATAGTGCATTGGCTACTTTCCAATTAAATCCTGGAAATCTAAGTGTAAATGCAAACACTGGAAATGTTTTTGCTTATACTAGAAATTATTACGATGATGCAAACTGGGGCTTAATTCAAGGTTTCTTAGGAAGAGTTGATTCAGTTAATATAGCCAATCAAAGAGTTAGATTGGTGTTAGGTTCAACAACTCAATTTAATAACCAATTCTCAATTGGTGCTAACAATAGTCCACTACCTGTTACTTACAAATCTATTTTGGTTAAAAAGGTAGATGATGGAGCATTAATCAATTGGTCTACAGCTTCTGAAATCGATAATAGTCATTTTGTTTTAGAACGTTCTTTAGATGGTAAAAACTTTGAAGCAATTGCTCAAGTAAAAGGAATGGGTACTTCAAACAAATTGGTTGAATACAAACATCTAGATGCAGAAGCATTGAATTTAGGAGTTAAAACTTTGTATTACAGAATAGCACAAGTTGATTTTGATGGAACTACTTCATTATCAAAAATTGTAAGTTTGGCTTTAGATGAAAATCAAGAAATGGTATTAAATACTGTTCAGCCTAATCCTTTTGAGTCAGGTATTTCAGTTGGATTCACTTTACCGGGTGCAGCTGAAGTTTCTGTTGAAGTAATGAACTTAAACGGACAAACTTTATTAACACAATCAATTCAGGGTACTGAAGGGTATAACCAAGTTTCAGTTCCTGAAACATCAAGTTTACCTGCTGGCGTTTACTTCTTAAAATTAGGAGCAAATGGAAAAACTACTTTGGAAAAATTGGTTAAATTACAATAATTCATCAATCAATTGAATAAAAAGGGGGCCCAAATCGGGCCCCCTTTTTTTGTGTTTTATGTCCTCCTAAAAAGACTGAAAAAGGTCAGAATTTAGGTTTAGACAAGGTAGATATATAAAAAATACTTCAAATTGTAGGCAACAAAAATGATTACTCTATTGAATCGTAATTTACCTATTTAAGATTTTCAACAGGTACTATTTAGTTGATGTGATTCATTATGAGTGAAATAAAGGTTTTAGTCTAATGCAATTTCTTTTTCAACAAAACATTCCAACAACTTATCTGTATTTTATTTAGACTAAGTATAAACAAGACGAAAAATCTCTTATTTTTGCAAATAATTTCAATCCAAACCAAGCCTCATGTCTGAAGAAGTAGATATCATAGATCAGGTAGTAAGTCAAGAATATAAATATGGCTTCTCTACCTCAATTGAAATGGAAACTGCCCCAAAAGGTGTTAATGAGGATATTGTAAGATTTATCTCCGCTAAAAAAAATGAACCGGAATGGATGTTAGAATATCGCCTTAAAGCCTTTAGACACTGGCAAAAAATGGAAGAGCCAAATTGGCAAAACTTCAAATATCCAAAAATCGATTACCAAGATATCATCTATTATGCTGCTCCAAAAGAGAAAAAAAAGCTAAATAGTCTTGATGAGGTAGATCCTGAATTGATTAAAACCTTTGAAAAATTAGGGATTTCATTATCTGAACAAAAACGTTTAAGTAATGTTGCCGTTGATGCTGTTTTTGATTCTGTTTCAATTGCAACTACTTTCAAAGAACAACTCAAAGAAAAGGGTGTCATTTTTTGTGCCATTTCTGAGGCAGTTCACGAACATCCTGAATTAGTTAAACAATATTTGGGCTCTGTAGTACCTTATACTGATAATTACTTTGCAGCTTTAAACGCGGCTGTTTTCTCAGATGGCTCATTCGTTTATATTCCTAAAGGAGTAAGATGCCCGATGGAACTTTCTACCTATTTCAGAATTAATGCTGAAAATACTGGACAGTTTGAACGCACATTAATCATTGCTGATGAGGGTTCTTATGTTTCTTATCTCGAAGGTTGCACTGCCCCTATGCGTGATGAAAACCAATTACACGCTGCGGTAGTTGAATTAATTGCTCATACAAAAGCAGAAATAAAATACTCAACAGTACAAAACTGGTATCCTGGTGATAAAAATGGAAAAGGTGGAATCTATAATTTCGTCACCAAAAGAGGTGTTTGTGAAGGTGATTACGCAAAAATTAGCTGGACACAAGTTGAAACAGGAAGTGCTATTACATGGAAATATCCAAGCTGTATATTAAAAGGTGATCATTCTATTGGAGAATTTTTCTCAGTAGCTGTTACCAATAATGCACAGGTTGCAGATACAGGAACTAAAATGATTCATATTGGAAAAAACAGCAAAAGCAGAATCGTTTCCAAAGGAATCTCAGCAGGTAAATCTCATAATACTTATAGAGGTTTAGTTAAGGTTGCTAAAAAAGCTGAATCAGTTAGAAATTATACGCAATGTGATAGTATGTTGATTGGCGACAGAAGTGGTGCTCATACTTTTCCATACATCGAAATTAATAACAAAACTGCTGTTGTTGAACACGAAGCCAGTACAAGTAAAATTGGTGAAGACCAGATATTTTATTGCAACCAAAGAGGAATTGGAACTGAAGAAGCAATCGGTTTAATTGTAAACGGATTTTGCCGTGAAGTTTTGAATCAATTACCTATGGAATTTGCAGTTGAGGCTCAAAAATTATTAGCTGTTTCATTAGAGGGTTCGGTTGGTTAATTACCCTTTTATCTACCAAAAAAAGAAAATAGATTTATGTTAAAAATAGAAAATTTAAAAGCTGAAATCGAAGGAAAGAAAATCCTGAATGGTATCAATTTAGTTGTAAATCCTGGTGAAGTTCATGCAATTATGGGTCCAAATGGTGCCGGAAAAAGTACGCTTTCTTCGGTTCTTGCAGGACGTGCTGATTATATAGTAACTGAAGGTTCAGTTGAGTTTGAAGGAAAAGATTTGTTGGAAATGGCTCCAGAAGATAGAGCTCGTGAGGGAGTATTTTTAGCTTTTCAATATCCTGTTGAAATACCTGGTGTTAGTAATACCAATTTCCTTAAAACTGCTATCAACGAAAAAAGAAAGTACCATGGACAAGAGCCAATGGAAGCAACAGATTTCTTGAAAATGATGCGTGAGAAAATGGAATTAGTGGAAATGGATAAATCATTAACATCTCGTTCATTAAATGAAGGATTTAGTGGTGGAGAAAAGAAACGTAATGAGATTTTCCAGATGGCGATGCTTGAACCTAAATTGGGTATTTTAGATGAAACTGATTCAGGTTTGGATATCGATGCTTTGAGATTGGTTTCTAATGGTGTAAACAAATTGAGAAACAAAGAGAACTCATTTATCGTAATTACACATTACCAAAGATTATTGGATTATATCGTTCCAGATTTTGTTCATGTACTTTACAAAGGAAGAATCGTAAAAAGTGGCGATGCAAATCTTGCTAAAGAACTTGAGGTTAAAGGTTACGATTGGATTAAAGCAGAAGTAGAAGCTGCATCAGTTTAATCATTCATTCACAAAAATAAAAAGGCTTCGTGCTTATTATGAGTTTATTAGAGAACATTAAACAAGATTTTAGTCGCTATTTGCAACAAGCAGAAACTGGCTCTGATTTTGTTCATATTCGTGAAAATGCGTTCAAGGAATTCGAGAAATTAGGATTTCCTACAACCAAAAATGAGGAATGGAAATATACGAATTTCAAAAAGGTATTTGATTTGCCTCTTCAAAGTTCATGCGCTGAGGTAGCAAATGCAGAAGAGCTTTTAAATGCTTCAATTCTGAAAAATATCACAGCAAACCGTTTGGTATTTATCAATGGTTGTTTCCATCCAGAATTGTCTTTGATTATTGAAAAAGATGAAACAATTCTGATTTGTAATCTTGCTAAAGCACGTAAAGAATATCCAAGCGAATTCAACGCACATTTTGGAAAATATGTGCCTATTAATAATGAATCTTTAAATGCATTAAATACTGCTTTATTAAGTGATGGTGCTTTTGTTTTTGTACCGAAGGGTAAACAGGCAGAACATCCAATCATCATTTTTAATATCAGTGATTCATCTCAATTAGCTGTTTTGGCTCAACCAAGAAACCTGATTGTAGTTGAAAAAAATGCCTCTGTTCATATTGTTGAATCGTTTTATTCAGCTGGTATTTCATCATCATTTTGTAATGCAGTTACAGAAGTTTATGTTGATGAAAACTCACATTTGGAGCATTACAAAGTTCAACGCCAGACAGGAGAATCTTACTTGAACCATTTTACACAAATCTTTCAGGAAGCCAATACCAATATCAACCATGTTACCCTTACGTTAGACGGTAAAATGGTTCGCAATAACCTTCATTTTTATATGAATGGACAAAATTGCAATAGTCTTTTATACGGCTTGTACATCACAGAAAAAGATTCATTTGTAGATAACCATACAAGGGTTGATCATGCTAAACCAAATTGCTTCAGTGATGAGAAATACAAAGGTGTATTAAAGGATACTTCTACAGCTGTTTTTAATGGCAAAATTATGGTGCATTTAGATGCACAGAAAACCAATGCTTATCAAAGAAACCAAAATATTCTTTTGAGCAACGATGCTACTGTTAACACCAAACCTCAATTAGAAATTTTTGCTGATGATGTAAAATGTACACATGGTGCTACTATTGGTCAGTTAGATGAAGAACCTTTATTTTACTTGAGAAGCCGCGGTATTCCTGAAGATGCAGCAAGAAAATTACTTCTTGTAGCTTTTGCCGATGATATTGCAGAAAAGATTAAAATTCCTGAATTGGTTCAATTGTTAGAAGACGAAATCGAAAGAAAATTATA
>JAIYDG010000680.1 GCA_027487625.1 Bacteroidota bacterium
TTGCAAATTTCTCCCCGGACACTATAAGATCCCTTATTTTGTCGGATCTTTGCAAATTTCTCCCCGGACACTATAAGATCCCTTATTTTGTCGGATCTTTGCAAATTTCTCCCCGGACACTATAAGATCCCTTATTTTGTCGGATCTTCGCGAACGTTCGACACGGTCACAAAGATCCTCCCAACGTTGCCTCTCTTTTGATCCCACCCAAACAAGATAGAAGAGAGACATCAAGGGTGCAAAGCGGAGGAAAAGAAGCTCACAAAAAGAGACACACTCATCGGCCTCTTCTAGCGAGTGGATGAGGAAACAACGCTCGCAAGGCGAAAACATGGGCTCTGATCCCCACAAAACGATCATGACAAGAGCGTCAGTGGCGAGCGAAGCTGAAGCACCCATGCATCCAGCACCTCCTCAGGAAAAAGTAGGAGGGGCAAAGGGCCTAAAACATGCACGAAGCAGCACAAAGCATGGGAACGGAATCGGGAGGACCGAACACAAAACCGCACTCCCTGTTGGAAGGAATGTCATTAGTCTTCGGCTGCAGAGACCCTCACATTTGCCAACACATGATACAAGCAATGGAGATGGGGAGTCATCAATTAGCACAACGTCAGTGGAACCAAAGAAGCCACGACGATCCCCTGGTGAACATGGGCTTGGGCAGAGTGTGGGGATCACGACTGGGGAAGTCGATCAAGGAAAGGCTGCTCACAGCGGTGTAGAGACCCTAATAAATGAACACAATCAACAGCAAACGGGTACAATGGAAGACAATATGCACAGGACAGAGAGTCCGAAAGGGTCTGTTGAGCAACGAGAAGGCCCCACCTTTGCTGAAGTCGTGCAACGGGGACTTACAGCTAGAGTAGAAGCCATAAGAGACGCAGAGCCCCAGGAACGGATGGATATAGAATTCCTGAATACTGGGGAGGATGAAGAAGTGCCTCAGAATGGGAGGGATGCAAAACTTCCCTGGAAAGTTACTCTGGCTTTTACACAGGATAAACCATCGGAGGCGGCTTTGGCAGATGCTCTCAACTCGTGGCTGAAATTCAACGGGCTCCACTCGAAGATAGATATCGACTTGGCTCCAGAATCACCCGATATCAGGTTGTTCATACAAGACGACAGGACATACAATCGACTGAGAAGGATAAACTGGTTTAGAGTAGGAAATAAAGTGGCAAAAATTGTGGCGGGAGAGAGGCCGAAGGATGTGGTGGTGATCCAGTACTTACCTGGAATGACTGAAGAACAGGACATAAGGGTGTCACTGACAAACCATATGGATATTAAAAGGATACTACGCCCGGTAAGAGGTGAGATTCGCCTCTCATATGCTATAATATTTGGATGGTGGAAACTGGAACAGAAGGTGGAATATATTCGAGTGAAGGATAGGAACTGTACCTTAAAGCACGAGCTGTATAACCCGAGTCATATATCGCGTAGTCGAGCAGATAATGCGGAAAGGAAAAGCACGAGAATATCTGAACAACACCCTGAAAATAGAAAGACTACAATAATTGTGGTCAGTAGAAAGCAGAAGATGGTAGATAAACGTGTCTCCTCAAATATGGAGGTTAAGGAAAAGGAAAAGGAGAAGGAGAGAAACCATCAGGGAACAACATCACAAGAGGAGACCGAGGTGACAATAGAGGATGACAACATTAATGGTAAATTACCCCCAACTGTTGCCCCTCGGCTGCCGAAGAGCAATGAGAGGGACATGGAAGAACGAACCTCGGACACACGGCCCACACAAAGCATACCCCCAACCCCGGTTCTCAATCCCCAGAAAATGAACACTTACTCGGGAGAAAATGGTCCTGAAGAGCATGGAGAGGAACATCAGGATAGCAATTATGATAAAATCAAAGAACGGAGCAAGGAGAAGGAACTTCAGGAGGGAATAAAAGAAACGCATGGAAAAGGCAGCAGTAGTGATGACCATCAGATGAATCTGGTGGAAACAACATTACTATGAGAGTGAGGATTTCAACATGGAATGTACGCTCCATACTTACGGATGAGCGTCGACGCAAGGTCTTCGAGAGCCTACGGAAGACTAAATCGGATGTTTTCTGCGTACAGGAAACATGGCTGAGGAATGATGACAACAAAATACTGGAGAGATGGAGCGGTCCAAAGGGATACACCTCAATAGGTGATGGGTCGCATAGTGCGGGGGTTGCAATATTATGCAGGAGATGGATACAAAATTTGAATCCTACTTTCGGGACTATAATACCAGGTAGAGCAATCTACATGGATATTGATATTGGGAGCCAAGGTAGGATGAGAGTAATAAATATCTACAACCTGTCTGGAGCTTCAACCTCTAAGGAGCGCCAGGAGGTAAGGAGGAAGATATCTGAGGAAATGACCGATCACAGCATTCTATGTGGAGATTGGAATAATGTAGAGGAGCCAGATTATGACACAACAGGACATGGATTCTGTGATAGGAAATTTAAGGAATGGAAATTACAAAATAGATTGGAGGACCCGTGGAGGAGACTGCATCCTGGGTTTCCTGGATTTACCTGCAGAACAGGAAACAGGGGTGGTACAGTATGGAGTAGATTAGACCGGTTCTACGAAGTCATGAAGACAAAAGGATGGATAAGGAAAATAGAAATGGAACCGATTAGAATGTCTGATCACTATATGGTGACAGTTGGAATTGATACTGCAAAAGGGGTTTCAAACTCAAGGTGGAGAATGAACCCGGAGGTGCTTGAAATAGAGGGGGTGATTGAGGAGATAACTGCCCAAATACAAAATATCGTTCTTCAAAGGAATACACAAATCGGAGAGCAGAAACAGCCTGGGCTAATCTGGGCTGAAGTTAAGGAAGCAGCCATAAAGTTGCTAAAGAAGGCAGCTCGGAAGAAAGCTATAGACGAAAGGAGGGCGGAAAAAGAGCTGAGACAAATTTTAATAGTGGCACAGAGGAAAGCCGTCTTTAGTGGAGCCCAGGAAGACAGAGCCAACCTTATGATGGCAGAAGATAGAATGATGGAACATAAAGAGAGGAAAAATAAAAATATGGACGATGTCTTACAACAATTAGTGAGACAAAAGGATGAAAAGCAAACAAAATACTTTTTCCGAAAGAAGGGTGGGAAGGATACCACACTCGATATTGGTGTTGTGGACAATGGAGAGGATCTCTTCGTAACGGCTGAAGAAATAAATGCCGAAGTGCAGCGGTATTATCAGTGCTTATGGGATGCGGAACCAATTGAAGAAAGCACCCTGGAAGAGATACTGCAGGAGAGAAAAACCTTGGATAGAAACATAGCTCAAGAAATGAGTCTGAATATCAACGCACAAGACGTTGACAGAGCTATAATGAGTATGAAAGAAGGCAAGAGCCCAGGCCCGGATGGATTGAGTGCAGAATTTTACAAAAAGACAAAGGATGTGATCATACCGATCCTTATAAACATTATTAAACAAGTGGAGAATGGAGGAGAATTACCAGAGGGTTTTACCCAGGCAAACGTTCGACTTGTGCCAAAAAAAGGTGACATGAGGAAACTTTCGAACTGGAGGCCGATTACATTAGCGAACGTTGATTATAAGATCATGGCCAGCTGTGTGAAGAGGAAAATAGAGGTAGGAATCTCATCAATACTGGAGGAAGAGCAGGTGGGTTTCATGAAAGGAAGAAGGATCACAGAACACACATATGCCCTTCAGGCTATATACGACTACGACAGGGAGTTCAAGATTGAAGGGGGATACTTACTGCTTGACCAAGAAAAAGCATACGACAGAGTGGACCACAGGGTGATCCTGAAAGTTCTGGAGGAGCGTGGATTCCCGGGCAATATATGCAATCTGGTCAAACAGACCTACAACAGTGCAAAGGTTCAGGTTATCGTGAACGGAGGCCTGACACAGGTCATCATCAGAAGGCGGGGGGTTTTTCAGGGGTGCCCGTGCGCACCACTGCTCTATAACCTAGCTGCAGACCTGCTTGCAGTGGAGGTAAAAAGGGAGATTACTGGTATAAAGATAGTGGATAACAGATCTGTAAAGATATGTATGTATGCTGATGATACTCTAATATTCCTGAACGGCCCAGAAGATGCAAGGAAAGCGTATGATGTTTTGAACAAGTATAATAGAGCAACAGGGAGTAGGACAAACATGGACAAATCGACAGGCACAGTGTTCTCCGGAGATGGTGTTGAGAATTATCCGGAGGGAGTAGCATGGAAAAAAACAAATGTACCAGTCAAATACCTTGGGGCCGTTTACTGTGACAATACGCAGGGGGCTGCTCCATACTGGAACAGCCTGAAGGATAAAATTCTGAATGGCATGGAATGCTGGAAAAGAAGAAGGTTATCTTCTTCAGGGAAAGTTATTGTTTGGAACAGTTTGCTATTAACAAAATTAAAATACGCAATAAATACTGGGTCTCCCCCGCCTGGATGGATAGAAGAAATCGATTCTGACATGAAAAAATGGATGGTACCACCAAGGAATGCGGGGAGACTTAACTGCTATATGAATCCACCGCACGAGGGAGGGCTGGGCTTGACATCGACTCAAACAGCCTATGTAACCTTAAAGACAAGATGGATTAACGACCTGCTCACAAGCCCGAAGGGTAATTGGCAGGAAATAACATGGACATACATTAAAAAATGCAACCCAAAAAAGGTAAGGGTGTGGAGTACGGCAAACCTTAGGGATGCGGCCAAGGGACATGTCTCATTCATTAGGGATAGAATTAATCTCGCAGTAAAGTTATTCGATTTCCCAAAAAAAGAGGTGCTTACAAGAGACATCATCGCGGGCGACCTCGCTATGAAGGAGGGACAACTCATGTCGGTCATCGAGGTCGGAGGAGATGATCGCATTCAAGTCGCTCTAGCAAAAATTGGTCGAGATGGGACAACAAAGGTGCATGGAGAAAAAGAATGGATAGGGGCTGACGTGCTCAGGGTGGTACCGAGCAGCATTAAGGAGGGGTTTTGGGAAACGAGACCTACGCTGGTGGAAGCAGTACCAGCCCCCTACCATGTGATGACGAAAGGGAAAGTTGGGCTGGGGATGAGATTGTGCATGGCACGGACAAGGCAATTTAAGAGTTTTCTGAGGAAAACAGCAACTCCGCGTAAATCAGCTGCGGAATATTGGAGGAAGCTAGTGGAAGAAGACAGAGTGGGGGCAGGGAGAGGAAGAGAGACAGACGGTAATATATACTGGGATAAAGTGTGGGCACAAGCGAAGGTCAACTTACTCAAACCTTCGCATCGAGTGCTGATGTTACACATTGTGTGGAGGGATCTCTACATGGGTGAAAGGAGGGAGCATGTAACGAAGCAAAACTCAATATGCAGCCTGTGTGGACAAGGCCCAGACTACATGCTTCACGTCTTCTACGATTGTGCACTTGCGAAAAGGGCATGGTATATTGCGATGCAGGCAATGAGATTACCACAGAGACTATGGGGCCTTCTATCTGCGAGGGTGGCACTCCTTGGCGACATCGAACCGTTCGGGATCGGAACGGAGGCCCTGGCTTGCCTCCGAGCTCACGCTTTGGGAGCGCTGTGGGCAGCAAGAATCAAAAGACAGGCGATGGACGAAGAAAACCCACACGCCCGGCTGCAAGGCCAATGGGATATCGCGAATACAGTGATAATGAATACATTAAGGACTGCTAACTTACGGGAGGCCCAAGATCAGAAAAGAAGAAATCTCTGGAACCCAGTTCGGAGATTCTGCCAGGAGCTAAGGGATATTGGTTGTTTACTGAGGAACATAGATGAGGGTGGTTTCACATAGAGGAAGCGGCGAGAAGGGTGGATTTGATCAGCTCCACCAGGTGGCCAGAATCGCACAAGTAATGAAAACAAAGGGGAGGAGAAATGATAATAGAAGAAAGGAGGAATGGAAGAGAAAAGAAGAGGGGAGGAAAAGGAGAGAAGAGAGGAAAGGAGGGGAAAAGTAGAGAAGGAAAAAGGAGAGGAAATTACAGAAAAAGAATATTTCGCAAATTGGACCGCGGATTAAAGAACAAGGAGTGAATAAAGGAGGACGTATAGGAAGAGGGAAAGAAACCCTGGGAAAAGGAAAGGCGGAAAAAACCTGATCGATGCCAGAGGAGACCACGACCTACAAAATCGCTGCCCTTATTAGCACTCAGGATAGTGCATCGTATAGCAATAAGGAGAACAGGAGAAATATTCTCCACTTACTGAGAACGAAAAGTATGGATCAAGCTGATCAGGTATGGCCACAGGGGTGGAAAGGAGCGAGTGGCATACGAGAACAGAAATAGCGTGATGATCAAACGATAGGAGGAAAACACTACTGAATGCATCCCTGTCTGACATCATTACTATGTATGAAGGAAGACATTGGATGGAAACGATTGCTGAAGGACAGCAACGAAGATATTGGAACAATAAAAAAAAAATAAA
>JAIYDG010000060.1 GCA_027487625.1 Bacteroidota bacterium
CTGTGGAAGCTAGATTTGCAAATAGACTAGGTCCGCCAGTCAATTCTAGTTCTACTGGTGATGAATCAGTACGAAAAGAACCTTTAAAGATTGTTCCTGCCGGATACGAATCGTCTGATGAGGACAGTCTTTTTGGTTTTGAGTTTTGCCAAGAGAACTCAAGACTCATTCTTGAAGAAAGTTTTGATGAAAGTGTTTGTCTTGACAAACCTTGTTTGAAATCCAAGAAAACAAAGATCCCTCAACCTGATAAAGGATCGAAACGGTTTGTTTATCATGACATTTGCGGACAAGCTCTAAATCTTTTGGATGTTCGTGACAATTTTCTACACGAGTATTTAGATGCCAGAAATTCTGTTCGCCGTGAAAAATCTTTCAAGATGCCAATTCTCACATTGCAACAATGTCGTGAATTACTTCAACCTAATCAAATACTCGCCTGCCCACGGGTAGATTTTGAAGAAATCAAAGTTTTCCATTCTAACTCCAATGAGCAAGAAAAGAAGTTCGCAAAGAAAATGTTAGAAAACATTCGCCGATATCGCATCATGACGATCGATACAGAAGGAGATTTCAAGTTAACAAAGTCGGATGGAGTTGAAAAGCGTCTTTTTGTCTCGATGGGAGATTTCTCTGGTTCTGTCTATCTCTTCAACGATGGAGATGAAATTCCGGAAGATTTTCGAAAGCTTCTCGAGGATTGGAAAATAAGAAAAATCCAAAGTGGAATTACCAAAGACATGGAACTTCTCCTTCAACTCAAGAGGCCAATTCATCTTTCTGGTTGGGTTGATACTAGAGTTCTTTTCAAGGCTTTTATTGATCCTGTCTCGACACAAACAAAGCCTGAAGCAATTCTGAAAAAATTTGGACCTCAATATCGCATCTGGTCAATCAACTTTGCAAAGTCCAACGTTCTGAAAGATCTGTTTGGTGGTGATGAACCTCCAAATCAAGCCCGAATACATTGCGCTCAGGATTGTCGCCTTCCCATTCTTGTCCTTTTGTCTCTAACAGAAAAGCGTGCCAAAAGTCTCAACTATCATCTTTGTGATGATGTTTTTCCCATACTACGTCTGGCCCTTGACATCACACAACGTGTTAGCTTCGACAACATTCAACGACCTAACCAACTCTACATCGAGAGAGAAATGTTGGATAATTGGAGACCACCTCTTCGTCGTGTAGCCGGAAAGTCTAACCTGTTTGGATTGAATGATGCCCTTGAAGTCACCTTCATTCGGTTGGCTCAAGACGACTGGATCGAACCAATCCTAAGAAATGGTCCAAAACCAACGCAATCAGAGCTCACCCATACTGCTTTGCGCCTTTGGGGCCACAGAGAGTTACCATTAAGAAAAGGAACAACCAAATTAACAAATGAAGCAACACTCGAGATTCTGGAAACACGATGCGTACGGTGTGGCGACGATGGACATGAGCCATACAATTGTCCTGAATATTCTCGTCTCAAACTATGTCGTTACAGTCATGGAACAGAGAACCTTCTTCCACACTCCATTCACGTTTGTCCTGTTCTCCATCACGTTTGCAATCTCTGTCATACGAGGGGACATTTAGAATCTTTCCATAAAAAATGGGATCCCTTACAGATGAAGAACGAATTCGAAGTTCATCAGCATTTGGGAGTCTTCACTTCTATCCCATTTCTTGCTCTACTACCTGATCAGAAATTACGTGTGGAGAACCATCATTGGATTTTTGGTTACACTCATGAAACTCTTCAGAGGGCCTATGGAAATGCATATCAGATTGGCGTCTACGAACCCGAGAACAACATCAATGAAGACACCATGCGTGGATTGGCAAGAGAGATTGCATTGTTCAACTTTAACACTGACGACGAAAAGTTCTTCTGTCCTCCTAAAGCAACTCACTCCGAATTTAAAACAATTCAAGAGGCGTGGCGAAAGTCGGTCTCGGAAACGATGATTCTGTCGACATCTATTGCCCTGTCTTCTGCTGAGGGAGCTCCACCAAAACGTCAAAGGATTAGCTACCCCTAAAATTTAAGTCCTTTCATTTTCCTTCATGATAATCTAGTAATTCAAGTGTGACAATATTAAAACATCTGAAATTAGCACATGAAAATTTTGTTTTACTAGTCCAGACATTGTGAGGTTTTACGATACCTCAAGAAAAGTTCAGTTAGTATGAAAAATAACAAAGCACCAAAAATTTAGTGTTATTGTACAATGTAGAACTTTTCCTATTTATTTGAGTCTTCAATTTTGTTTTGATACAATTAGTTGTGTAATTTTCCATTACTGTTTACTGCCAAAGTGTTTTTTCTTTCCCCTTTTGTCAGGTTTTCTTTGAGGATGACTTCGGAGAACCTGTGAACGGATTACTACTGTTGAAAATTCTTTCGGATTCTACCCTACAAGAATCCGAGCGGGGGCTGTCAGGAGTTGCCATGAATGGAGGCCAAATGTATCCTAAGAATACTTCATTTTATTGTCCATATTCTCAACTATCCATGTTTTCCCTATCTTATGAGTTTATGTTTTACTAAGATGGGTTGTTTTGTTAAATAAGGAGAAAAATCCTTTGTTTACATAATATGTATACCTTTTCAATGTGAGCAACAAGTAA
>JAIYDG010000694.1 GCA_027487625.1 Bacteroidota bacterium
CCGTAAAAATCAATGGCGATATGGAGGCTTTCATGGAATTTAGGATTAATGCTGAGCAAAAATTAGCAAATGCAAGGGCTGCTTAGTCCTATATCTGCCCCAATTTTGTCATGCACTCTAATGAATTTGGACCAAATAACTAAAAAATGGCGAGTAGACAACAAAGAACACCGGGTGCAATTTTAAAAATTGACTTGGGTGATGGCTATCATTCCTATGCCAGGATATTAGGCAAAGCGAACTACGCATTCTATGATTTAAAGACTAAGGTGGATATTAAAGATATGAGCGAAATTGTTTCAAAACCAATTTTATTTATTGTTTCTGTATACGATGATGTTATTACTAGAGGACGTTGGTTAAAGGTGGGGAAGCTCCCTTTGGAAGAATCCTTACAATCTTTGCCATTCAAGTTTATTCAAGACTTGTACACAGGGGAACTCGAGCAATATAATTCGAATACTGGGGAAATAAAACCAGCGACAAAAGCTGAATGTGAAGGATTAGAACGAGCAGCGGTTTGGGAGGCGGATCATGTTGAAAGTAGACTTAGAGACTTTTATTCAAAAAAGCCTAATCTATGGGTTGAACAGTTAAAAATGAAATGAGTGTACTGAAAACAACCTTTGATTTTAATCCATATTTAAACATTGGCCCAACCTGATTGGGGATGACCAAAGATGAGACCCCGCTGGCACAAGTGTATCGCTTGTGTACAGCTGGAATAAATCTCTGACTTGTTTCCATTATTCCCGCTCTTCAAGACGCACAAGTATGCACCATGCCAGAAAAAACCTAGTTCCAAGTGATTTTGATTGGTGCTTTTTTCGTGTCAGTGTGCATACTTCTGCTTCTAAGACGCGGAAATAATGGTACGAGTCAGAGACGTCGTACCAGCGGCGATCGTACTGGACATGATTTTTATCAATTTGGGCACAAAGAGTAACTTAAATTCTTTGTGCCTTTGTGTCTTTGTGGCGATTTTTATTGAAAAGCTTTAGACCAGACTCAATTCCGGTACTAAGGCCATCTCCTTTTTCAGATTCTGATAATTCCCCTCCGAAAGTGGCATCAGCGGATAGTACAAGAAAAGAGGTTCTTGATGCTGAAAATGACCCTGATCTATACCATTATGAAGATAGATCAACAAATAGAAGTCACAAATATGAAAAAAAGGAATAATCAAAGCATACCCAGCCAAATTATTGGTGCTACATACAATAACGAGCTGGATAAAGTAATTTCTTGGGCCACTATGAATGCTAAAAATGCCATGGACAAGGATAATAAAACATTACTTTGTCATGCAGTGATTGCACAAAATCACCCTCTTGCAGAATGGCTATTGGAGCAGGGATATGACCCTAATTTTGCAGATAAATTAGGTTGGACCCCTCTGCATTATGCGGCTCAGAATTACCAAGTAGACCTTGGTCGTTTATTGATTTTTCACAGAGCAGATTTAGAAGTAAAGGATAATTATGGAAACACACCTCTTTGGCGTGCGGCTTTTTCCTCAGAAGGGAAAGGCGATTTCATAAAGCTATTATTAGACAATGGAGCCAATCCAGAGAATGCCAATAACAGCGGGATCAGTCCATTAAGCCTAGCCCAAAACATTGCTAACTATAACATAAAGCAATTTTTTGATTCAAATTTGTGATAGAATACCCGCTGACGCAAGAGTTGCTGGAATAAGCCCTGCTAGTCCAAGTCTTCCAACCCCAACCAAAAATATTGCGCTACCGCTGGCACAGGTTCTCCCCCTGCCAGCGGTAGCATTGTGCCCAGAAAAATCACGAAGCCATTTTTCATCAAAGCCGAGCACAACAAAAATTTGCACAAAAACATCAGTAGCATAAGGTATAATCAGCTATCTTAACCCATGAATTTATTCGTGGGCGCCCAAGCTGATCACGTTCAGCACTGGCAACACCATTGAATTCCTCTACGACGCTGCTGGCAACAAACTGCGCAAAACCACCAAAACAGGAGCTACCGTACAGTACGTCCAGGACTATTTCCCGGGCGGCATTGAATACCGCCAAACGGGCACGGGTGCCAAACGGGTGGAAAGTGTGTACCACGCCGAAGGCCGCTACTACAACACCAATGTAGATGCCTCCAATACCATCGCCTGGCGCAAAGAGTACAGTTTCCGGGACTATCTGGGCAATACCCGCCTGGCCTTTACCGACCGCAATGCCAATGGAATTGTGGACATTACGGGTACGGCGAGTACCAGTGATATTTTGCAGGAGAATCATTATTACGCCTTTGGTTTGGCTTTTGAGGGAGCTTGGTTGCAGAATGACGCGGGGGTACGGGACAACCAGTACATGTACAACGGGAAGGAGCTGCACAGTGACTTTGGCCTGGGCATGTACGCGTATGGGGCACGGTATTACGATCCGAGTATTGGGCGGTTTATTGGGGTTGATCCGATTTCGGATGAGTTTCCTTTTGTTACTACGTTCAATTATGCGGAGAATGAGCCGATTGCGAATATTGATTTGCATGGGCTGCAGAAAGTAGGGATAAACAACAGGCTAGCACAAATATTAGGTCTTCCAAGCTCTGATCGAGGGATAATTAAACCTGCGAGTGAGCAAATGAGGGATAATAGCCCAATTAAAGCAGGAATAAAAGATGGGTCTTTTATTGTGCTGGAGCTTATGGGGATCAATGCGATCGATAATACTATTGCTACCTGGCTTGATCCCAAAGCTACAATAAAAGAAAAAATTGGTGCTGGTGCAGAACTTGGAGCAACAGCTTTCTCCCCTTCAAAGGTTGGTACTGGGAAGGGAATGGGTAAGGCGAAAGGTGGGGTATATTCTTTATCTGAACCTACAACAGGAACTGTAAAGAGAACAGGAAGGACCAAGGACATGGCGCAGAGAAAAAACCAACATGCAAATGGTGATGAGACAAAAGATTTGGACTTCAATGAAGAGTATCGTACTGATGATTATGCAGAACAACGAGGTCTTGAGCAAAAAGTGTATGATGCGAACCCACAAGCACAATCAGCAAAGGGAGGGTTGAACAAAATTAAACCGATTGGGGATAGGAACAAGAAAAAGCCTGATTATGAAAAAGCGGCTGACGATTATTTAAATCGTAACCAAGATCAGTAAATCTAGTTGTAATGGCAAGAATAAAACTAAAAGAAGGAGACGTTATCACATTGCCTATATTGGATAAATATGTGGTAGGATTGATAACTCGCATTGATAAGGATAAAATACCCTTAGGCTATTTTTATGGTCACTTAACAGATACTGGGTATACTGATGCACAACAGGTAAAAATTGACTTTAATAAGCCAATTTTTATTAAGCAGTTTGGATTTCAAGGGTTTAAAGACAATTCGTGGAAAGTGCTTGGAAGCCTCCCGAATTTTCGAAGATCAGATTTCCCTGTTCCTGTTTTCTTTCATCATACTCTACCTTTCAAGCCTGTTTTAGTCTACTTTGATGATGATATGAACGAAATCAGACGGCAGGCTATAGATGAAGGGGAAATAGACCGCTACAAAGATTATCCTAAAACAGGTCTGAGTGGTTCGGGGGCTGTTGAAATTATGTTGAGGAAGTTACTCATAGATGATGGTACCCCAGCTGGTTGATAATGGAGATGGAACAGTGGATGTTCATATCAAAGAGCTAAAACCTAATAACTCAAGGGCTAAAGCTAGAGGGGAGAGTCCGTTAAAACGGTATTAAGAAGCCGCAAGGAAGAAGTACGAAAATGTTAAAGATGTCCATAAACAAGTAGAAACGTATGACAAGTGAACAGTTTTTTCTCAATTTTAGCACTGAGCTCAATACATTTTTAAAATCTCATGGCTTTAATGGTTCAAAAATTTTTTGGTTCAAAAAAGCTGGTGTTGTAAATCAATTAATTGAATTACAGAAATCTGCATGGTCTACCAGCTATTATTTGAATATTGGATTTATTATGGCACCGGATGTGGTCATCAAAAAGAAAACCCCTTCACATAAGTGGCATTACACTTGCAGATTTGAAGATTTAACTAAGTGGGATAATGCCAAACGTAATTTTTACTTCGGGTTAGAGGAAGAAATGAACG
>JAIYDG010000705.1 GCA_027487625.1 Bacteroidota bacterium
TAATGGAAAAACAATTGTCAAAGAATGGCTTCATCATTTACTTCACGAAGATTACTTTGTGGTTAGAAATCCTAAAAGTTATAACTCTCAGGTCGGAGTTCCTCTTTCTTTGTGGTTACTACAAAAAGAACATCAAATTGGTATTTTTGAAGCTGGAATTTCTCAGGTAAATGAAATGGATAAACTTGAAGAAATGATATTGCCAGATATTGGAATTTTTTCATTTTTAGGTGAAGCACATCAACAAGGTTTTAAAAACAAGGAAGAAAAGCTAAATGAAAAGCTAAAGCTATTTAAATCATCTAAGAAAATAATCATTGGAATAGATCAGGAAATTGTATCAAAACATATTGAAAATTCAGACAATCGAAAACAATATTTCACTTGGTCACTAGAAAATAATTTTGCCGATTTACATTTTAAATGTGAGAAGAAAAGTAATTTTAGTTCTATTTCTTGCATCGAAAATCAATTTAATATCCAAATACCTTTTATAGATGATGCATCAATATGGAATGCTTGTTCATGTTTAGCATTTCTAATTTACGATAATAAAATTAATCAGGAGAACCTTCCAATTTTACAAAATAGATTTCTGAGTTTACCTGTGCTAGATATGCGCCTTCAGCTTAAAGAAGGCAATAACAATTGTATCATAATTAACGATAGTTATAGTGCTGATTTAGATTCACTGAAAATTGCACTTGATTTTCTTCAACAAAACAAAGGTGAATTAAAAAGTACAGTCATTCTTTCTGATATTTATGAAAGTGGTATTCAAAGTGATTTACTCTATAAAAAAGTAGCATTCCTTTTAAAAGAAAAACAGATTGACCAAGTGATTGCAATAGGTCCAAACATTGCAGCTTTTTATCATATTTTACCCCAAAATACAATTTACTTTCTTGATACAAATTCTTTCATCAATCAAAGTCATGCTGCCGATTTTCAACAACAAATTATTTTAATAAAAGGAGCAAGAAAATTTGAGTTTGAAAAAATTAGTAAGTGGTTTGAAAAGAAAGTTCATCAAACCATTTTTGAAATTAACCTGAATGCATTGGTACAAAATCTGAATACCTATAAAAGTGTTTTAAAACCTGGAGTTAAAACTATGGCAATGGTAAAGGCTTTTAGTTATGGAGCTGGAAGTTTTGAAATTGCACGAATGTTAGAATTTAATAGGGTTGATTATTTAACAGTTGCTTATGCAGATGAAGGAACTACTTTAAGAAAAGCAGGTATCAAAACCCCTATAATGGTTATGAATCCGGAACCTGCAAGTTTTGATGCTATTCTAAAATACAATTTAGAGCCTGAGATTTACCAATTTAATATCTTAAAAAGTTTAATTCAAAATTCAAATGGAGTTGAATGTGGTATTCATTTGGAATTTGATACAGGTATGAAAAGATTGGGTTTTAATGAATCAGAAATTCCAGAATTGATTAAACTATTAAAAGAATATCCTCATTTAAGAATTAAATCTGTTTTTACCCATTTAGCTGCCAGTGAAGCTGCCGAGCACGATGGATTTACTCAAACTCAAATTCAAAGATTTAACAATATATCAAAACAAATATGTGATGCTTTCGATTACCCAATCATTCGTCATTGTTTAAACAGCGGCGGAATTGTTCGATTTCCTGAAGCTCAATTTGATATGGTTAGATTAGGAATTGGTCTTTATGGCATTGATCCAGCTGAGGAAATCCAAAATAAACTACAAATAATTGGAACGCTAAAAACGGTTATTTCTCAAATTAGAGATTTAGATATTGGTGAAAGTGTAGGATATGGAAGAAAAGGAAAGGTAGAAGTTCCAACTAAAATTGCAATAGTAGCTATTGGTTACGCCGATGGTTTAAATCGCTTATTAAGCAATGGAAAAGGTTTTATGTTGGTTAATGGAAAAGTGGCTCCAATAATTGGCAATATTTGTATGGATATGACGATGCTTAATATCAACAATATCGATTGTAAAGAAGGAGATGAAGTGATTGTTTTCGGAGAAAAACCAAATCTCTTAGAAATATCAGAAGCAGTTCAAAGTATACCTTATGAAATCTTAACTGGTATTTCACAAAGAGTAAAAAGGGTTTACTTTTTTGAATAAGCAACTAAATCAAATCGGTACCAGGAATAAGGTTGCCAAGTTTCCTGTTTTTGAATTTCAAATGTTAAATTATTATCAGCGCAAAGTTTAACCAAATCCGATTTTCGCCAAAACCTACCCATATTATTTTTGCCTTTTAACTTCGACCAAATAGCAAAAAACCTTTTGAGAAAAGTATCATAATATTTCCACTTAAAATCATAATCAGGAATATCACCTAATAGCAAAATTCCACTTGGTTTTAAATGCAATTTAAGTGATTCAATAACCTTTAATGCTTGTTGATTAGATTCAAAATATTGAAAAGAAAAATAAAGGACTATTTTGTCGAATTGCTGATTTAATTCAAAGTTGCTAGCATCTTCACAAATCCAGGTAATATTGGAAGATTCAGTTCTTTGAGCATTTCTAATGAGTACTTCTGAAAAATCAATAGCTGTTACACTATTACATTTTAAAGCTAATTTTCTTGTTAAAATTCCATTTCCACAACAAACATCCAATAAAACATCATTTGGTTTTAATTGAATCTGATTGGCAATTTTGTTTGCAATTTTATCCATCAATTCCTCTGGATGTAAATTGCCAGAAATAAGCCTACCTACTTGCGCTTTAGGATCATTTTCCTTGGCTTGATTATTCCAAAATTCTTTCCAATTCATTATGCATGATGATAAGGTTCGCCTTTTATAATTGTATAGGCACGATATAATTGTTCAGCAAAAATGAGTTTCACTAATTGGTGAGAAAATGTCATTTTAGATAAACTAATTTTGGCATTAGCTCTATCGTAAATACTTTGATCGAATCCATAAGCACCACCAATTAAAAAAGTTAATTGATTGGTTTGAATAGATAATTTTTCGATGTATTTAGAAAATGAAATAGAATCAAACTCTTTACCACCTTCATCAAGTAATACCAGAAAATCTCCAGCTTTAATCTGTTTCATTTGTAAAGCTGCTTCTGCTTTCATTATTAATTCAGGTTGCGAAGATTTTTCTTTATTACTGATTTGAATTTCTTGATAAGTAAATGA
>JAIYDG010000480.1 GCA_027487625.1 Bacteroidota bacterium
ACAATTGGCGAAAGACCTCAGCCTGACTGCCGACAAGCTTAAGGATTTTAAAACCATCCACCTGGATTACGCCCAACAAATCCAGCAAATGCGCAAAAATGAAGCGATCAACATCGAAGAAAAGCGCAACAAATTCCGGGGCCTGCTGCTCGCTCAGCGCACCGAAATCGAACAATTGTTGAGCGATGAGCAGTACGAGTTGTACGTAACCAAGGCTGGGAATTGGTACCGGAAGGTGAGTGTGGGGGAGTAGAGGTGCTTGATTAATTGATGCCCGCTACTCCGGGCATTTCATCAATTCAATCACCAACTCCTCAAATCCCGGCAGCGTCTTATACGCATAATCCACCTTCCACTTGCTTTTGAATTTATAACTCACTTCCATAAAGGGCTTAGTCGGCGGAATCACCCGCCCAATCGTTGCATCGTTCTTGCGCGTTTCAATCCGTACTGGAATATTGCGGTAGTACTGGAAATACTCGGGGTGGGTAAAATGCCCCAGCGGTGTCACATCGTAAGGGATGAAACCCTCCACGCCAAAAAGTTGCTTCGCTCGTTGTTGCCAGGGCTCCAACATGGAGTACAACCAGCGATCGGCCTCATTTCCGGCCTTCAAAAATTGAACATCGGGCTTGCCAATCAACAGGTAAGCGCTGCACTCAAATCCTGAAAAGACCACTTTTACTCCCGCATCCAAAATCACTTTGAAGGACTCCACATCTTTTTCAAAATTGAAATCAGATACCGTGCTTTTTTGGAGGCCGGGTTTGAATGCAAAGCCTTCCGTGCGACCCGCACAAAAAACAATCTCCTTCATCTGTTTGGCCAATTCGGGGTGGTTTTTGATCACCGTAGCAATATTGGTGGCTGGCCCCAAGGCCAGAATGTCGAGTTTTTCTTTGCGCAATGCCTCCGCCAAGGCTAGTGTGGCTTCATTTTCAACCCCTAAGTCAGCCGCTTCGGGCGAGCCTTTGTAGACTGGGATGTTGCGCTTGGGGGCATACCAGTTCAGGATTTTTTTAGTGACATCGTAGCCATAATCGACATAAGTGATGGTGCTGATACCGACGATTTCAATGGAGGGCAGGGCCAGTGCCATGATCAGTGTTACGCCGTCATCTACCTCGCGGGGGGCTCGTTCGGGCAGGCCGATCATGATGTCCGTGTCGAACCAGATGCGGCGGGGTGTATTTTGTGCAAAGTTGATTTGGCTAAAAAACAACAAGGCAATTGTGGTGAAAAAAATAGCTGATTTCATGATTAGAAACTTACAATGGTTGGGTGATAATGGGTAAATGCCGACTTAAGTGCTTCTTAAGTGTCTTAGGTTTCTAAGGTGGTGAAAAAGAAAGTATTATTTTTTCACCACCTTAGAAACCTTAGGCACTATAGAGCCACCTAAGAGATTCATGCTTAATGTTCGAGAAGATTGGTGTTATACTTTTTGGGACATGAGCTGTTCAATCGCTATCAAAGTCATTGCTTCTTTTTCAGCGATGCTCATGCTCAGCGGCAGTTGCCCTACCCCATAAATCCGCCGCAGGATTTCCACCGCTGCAAAATCCTGGCACAAAGCAGCATCAAACGCACCGTACTGTTCCTGCAAAATGCCTGTGGCTGCTGCCCAATTCATTCCACAAAAACACAAATGCGCCAGGCATACCCCCAGGTCAAACTCGGCATCGCCTTGGAAACAAAACTCTGGATCGATGACAAAAACACCCCGCTCGGTGCGCAACCAACTCCCCGGGAAAAAATCTCCGTGCAATAAAGTTTCGCCATCAGCCAGGTAGCGCAGTCCCAGGGCAATGGTTTTTTCGCGCAACTTGGCTTGCTGAAAAATGGTACGCTGTGCCAATGCTTGTAAACCTTCCTGAATGCCATCCAGGTTTAACCCATTGTCTGACTGAAACGGGAAATCAAAAATGTGGAAGTGATTTAGCTCCCGCATGGCGCGGTTTTGGAACTTGTCCTTGGGTGGCGTTTCCCGGCTTTGTTGGTGCAATGCCTGTAAAAACTGGAGCAAGCTGGCCAATTCTTCTTGTGGAATGGGGCTTTTCCGCTGATAAAAAGTGGTAAAATCAGCGCCAGCGCCCAAGTCTTCGATCATTTGCAGGTGATCATCCGGCGCGAAATACAACAAACGGGGTAGCATTTCCTCCACCCCTTCCCATTGGGCCGTGGCTTTAAAAAACGCAGCTTCCATCGCTGCCCGTTCTACCGGGGCGGCAATGCTGGGGTATTTTTCCACGTATGGCCGCGCCTGCTTGAGGATGAAACTCCGCAAGTTGCTTTGGATGCGCAGGGTATAATTCATGTTGCCTTCCCCCGCTTTTTTAGCAGATAAAATTTCTTCTTCCGGGGCTAAAAGGCTGTGTTGCTGGAGCCAAGAGTTGATGGCGTTGAGTTGGTATTGGTCTAAGTGCATAAGAGAGAAGGTGGTTAGGAGTTGAGGAGTTGAGTGCCCGACGCTTCGACTCCGCTCAGCGACCGGGTACTCAACTCCTCAACTAAAAAATATAGCGTACCCCAAATTGGAACTGCCGCGGTGGCGAGGCCGAATACAAACGATAAGTATTCGACGATTTAGGTCCAATCTGGCTCAGGTTGCTCACGGTGCGGGTGGTGTTGTAACCCGACCAATTTTGTGCGTTCAAAATATTAAAAATGTCTGAACTGAACTCTATCCGGTGGGTGCCGTGAAGCTGCAATTGGTAGCGGACGGACAAATCGAAGGTAGTCGCCCAGGGCAAACGGTCGTTGCTTTTGGCTTCGCCAGGCCAACGGTCGGCAGGTAGGCCAAAACTTTCCCCATCCCCATTTAAATCGGTGGTGCCAAACACCGTGGCATCCGCCACGCGTGTGACGGGTTGCCCACTTTGGATCAAAGCTGTGGGTGAAATCAACAAACCTTTTAGCGGTTGGTACAAAATCACTGCGCTCATCAGGTGGCGACGGTCGTTTTCGTCCCAAGCATATTCGGCTTCAAAGTCGTTGGAATCCTGCGCACGGGTATTGATGCTGCTGGTATTGCTTTTGGTCCAGGACAAGGTGTACAAAAAGCGGTACCCAATTTTATCGTCACCAATCGATTTTTGGAGCATAAAGTTCAAAGCGGAGTAACGCGCGATCCCGGCTGTTTCGGTTACAAAGACGTTACGGGCAATGCCGCGCAAGGTATCATTGCCAGGGGCTATGGTATAAAAACCTGCGGCGTCGCGGGAAATGGGAACCGGGCGACTGAGGTCAGCGGCGGTGGTAGTGCGCACTTTGAAATCAGCCGGATTTTCAAAAACCCAGGGCGAGGCCGCATTCAAATTGCGGATGATGTACAAGTTATTGGTACGGGTATGCACAGCATCGATCAGAAACAAGTGTTCATCCGTCAATTTCTGTTGAAAACCCAGGGCGTATTGGTGGGAGTAGGGATTCTGAAAACCATTGGGATTCATGATCCGCAGGTTGTTGCTGAACTGTTGCTCCCGCCGCGCCTGCAATTCATCAAAACTAGGGCCCTGCAAAAAAGCCACATTGGGCGATGTCGCCCGTATATTGCCCGCAAAAGTGACCCGATTGAGCTCTGCATCAGCAGCCAATATACCTGCTTGTTGGAGCATGGCCAGTTGCTTTTTAAAGTCCTCAGCGTCGCTGCTGAACTGCAGATTGTCGCTGTATACTGTATACTTAATCTTGTCGTAATAAATGCCATAACCGCCACGGATGACGCTGCGTGGGCTGAGTTTGTAATTGAAACTGGTACGTGGCCCAAGGTTGTTGAAGTCCCCTTTGGTGCCGCCGGCTTTGGATAAATTGTCATAATCCCAACGTAGGCCCAGCGACAAGTTCAAACGGCGATTGACCGACCACTGGTCTTCCAAATAGGCGCTGTAGACCTGTTGTACGGTGCCAAATGAAGTTGGGCGCAGCTCCACATCGTAGGTACGCACGTTGACATTGGTGGGTAAGTCTTCCACATTCAGGTTGGCCCCCTTGCCTTTGCTGCGCAAATCGGTCAATTGTTGATCGGTCAAACGTACGGTGTAAGTGCCATAAGGATTGCCACCGCCCAACAACTGGAAATCCGAACCAATCCATTCCAGCCCGGCCTTGAACAAGTGTTTGCCCTGGCGGTACACCCACTTGTTTTGCACTTGATGGGTGTATTCAAAATCGTCAAATATGGCCCCTGATTGCCCAACGATGGCAATGGCGGCGCCTTGTGGGTTTTGCACCGTAACCGAAGGTGTCGTTTCATTCACCGGCTGGCGGTAGTTCCAGCGGAAAAAACTGTGCTGGTAGTTCAACTCGCCGCTGATTTTGCTGCCAACTTTGAACTGATTTTTGAGGGCAAAAAGATAAGTCTCGTTGTCCTGTGCTGAACTGGCCGAAGGGAATAAAATCCCGCCTTCCAGGCCACCACCTTGCCGTTGGTTGTAAAAACGGCCTACCTGGCCCCTGAATGAAGTGCGCCAATTGGGTGACCAGACGTGGTCAATTTTGGCGGAGCCGTAAGTGAAATTGTTGCGCCCCTGGACAATCTCATTGACGCCCAATTGGCTTACATTGAGCAGGTTGTCCTTGAAATCATAGGTTTGTTCCAGATTGAAATAAAAGAAGGTTTTGTCTTTTTTGATGGGGCCACCGATGGCGGCACCAATTTGGTGGCGTTGGAAACCGTCTTTGACCGGGTTGCCGTACAAATCCAGGGTTGCAAAAGAAGAAGGGGCATCTACAATGGAACCCGGACGGGTCAGGTAAAAAGCTTCACCGGTCCAGTCGTTGGTCCCCGAACGCGAAAGTACATTTACGATGCCATTGCTGGTATTGCCCCATTCAGCAGAGTAATTGTTGGTCAAAACGGTGATGTTTTCCACAAAACCCACTGGCGTGTTGAATTTCATGTTGCCCAAAAAGCGCTCATTGTTGTCCATGCCATCAATGAGGTAATTGGTGAAAATCCCGTTCAGGCCATTGATGCTGATGTTGGGGCCTTCGGCGTAACCCAGGACAGCCACGGTGACGTTGGGCAAACGAAACAAGGAACGGGTGACATCCCGACCTTCGATGGGCAGGCGTTGCAGCTCGTCTTTTTTTATTTGCCCTGAAACGGCGGCATTTTCGGTGTTCATGCGCACTAGGGAAGTACTGGAGATCAAAATTTCGCCAATCGAGGCGGTTCTTTGATTGGGCAAGTTGAAATTGACCGTGAGTAGGCCCTCTTTGGCTTTGATGTCGCCAAGAATGGCGGCCTGGTAAATTTTATCGTCGAAGGAGTAAATGAAGTAGGTTTTGTCGACACTCAGGTTTTCGAAGCGGACCATACCCTTGGCATCGGTTTGTGCAGAGTCAACCACTTGTTGACCTGCATCGGTGCTGAGGTAAATCCATTTTTCGGTGATGGGAAGGTCCTCTAAAAGCGAGCTGACTTTGATTTGAAGGCTGCTCTGTGCAAAAAGGCTGCTGTAAAATAAACTGAATAGCAGAAGTAAACGTAAATGCTTTTTCATAAAATAAGTATCTGTTTTAATGGCATGATC
>JAIYDG010000576.1 GCA_027487625.1 Bacteroidota bacterium
ATAATAAATTTAAATATTTAAGTAAAAAAAACATGAAACTTTTGTCACTATCAATACTTTTATTGTTTGCGGGAATTACATCACGGGCTCAGCAAATAACAAAACCGAGCTTTACTATTCCTGAGAACGAGTATCTTGTTTCTAAAATGGTTATTGAACTCGAAAATGAGAGAAAACAATTAAGCCAAGATTTAAAGTATTTGGAACGATTAGCTGGTATTGTAAAGGAAACTAATACATCTTTAGGTGCTTACAAACATATAAAAATCGATTCAAGAGAAGCCCGTGAAAATGCTTATTCAAAAATAAAATTTAAGCCCATAGATAGGAATGATTATTCAAATGTATCTGACTTTGAAATTAAAGATATGGCTAATGAAGTTTGGTCTAACTCAATTATACTTTCTAGTTATTACATGGACAACTTTATTGATGGCCCAATAAACTATAACGAAGTCGATGAAAGTTTTAAGAAGTCATTAGAAAATACGAAAGTAGCATTTTCATCTATTCAAGGGCGTGTTGAAATTACCAGGCAATCAATAATTAAGAAAATTGAAGAAATAGATGTAAAACTCTCGGAATTATATAGTCAAAAAAGCCAAAATACTGATTTACACAGAACATCAATATTAATTGGACTTCCAGCTTTTTGTATTACAATATTACTTTTATTCCTCGTTCCTTATTATTTAGAAAGAAAATCCACATCAAATGATTCGATTGCTAATAATAAACAATACCTTTTAGACGTAGCTACGGTCCTATTATTAACTTTGACAATTTTGATTTTAGGTCTCGCAAAAATGATTACTGGAGAAGTTCTTGGCACGTTGTTAGGTGGGATTTCTGGATATGTGTTAAATAGAACTATGAGAAATTCACCCAACTAAAAATCTTTATTTCATTTTTTATAAATCAAATAAGAATTAACAAATTAAATTTTCTAACAACAGTTCCTTATTTTAAGGCAGGTTTTTAGATTCTAAAGCTGTTTTGTGGTTAATATTTGTTTATTAAATCAAGTTTTGAATTTAATGGCCAGAGCCAATAAGGAAGCCACTAAACGTTTTGAATAAAAGTAATAGCAAATAGAAAACTTAACACAAATTTTCTAATTCTTCAAGAATTTTTTTTTAATAATCATATAAAATTTTGGAATAAATGCAATTTTATTTTATTAATAAGTGTTAATAAGTCTTATATTTGCTATCCTTTTTAAAGATATGTTTCTAATTCAATGATAAACGATAGAATATTAAATTTGCCTGCAACTTGTGCTGATGTAGGAGAAATTGAGGAAATTCTAGACGAATTTTATCTCAACTCGACGATAAGTGAAACTATCAATATAAATATGAGTGAAGTGGCATATATTACCACACCTTGTATGATTTATCTTATTGCTTTAACTGATCGACTTTTTAAACAAAATGTCAAGGTTAAATATTTTTTACCTAAGAATATTTCAATAAGAAATATTATGAGAATCTGGCGATTCCCTATCATTTTAAAAGAGGTAACTGGAATAGGTTTTTCTTCAATAGTACATCATGATGATTTAAAGTATTTTGGAGAAAATAGTTTGTCAGGAGATGTTTATGCTAAGATTGTAAATAATGATGAGGGTTTGGAAGAATTAATCAAAAAAGATTTTTTTTCTATTACTTCTATTCCTTTTGTTGATGACAATGATAAAGCAAATGCAATTGATGGACAATATGGCAAATGGAGTTCAAGTATAGTTAAGTCTATTCTAAAAAGACATTTATCAGGATATGATAACAATAATGAAAACCTTATCCCCAATAGAATAATTTATGAATGTCTTACAAATGCTGCTCGCCATGCAAATTCAAGTAAGTTAATTACGGGTTCTTTTTTTGATAAAAGAGGTGGCATGTTAACTATCACATATTGGGATAATGATAAAACAATAGTAGATACTTTAAGAGAAACATTGAATGAAAAAAAATATATAAGAAGTAAGAAAACTTCAAGTGAAAACAATTTTAATAATATACATTTTACTTTTGACGCTAAATTTGAGAGAGCTTTGAAAAGTGAGAGTGAATATTTTCATTCTGATGTTGATCCTACAAAACATAGTACAAATGTTGAATTATTGATTTCATCATTCTACCCTGGTATTTCAAGAGATCCAGATGGTAAATTAAAGTTTCAAGGAAATCCAAATCTTGCAAATGAAAGTAAAGTTTTGAAAGGACCAGGTATGGGACTTACAACTCTCTTAAATGCAACAATAGATTTACTTGGAGGTAGCATAGCAGTGAGAACAGGTTCTTTTTTTGCAAATATCCGAAAACACACTAAGAAAGAACTTGAAGCTCTTCCAATTATTGAAACAAAAAAAAGGCATGAGACAGTTTATAGGATTAAAATAAAAGAGTATAAATCTTATTTTCCAGAGTTTGAAGGAAACATGATCACTATTCGAATCCCACTAAGAAAATCTTAATGAAGATACTTTATCCCTTGACTTTTGAATTTGGTAAAATGTTTAGAGAGCCATTAACTGAAAAGGAATTGGCTTTATATTTTTTTTTAGCAAATAATACAATTACAGAAGAACAATTTCAAATAGCAAAAATAGATAAAAAGGGTGAGGTGTTGACTCACTTTTCTATTCCAATCTATAAAAATACTGAACAGGAAGACCCAGACTTTATCTCTGATTATTTTTTGAAATGGTGCAATGAAAATATTAACTTAACTAAAGAATCGAAATTAAATGATCAAACATCAATTATCAGTATTGATATTAGAGGTATAAACAGGGAGCAACAAGTTTATCACCTTTCTTTGGCAGTCAAACATATTCTTTCAAACGAACCTAAAAATATAATCAGAGTTATTTTAATTTGCGATAACACCCCTCAAAAAGAGGATGCACTTTTTAAACATATTTATGCCCTTATAGGAGAAGGGAAAATGATACTCATCGACCAAAATGGGAATATGGAGGCAATTGATAGTATACCAAAATTAGATAAAGAAAAAATGAAAGGGTTGCTAAGCTTGGCTGAGGAAGATATTAAATTGAAGTTTAAAGGAAAGCTAATAAAAAAGATAGGACATTATAGGATTGACGAAAAGAGAAAAATATGTAGTAAGTTCTTTTATGATGCTAAATATTGTGATAACGAGATCGCTAAATTATTGCAAGATTATGTTGAAAAGGGAAATGGGTTAGCAGATAGTCTTGAATATATTCTGCATAGTTCAAACATGTCACCTTGGCTAGGACTTTTCATGTCAGCTTTTTCAGGTGATTTGGAGGCAGATAAAAAAGAGATTTTCACGAATTATAAAGGTGCTTTTAGTATTGACATAATTTCGAATGACTTATTTAATAATTACAAAGGTGGTGTTATACTTTTAGTTGTTGATTTTATCAATTCAGGAGAAACTGTTAAATCTCAAATTGTTAAAATATTTAACAGATTCAAAATTAAAGGTCTTACCAATGCTAACTTGAAGTTACTTGCAATAATGAATAATGACGAATACAAATCTAATAATTATAAAAGGAAAGTTGTTATAATTAACGATGAATTTGAAATTGATTATTTCCTTGATGTTTCTCAAACCGAGGACCCTGAGGATGAGTGTGACAAATGCCGTTATGGATATGAACATAATAAAGTTTCTGAGGATGATTTTATAAAGTTTAGAAGTTATGATTTTTGGAAATTAGCAGATGAATTTGGATTTGAAGAAGAAAAGTTTAAACCTGAATATGATAGCCGTGAAAGAATTAGCAAAGTTCCCTCTTTTAACAACTGGCTCAAAGTTTATGCCCCATACCTTGCACTTAAATTTAAGAATTATATTGAATATTTAGATATAAATAAGCAATTAAATTTTGCAGTTATTTTCCCAGACGAAACTTTGAGAAATGAAGTTGAAGATTGCGAACAAGAAGACTTTGCCTCAATGTTATTGGCAAATAAAATAAACGAGATATTCGGAATTAGTATTGTTGGTATTCCAAGAAAAGTAATTGATGCAGTTAAAGAAAAAGAAATGAAAATGACTGATATTAAAAATTCACAAGATCAATGGAAGTCAAAAATAAAAAATATGCCACCCAATACTGATATAATTATTCTTGATGAATTTTTAAAAGACGGAGGAACTCTTGACAGCATTATAAACATTCTGGAATGGCTAAATAAGCCTGCTAAATGCTTTTTTTCAATAGCTGATTTGAATCCACAAAAAAGCAAGACCATAAAAATCAAGAAAGAGGGTTTTGAAGTTTTATCCTTATACGATTTAAATTATAACTGATAGGTAAATGGAAATTTCAGAAAAATTATATGAAAGTTGCAGGGCAATTATTGAATGTGTTAGTAAAGAGGGAAATTCAGATATAAGGGAAATTAAATTGAAAGATCTCCTTCACAGATATGAATTATTAAAACATGAACTTGAAGCTAATGGCAGCAGCAGTGCTATTGTAATTCCTAGAAAAGAAGAAAAGAAGAAATTTGATATTGGAATATTTACAATTGTTCCAGTTGAATTTGAGCAATTGAAAAATATACTCCCATTTAATAAAGAAAAGAGTGATGAATTAAAAGATATTAATGGTTTAGATTATTATGTCTCTGAAATTAAGAGAGAAAATGAAGCTCCACCCCTTACAGTATTAGTGACATTAATTGGTTTTGCAGGAAATGTTAGTGCATCTATCGCATGTATGAGAACTTTTAGAAGGTATGATTTAGGTTTATCAATTATATGTGGTATTGGTGCTGGAGTAAAAGGAGAAATTGATAAGTATAGTGTTGTTGTTAGCGATGGCGTATTTGATTATGAATTTCAAAGATTAGATGAAGATGGGGTTACTTATAGGACGGATCCTATTGATATTGATGAGTACCACAAAAGAAAATTTGGACAATTAGCTTTAAATCAAAATAAATGGAAAGAGGATTATATGAAGTATTCTGAAGAAAATTTGATTGATCCTGGTGATTTTGATATAGCGGTTCTAGCTAATGCTAAAATTAAAAATGGCTTAATAGCATCTGGGGGGAAATTATTAGCAGATGGGAAAACATTAATGACTTTAAGGAAGGATATTCAAATTAAAAAAGGTGTTTTAGCCGCTGAGATGGAGGGGAATGGATTTGCTGCTGTTTGCAGGGAGTTTAAAAAAGATTGGTTAATATTCAGAGGAATATCTGATTTAGGAGAAGATGATAAGAATGACCCTATAAATAAAAAGTATCAAAAGATTGCTGCTGCCGCTGCTGTAAAAGCTGTTATATACTACCTTTCATTCTTATATACCAAACCCGATGAAAGAGATATTGAATTTTAGAAACTTTTATTTATTTTCTTCTAGGCATGTGCCCAAGAATATATTTTTATAAATCGCAACACCTTAAATCTTTATGGGAATGTAATTTGTTTTTAAAAATAAACATTGTGTAAGCAAAAGTTTTATAAAATCAGTCAAACTATAACGGCAAATTGCAAAGATCATGTGGTTGCCAATCATTGTTTATATTACTTTGAGCGAAAAAACAAATTGCATAAGGAAACAAATAGTTTTATTCAACCTTCAAAGTATCTAATTTTAATCAAAGCAATTTCTTTTTATTAATATTTTGGTATGGTTTATTGTTGTTGAATTTTAAGTATAAAGTAAATAAGAATTATTAGTTTATCAAGGTTGATGAATTATATATATAATTTAACTACACTTAAATTCTGACTGGTTTTTGAATTTTTTAACGAGCTCAATTATTAAAACCAAAAAGGCCACTTCAATTGAAGCAGCCTTTTTGATAATTGAAATATTTGAATCAATTATTTCTTCTTCGCTTTCGGAGCTACATAATCAGGCATAGCTTTGATATCGGCTTGTAGGTTTTCGTTGTTTTTTATGTAAGCATCATCACCATCAGCTTTAGCCAATTCCATTGATTTGGTTGATGATTCAATTGCTCCAGCATAGTTTTTCATGTCTTTTTGAATCTTTGCTTTTAATAACCAAACCCAATATGCTTTAGGATTTGCTTCAATCGCTTTGTTCACCCATGTTAATGCTTGGTTTAAATCTTTGTGGTTATCGTAGTAATAGTTAGCAGCACCAAAATAAGGTCTGGTATCTTTTGCCATTACTGTTTCAATTTGTTTGCTGATTTTTGCATCATAGTCGGCTGTAATGTCTAATGAAACAATTGTTTGTTCCCATTTGATGTTCAATCTGCACTCATTCAAACGCATATTGTTCATTTCAATAGTGAAAGTTTCAGTATAATCTTTAGTTGCTCCAGCTTTTACATTTACTCTTACAACATCGTTTTCTTGTTTGTATGCATCAGGACTAGTAACATCTAAATCTTTGCTAATAATTACAACCCATTCGTTTTCTCCTGGGATGCTCAATAAACCATATTTTCCGGCTTTTACTTCTGTGCCGTTAACTTTTACATCTTCATGGAACTGAATAGTGGTTGCGCCGTTTGCTCCGGTTCTCCAAACTTTACCAAATGGTACTACGTTTCCAAATACTTTTCTTCCCTTTGCACTTGGTCTTGAATACGATAATTCAATCTTGGCTGTAGCAAAATTTTGGCTAATTGTGGTAGTTGGACTTGGTTGAGGAAATGGAATGCTTTGCGATTGTGCTTGAGTGAATAACAAGGCACAAGCTGCAATAAGTAATAATTTACGCATCATATTGTTTTAATTTTTGAGCACGCAATTTGAAGGTTTATGTCCAAAAAACATAATTGTTTCTGTTAAAAAATCTTACTCTTTTTATGATTTTCAGTTTCTTTTTGCTTTTACTTTGCCCCAAAATAACATTATGTCAGGTTCATTTTTAAAGGATATGAAATCTATTCTGCAAACTCCAATACAAAAGGGAAAAGATGTTTGGATTGCAGATACAGCTCGTGTTTTTGGTAAAGTAATTTTGGGTGATGAGGCATCCGTTTGGTTTTCTGCGGTGCTACGCGGCGATTCCGACCAAATTAAAATTGGTGATAGAAGCAATATCCAAGAATCTGCTGTGGTGCATGTCGACCCAGGTTTTCCAACTACTATTGGAAACGATTGTATCATTGGTCATGGAGCCATTGTGCATGGCGCTACTTTAGGAAACAATGTTTTGGTAGGAATGCATGCAACAGTTTTAAACGGAGCTCAAATTGGAAATTTTTGTATCATTGGTGCTCATGCTTTGGTAACAGAAGGAACTATTATCCCTGATTATTCCATTGTTATGGGAGCTCCTGCCAAAGTGGTAAAACAAATGAGCGATTCACATGTTGAAAAAGTAAAGCGTAATGCTCAAGCTTATGTCGATTTAAGCAAAGAATACATTAAACATTACGGAAACAATTCATAATATGAATTCCAATAAATCTTCCTATCACCTAATGAAATCACCACATTTAATCATAATTGGAGGTGGTTTTGCAGGTATCGAAATGCTCAAACAATTGAACGGTTTGCCCATTAAAGTAACCCTGCTCGATAAAAATAATTATCATACTTTCCAACCTTTGTTGTACCAAATTGCTTCAGGTGGTCTGGGTCCCGATGCCATTGCTTACCCGCTTCGAAAAATAGTTGGCAGAATTCCCAATATAGCTTTTAGAATGGCAGAGGTAAAATCTATCGATACCAATCAAAATATAGTAACTACAGATATTGGTGATTTTACTTACGATTATTTATGCATTGCTACAGGTTCTGTTACCAATTTTTTTGGGAATAAAAACCTGCAGGAATTTGCCATGGAATTAAAATCGATTCCACAAGCATTGGATTTAAGAAGTAAAATTCTACAAGAGTTTGAAAAGGCTGTTTCACAAACAGAAAGTGGTCAGATTGAACAAACACTGAATTTCGTAGTAGTAGGAGGTGGTCCAACTGGAGTAGAAACTGCAGGTGCAATTGCAGAAATTAAAAATAATGTTTTGCCTTCAGACTATTCGGAAATAAACAAAAACTTCATGAAGATTCATTTGATTGAAGCATCAGATAGAATACTCGCTGCCATGTCGGAAATCTCATCTGAAAAGGCAACGGAGTTTTTAAAGAATCTGGGAGTTGAAGTACATCTTAAAACACAGGTTAAAGATTTTACTGGAACTGAATTACTTTTAGGTGATGGCAGCATCATCAAGACAGAAACAGTGATTTGGGCAGCTGGAGTTAAAGGTGAATTTCCTCAAGGCATTGAGAGCAATTCAATAGGAAGAGGCAACCGTATTTTAGTGGATGAAATTAGCAAAATTAAAGGTTTAAATAATGTATTTGCATTAGGCGATGTGGCCATGATGACACATGAGGAGAAATATCCAAACGGACATCCAATGGTGGCACCAGTTGCAGTTCAACAGGCCAATTTATTGGTGAAGAATTTGCAGGCAATCATCAATGGAAAAGAAACAAAAGCCTTTAGTTATTTCGATAAAGGTAGCATGGCAACGGTTGGCCGACATAGAGCAGTATTTGAATCATTCGGTATTAAAATGCAAGGCATCATTGCTTGGTTAGGTTGGATGTTTTTACACCTCATGTTATTGGTTGGTTTTAGAAATAGATTGGTAGTTTTTGTGAACTGGCTTTGGAATTATGTTTCCTACCAAAGAGCCATCAGGATTATAACAAGGCCTTATAAAGGGAAGAATTGAAAATTTCTTGATGGCCCTGGGCTTAAGCCTCAGGGCTATTGAGAAATTCACCTTCCCTATAAAATCTTGCTGATTTCTCACTAGCACCATGGCTTCAGCCTGTTGCTATTAAATAATTCAAAATCCCAATAAAATCTTGCTGATTTCTCAATTGCACCGCGGCTTCAGCCCGGTGAAATTGAGAAATTAATATTTCTCCCAATAAATCAATCTTCATCCCAAATCAAAATTAGGCTCCAATGAATCCATTCTTTTTATTATTGATAGAATGAGTTCAATTCCATTTTTTATCAAATGAGGAACAACTCCTTCTTTTCTCTAAGTTTTTCTTATTTTCGCTTTTCATGCTTATTTCAATTATAAGAATCATTTTATGAAAGCTAAATTATTTACCTTCTTATTTCTTTTAACAAGTTTGATGGCTTTTGCTCAAAAGCCTGAAATCAAACGTATCGACCCGCCTTTTTGGTGGAATAACCTCAATTCCCGCAACCTACAACTATGTGTGTATGGTACCAATGTGGCTGCTTTTGATGTGAAACTGAAAACTTCAGATGTCAGCATTAACAGAATTGAAAAGGTTGAAAATGTAAACTACCTATTTGTTTATTTAGACTTAGGTAAATTTTCGGGTAATGAAATTTTAATCGATTTTATTTTTGAAGGAAAAGCAAAAACTACCAAATATAAACTTCAAACCTTACAGAAAAACATCGACCATATCAATGCCAAAGATTTTGTTTACTTGGCTTTCCCAGATCGTTTTGCAAATGGTGATCCGAAGAATGATGCCATTCCAACTTTAAATGAAAAGACTTGTTATCGCGATACCTTAGGTGCTCGTCATGGAGGCGATTTAAAAGGTGTTTTAGATCATGTAGATTACTTACAAGATTTAGGTGTGACTGCTCTTTGGTTGAATCCAACTTTAATCAACGACCAACCTGCATACAGTTACCATGGTTATGCATTAACGGATCATTATCGCACCGACCCACGTATTGGTTCCAATGAACAATACAAACAATTAGGTGATGTATTGGCTTCAAAGAAAATGAAATTGATTATGGATTTGGTTCCCAATCATGTTGGTAGCAAACATTGGATGGTATTAGATATGCCTGAAAAATCTTGGTTAAACCAATGGCCAGAATTCACTAGAACCAATTACAGAGCCACTACACATTTCGACCCTTATGCAAGTGAATTCGATAAAAAGAAAATGGTGAATGGTTGGTTCGATGGTCACATGCCCGACTTAAACCAAACCAATCCGAGATTGGCAGATTACTTGATGCAAAGTTATTTGTGGTGGATTAATTATGCAGGTATCGATGGCTTTAGAATAGATACTTACAGCTATGATGATTATGGATTCATGGGTAAATGCATGGGATATATTGAAAATGAATACCCTGGTTTTTGGAGCACAGGTGAAGTATGGGAGCAAGGTGGAATTTTACACATGGCAGCTTTTACCAAAAACAACAATTTCAAAAAATCGCCTGCGGGATCTTATTTAACAAGTGCCAAAGATTTTCATATGTACTGGGGAATTTTAGAAGCATTGAATGTAAAACCTAAATGGGATTCAGGATTGGCCAGAATTTATTATGTATTATCGAACGATGGATTGTATGATAAACCAGAATTGAATTTAACCTTCATCGATAACCATGATGTGAACCGCTTTTTTACAGACATCAACCAAGATTTTGCCAAATGGAAAATGGGTTTGGGATTGCTTATGACAACCAGAGGAATTCCAAGTATTTATTATGGAACAGAAGTATTGTTCACCAATCCATTACCAAGAATCAATGATGGCCAAATCAGACAAGATTTTCCGGGAGGATGGCTGGGTGATAAGGTGAATAAATTTACTGCAAACGGAAGAACATCTCAGGAAAATGAAGCCTATGACTATATTAAAAAACTAGCAGGATTAAGAAAAGAATTTTCGGCATTAACTACAGGTAAGTTGATGCAGTTTACACCGGAGGGGAATTATTATGTGTATTTCAGATACGATGAAACTGCCACATTTATGGTGATATTAAACAGAGGAACTGAAACACTTAAATTAGATACCAAAAGATTTGCAGAACGCATGCAAGGTTTTACAGGTGGCGAAGACCATGCCAATGGCGATGTACTCAGCAATTTATCGAATATATCTGTTGAACCCAATACAATTAGAATTATTGAATTGCAGAAATAGATTTTAATCAATCAATACTTAATTAAAAGTCCTCGTCATTATCAAATAGACGGGGATTTTTTTATTTATTGAGTTGAAAGAATGCAATGCAATTCTTTTATGTGATGAAAAGAAAAAATACAATACCAATATCTTGTAATTGTATTTTACTCAATGTTATATGATTTCGATTTATCTATAAATACCATGAATCCCAAATCCCATATCCCAAATCCCAAATCCCAAATCCCAAATCCACAATCCCCAATCCACAATCCCCAATCTAAAATCTAAAATCCAAAATTCTCCTAGATTAACTCGTGCAAGTTGGTTCAATCAAATGCAACATTTTTCCTCCAAGTCATTTCAAGAATAATGCCTACTTTCGCAGGCCATGATGAACCAATTCTACAATACGTACAGGCCTTACTTTATTAAAACACTTCAACTCAGTTATCCCATTATGATTGGGCAATTGGGCATAGTATTAATGGGTGTGGCCGATATTGTAATGATTGGGAAATTAGATGCAATTAATTTAGCCGCGGCTTCTTTGGCCAATTCAGTTTACTTTTTAATTGCCATTATTGGTATGGGTACCTTAACTGCTGTATCGCCATTGATTGCAAAATCAAAAGCAGAAGGCCATAATAACGATTGTGCTATCTTATTCAGACAAGGCATTTGGGCTTCCATTATTTTGGCAGTTTTTATTGGTTTGATATTGTTTGTTTTGGCCGAAAATCTATATTGGTTTGGCCAGTCTGAAAGGGTAACTGAACTCACCAAAAACTACTTACATGTACTCAATTTAGGTACTTTACCTTTGTTAGTTTTTTTAGGAGTTAAACAATTTAGCGATGGATTAGGCATCACAAAACCGTCAGCAGTCATAACCATTTTGGCTTTATTACTGAATATTGTTTTGAATTGGTTGTTGATTTATGGAAACTGGGGATTCCCAAAATTAGGTTTGTTGGGTACAGGTTTTGCAACTTCAATTTCACGACTATTTATGGGGATTAGCATGTACTTGTATGTAAGGTCTAATTCTATTTATGAGCATTATAGAAAATTAAAAGAACACAAGTATGATTCATATTGGTTAATAAAAATTTTTAAAGTGGGATTGCCTTCCGGATTCCAATATTTTTTTGAAGTAGGTGCTTTTGCTTTTGCAGCTATCATGATTGGTTGGATTGGTGAATACGAATTGGCAGCACATCAAATTGCCATCAATATTGCATCGGTAACTTATATGGTAGCAACCGGATTATCTGCAGGAGGCTCAATTGCTGTGGGTGATGCTTTGGGTAGAAGAAACAGACAAGACATCATTCGTTCGGGTTATGCGGCTGTTATTCTAGCAACTGCTTTTATGGGTGTTTGTGCCATTGTTTTTAGTTTGTTCAATCAATGGATAGTTGGTTTGTACATCAACGATTTACATGTTGAAGAAATGGCTAGTGGTTTGTTAATTATCGCTGCGTTTTTTCAGTTAAGTGATGGCATACAATGTGTAGGTTTAGGTATTCTAAGAGGAATTGGTGATACCAAAATTCCAACTGTTATTACCATTATTGCCTATTGGGTAATTGGTATTCCTATAGGTTATTATCTGGGTTTTAAAACCGGACTTAGTTTATATGGAATCTGGATTTCACTCTCTATTGGACTGAGTTTTTCTGCAGTATTATTGACATTCAGGTTCAAAAAAAGAAGCAGACTCATCGATTTAAATTACCATTCAAGTATCAATGAGCACTAAGTTAAAAGTACATCTTGCCTTGTTGTTGGTTTCTATTATTTATGGAGCCACTTTCACTTTGGCAAAATTGGCCATGCCTTTATACATCAAACCATTTGCTTTCATTCTTTTGAGAATTATGGTGGCAATTGTTTGTATTTTTATCTTCCATTCTATTTTCGTTAAAGGAAGAATCAAAGACAAAAAAGATTTACTTCCACTATTGGTTTCAGCCGTTTTTGGAGTAGCTGCCAATATGATGTTGTTCTTTAAGGGATTGTCGATTACTACACCTATCAATGGAGCAGTGTTAATGCTGAATACACCTGTATTTGTTATCATCTTCGCGGCTATTGTACTCAAAGAAAATTTGAGTATTGCAAAAATAACAGGCATTCTCATAGCAGGATTTGGCGCTTTGATGTTGATGGGTGGAACCCGTTTTAATTTTAGTTCTGAAACAGTTTTGGGTGATATATATGTGACACTGAATGCTATTATTTATGCCTTTTATTTGGTGTATGCAAAACGTTTGATGAAAAAATACCATCCACTAACAGTTACCCTTTATTCCTTTTTCTTCGGATTTTTTATGGTACTGCCATTTGCATTTTCAGAGTTCAGAGAAGTACAGTTTGCTGTTTTGCCCGATTATATTTGGGCTGTATTGGCATTTGTAACCATTGGTTCTACTTTCCTCACCTATGTGCTCAATGCTTATGCATTGCGTCATGCCGATTCAAGTTTAGTAGGTTCATATATTTATTTACAACCAGTAATGGCCGCCATCATTGCTATAAGTACAGGGAAGGATAGTTTAACCATGGACAAGCTATTGAGTATGTTACTCATATCATTTGGAGTTTACCTCGCTTCACAAACCAAATTTTTAAATTCATCATTTGTAAAAAAGTCAGTTTAATGCCTTTTTTTAATCAGTAATTCCTAAGTTTATAATACCTATTTTCGTTTTATGATAAGATCAATGACGGGCTACGGACAAGCCGAATCAGAAGTTGAAAGATTCCAATGTAAGGTTGAAATGAAATCGCTCAACAGTAAGTTTTTTGAACTCAATTTACGCATGCCAAGAAACATGCAACACAAGGAAACCGAATTGAGAAGAGAATTGCAAAAATTGTTCGAAAGAGGAACAGCTTCGGTTTTTATCACCATGAATTATAAAAATGCGGAAGACAAGGTAACTCCCTTGAATTTAGATGTAGCGGAATACTATTTGAATGAAATGAAGAAGTTGGCAGAAAGAACAGAACTTTCGCAAACAAGCTTCTTCAATAATATTTTCGAGTTTCCGAATATTCTTGCTGTGAAGGAAGATGACAACAATGAAGATGATTACAAAAATCTTTTCAAATGTGTGCAATCGGCCTTTTTAAAGTTCGATGAATTTCGCAAACAAGAAGGCGATATGTTGAGCAATGAATTGGTGAAGATGTGCAGAAAGATTGAGGAGAAAATGAATGAATTGGAACCATTCGAAAACGAAAGAATAGAAATCATCAAAGAAAGATTAAACAAAGAATTGAGCAAGTTGGCAGCCGATATGGTTGATAAAAATCGTTTCGAACAGGAATTGATTTATTACTTCGAAAAATTGGATATCAGCGAAGAAAAAGCAAGATTGAAACAACATTGCGATTACTTTCAAACAACCATGAAAGAAGCCAGCAGCGGAAAGAAATTGGGATTCATTGCACAAGAAATGGGAAGAGAAATCAATACCATAGGCTCTAAAAGCAATCACCCCCAAATGCAAAGAAAGGTTGTAGAAATGAAAGACGAACTCGAGAAGATCAAAGAACAGATCAACAATATCCTGTAGGGATGAAAGGCTTTCATCCCTATACCTTGCATCCCATATTCATATGAACGACAAAACAGTAAAGATGCAGAGCCCTGCATCCCAACAAACAGGCCTTACAAACGCTGAGGTGCTCTCTTCTAGGGAGAAGCACGGTTCCAATCAAAGTGATGTAAAGGAGAAAAGTCGGTTTTTTACTGTATTAAAGGATGTGATTCTCGAACCAATGTTCATCATCCTTTTATTGTCGTCGTTGTTGTATTTTATTTTAGGAAAATACCAAGAAGGTATCATTATGCTCGTTGCGATTATCATCGTTTCGGGCATTTCAATTTTCCAGGAATCAAAAAGCAGAAGTGCTGTTGAGGCATTAAAAAATCTAACCGGACCAAGAGCTAAAGTCATTAGAAATTCAGACTTGGTTCAGATACAAATTTCCGAAATAGTTTTGGGTGATATCATTGTGGTGGAAGATGGAGATACCATTCCGGCTGATGCTGTATTACTCAAAGCCAATGATTTTTCTGTGAATGAAAGTATGTTAACCGGAGAATCTTTGCCACTATATAAGGGTCCTGATAAAGATGATGCTTTGGTTTACAAAGGAACCATGGTATTATCTGGTTCAGCAACAGCAGAAGTAACTGCTATTGGAAAGTTAACCAAATTAGGAACGATTGGTGATTCATTAATTGAAATTGAAGAAGTAAAAACACCGCTACAAATACAAATCAAAAAGTTTATTGTAAGCATGCTGATGTTTGGACTGATTGCATTTGTAGTGGTATGTGTATTGAATTATGTAGAGACAGGTAACTTCATTCAGAGTTTATTATCTGGATTAACACTGGCGATGTCTGTAATTCCAGAGGAGATACCTGTTGCTTATAGCACATTTATGGCATTAGGTGCTTATCATTTATACAAAAAAATGGTGATAGCACGTAATCCTCATCGCTTAGAAAGTTTGGGTGCTGCCAGTGTTATTTGTACAGATAAAACCGGAACCATTACCGAAAATAAAATGGTTCCAGCCGAAATTTATGAGTTGAAATCAGATTCATTTTTTCAATTAGAAGCGAAGGAATTTCATTTAAATGAAGTCTTAGAATATGCCATGTGGTCATCAGAAACAGAGCCATTTGATCCCATGGAAAAAGCCATTCATGAATTGTATTCACGCGAAAGTTCAGTAGATAAACGAAAGGACTTTACCATGTTAAAGGAATATCCTTTAGAAGGTGAATATCCCATCATGACGCATGTGTTTTCAAATCAAACAGAAAAAATAATTGCCGTTAAAGGAAGTGTGGAAGGTGTTTTAGCACAATGTGATTTATCAAAAGAAGAAAAAGATAAAGTGCTTTCTAAAGCTAATTTACTAGCGAGCAAAGGACATAGAGTTTTAGCTGTAGGAATGGTAGAACCAGGCTTAGTAGATTTACCTGAATCACAAAGTAAATTCTCTTATCATTTGTTGGGATTGATTTCATTTTATGATCCACCAAAAGCCAATATGGTTGATGTATTAGCTCAGTTTTACAAAGCAGGAATAAGGGTTTTGATGATAACAGGAGATCATCCAGAAACAGCGAAGTCAATTGCATCACAAATAGAAATGCAGAATGCTGATGAGGTATTAATTGGCGTTGATTTAATGAAGCTGAGTGATGAAGAGTTAAGAGAAAAAGTAAAATCGATAAATGTTTATGCACGTATGTTTCCAGAAGCGAAACTGAAAATTGTAGAAGCATTAATTGCCAATGGTGAAATTGTAGCCATGACAGGTGATGGTGTAAATGATGCACCGGCCTTGAAAGCCGCGCATATTGGAATTGCCATGGGTAAAAGAGGAAGTGAAGTTGCAAGAAATATAGCCACATTGGTTTTAGCTGATGATGATTTCAGCCACATGACAGAAGCTATTTCATTAGGCAGAAGGATTTATGATAACTTGAAAAAAGCCATTAGGTATATCATTTCTATTCATATTCCAATTATTCTAATTGTTACATTGCCATTGGTATTATTCTGGAAATACACCAATTTGTTTTTACCCATACATGTCATTTTCTTAGAATTAATAATGGGTCCCACTTGTTCTATCATTTACGAAAATGAACCAGTAGAGCCCTATACCATGTCTCGACCACCTCGTATAACCAAAGAAAGTTTCTTTTCTTTAAGAGAATTGTCTATCAGTATTGTTCAGGGATTGGTGATTACCTTAGCCTGTTTAAGTTTAGGTTATTATTATATCCAGCAAGATTATTCTGAGGGCATGGTAAGAACAATAGTATACATGACACTTATCTTTTCTAACTTGTTTTTGACATTAGAAAACAGGTCATTTAGGTATTCCATCTTCACTACCATTAAATACAAAAACAGATTGATCCCAATGATATTGGCCTTGTCATTAATTATTCCAGTATTGTCGTTGTTTGTAACACCAATCAGAGAAATTTTCGAATTTGAAATTCCAAGTTTATTGGTCATGTCACATTGTTTCGCCGCCGCATTCATTGGCGTTATGTGGATTGAAATTTATAAATACATCCGCCGCCTCGGTACCACCTCGATTCATCGCGGTGAAATATAATCTGCGATTCATCCCGTTGAAAAAAAAAATAAATGGAACAAAAAACACAAGCATTGGCATCTCAATCTACCTTTCTGAAAAGAATGTTCAGGTATACTCTTTTTGCAGGTTTTTTAATTGGCTTCTCAGTTGGTATCGGAACATTTGGTTACCATTGGGTTGCAGACTTAGAATGGATAGATAGTTTCCATATGGCCTGCTTAATCCTTACAGGAATGG
>JAIYDG010000607.1 GCA_027487625.1 Bacteroidota bacterium
AAAAAAAAAAAATTCCAACAAAAAAGAAACCGACAAATGAAGGATGGTTACATATCAAAATGAAATAATACGATGCCAGAAAATAGGTATCTCCGCCAAAATTTAACGAATGATCAACGATTCCAATGATCACCCGCTGATAGTCCGGCGTATGGGATGAGGATAGGCAAGAGGGACATGATGTGTGACAAAGAAAACATCCAGATGATAAGGAAGTTTCAAATAAACCCAACATGTAGGGAGAGAAACCGGATTTCGATGGCGCATACCTTGCGGACATTAATACCCGCTGCGGTTTCTCCCTTGTCATGGCGATTGCGAAGCTCGGTAACAATGGTGATTGGATTCAAGCCAGCGTTCTCGGCAAGAGTGTAAGGAACAACCTCGAACGCCTCTGCGAAACCGCGGACACAATAACCTGCTGATCCTGCGACACTCTTGGAGTACTCAGCCAGCTTCTGTGCGATTTCAATCTCTGGTGCGCCTCCTCCTGGAATCAGATACTTGCGCTTCACGAGGCAGCGAATCACACAGAGAGCATCATGAAGAGAGCGATCGGCTTCATCAATCACAAGCTTATTGGAGCCACGGACAAGGACGGTGACAGTCTTGCCCTTGTTCTGGACACCCGTAATTCTGACAATCTTGCCATCGCTGGTCGAAGTTTCCTCCACCAAGGCAGCAGAGCCGAGCTTGTCAGCGGTGAACGAGTCGACATTGGCAACGGGAAGGCAACCAAGGGTCTGGAAGAGTGTGATGAAAGATCATTACAAAAAAAGTCTCATTGAAAACAGAAACTTGCGTCAATCACAGAGAGATATGGGAGATAATCAGTAAAGATTGTTGTACCAACCTTGCTGACGAATTCGATTTCGTCACGCTCAATATCCTTCACGACAAGAATCTTCATCTTTGCAAGGAAATGGAGCGACAGCTCGTTGACAGCGTCGCGGAGGATGGACTTTTGGATAAGGAGGACATTGCATCCAGATGCCTTGATCTTTTTGCAGAGGTCGAGAATGTATTGGCGCTCCTCACGGAGAAGGCGATCCATCTGTTGGTATTCTGAGACGACAACGTTGTTTTCCATCTAGACAAGAACAAATGAAGAAGGTGTGAGAGATCATATTCAACAGTGAAAAAAAGGGATAGATAATGGATAGGTGCACAGCCTGCATTCGAAAGTCTAACCCAAAATATCACTCTAATTATTTAAAACAAAAAACAAAAAAAAAACAAGGAACTTACATCGGTCTTTGGTGCAGTCAGGCAGAACTGGATGAGGCCAACCTTGGCGTTTTCGACACGAGTGGGACCGCCAGCAGAGTGTGATGCCTTTTGTGTAAAGACAATACCATCGACAAGCTCAGTATCATCGATGGTTCCACCGAGCTTCTTGACGATGCGGATGTCGCGAAGATCGACGTTGATGGCGGTCACAGGATCGATGACACGCAAGACGGCATCCACGGCGATGGGCGCAAGCAGATTCGAGTATTGAGAGACAACCTATAGTGAAAGAGTAATTTCACCAACGTCAATAAGGGACATTCACCAATTTGTCGATCTAATGAAATGTTTTGTTTTATTGAGGTGGGATTAAGTGAATGAAATGACGTAGAAATATCAGAACAAAAGAGCAACAAACAAATACAAATGAAAATATAGATGAAAAAGCAAATATTGTGGGTTGTGATTGAGACGTACCTTGGAGTTGAGGGATGTGACAGCGCTCTTCAGCAGAGACTCACGATCTTTAAGATCAAGCTTGAGAGACATGCTAGTCATAATCTCTTCGGCCTTATCGGCGGCAATTTGGAAGGCGTCCGAGACAACCGATGGATGAATGCCGCGGTTGAGCAGATTCATGCAAGCATCGAGAAGAGAGCCGGCAAGGACAACGACAGAGGTTGTGCCATCGCCCGCCTCGACATCCTGGGACTTTGACAGCTCCACCAACTGTGAAGGAAAGCAAAAGAAAAAAGAAATGACGTGAGATCGTCTGAAACTTCTTGATTGTTTATGAAAACCTGTCATAGAAGTTTTAAATAATGGTATTGTCGAAGGGATGAATTGGATACGAGTAAATGGTCAAGAAATGCGATTTAGAAGCATATAAAAATGTGAAACGTGACTCGATCAGTTCTGAGCCAATTGCAATTTCGATTATGATTTTTTCTTCTTGACTGAAGTCCGATCAAATACCAGAATTATACTTTATGTTTTTTTTTCTCTTTCTCTTTTTGCTCGTTCTAATCATATTTCTGGGTTTATGTATTCATTTCCTAATTGCAAAGTGAAACGCACCATCTTTCCAGCAGGATGGTTGACTTCCATCTGCTTGAGAATAGTTGCACCGTCGTTGCTGATGATGACTTCACCGTTTGAGGCTTGGATCTAATGCGATCAAAATAATTAATGGGGAAAATATGAATAAAAATACTGCAAGTTCGAAGTGAAAGTGTAAGGAGTTGCAGAGAGAATCATGATTCATGTCAAAGAATTGATTGTTGTTTTCTTTGTGTTCTGAAAGGCACCAAAACATAACAGAACAAAACAAAACAA
>JAIYDG010000455.1 GCA_027487625.1 Bacteroidota bacterium
CAAAAGGAAAATGCCAGGATCATTTGTAGCATTTCAGGTGGGCATCAGGTGTGGGGTTTGTCTGCCAAAGGGGAGGTAGTTGAAGGATTTCCAATCGCCGGGGACCATTTTACTTTTTTTTCACAACAAAAAATGATACTTACAACAATTGATAATCGGGTGTATGCTTATGCGTTGTAGGGGAGAAGAATGAACTTACCGTGTGGGAGTAAAAGACTTAGAATCTATATGTTTTTCTTCATGTAAACGGTTAATTAGAAATTGCATTCCTTCCCGGACAGTAGGACTCTCGTGATCTAGGGCTTCAAATAGACGATTGATGAGCAAATGCGCTCCCGTTTTAATCGCAATATCTTTCATACATACAGAAATTGTCGAATTTGTTCCTTTGGAGAGAGTTGTTATAAAAATATCGAGGGTTTCGGAAGCACTTGGCAAATATTCCTTTGAGATGTATTGCTCAAAAATGGTAAAAGCTACCCTGGAAATATTTGGGTCTGCCGCTTTGAAAAAAGGCATCATCACCTGAACGATTTCTTCTTCCTTTACACCTGTTTTCAGTAGCATTTCTGCTGCAAAAGGAGCTGCTCCATGGTGACATGAACGAAGCAGTTCTAATCCAATTTCTTTTACACGAGGAGTTTGATAATGTTCAAGCACATCCAGAATTTTGACCAAATGGTACCCATCGTCCCTTTTTTTATCTGTTCGTTGATAAAATGAAACAACAGCATTGTAGATATCTTCTCCTCCTGGCTGGTATACTTCTAAGCCCCTCAATATGCCTCCAGCATAACGCTCAAAAGAAGTACTACCCAATTCATTCAATAAATAGCGTTTTATGGTTTCAGATTTGGTATAGGCTAAGTATTCAAAGGCGCCAACTTGAACGTAGAGTTCGAAAAAGGGGATAATGGCCATGACGAAATGGGCAACGGTGAGAGAACGTGTTCTTAGTAATTCGTAGAGCGCTTCAGCTGGTTTATTTTCAAGATGTTGAATGATGTATGCTATCTTTTCCCATAGTTCTTTTTCAGTGGCATCAATTTGCGTTGGATTGAGAAAAATAGTGCATATATTTAATGCCAAGCAATTGGGCAGCTCAGCAATGGGCAAATTTTGCCAAATCATCCCCCTTTCGGCCAAACGCCGCTGAATCTCTTCAACCAATGGGGCCATCTGCTTCTGATAAGCAGTTAATTTCTCAGCCAAGACCATAGGCAGTAAATACTTGAACAAGCGGGAATACGCCAGGATTTTTCGCTCCAACTGACCATCCGTTTTGCCCAATACTAATTTTTGCGCATTTGAAGAAAGTTCAAAAACCATAGGGATGGCTTCATACACATGACCACTTTCATCCACCGTAAGTAGGTAATCCAAGCATCGCTCTTCGATGCTTACCTGCATGGTAAATTGAAAGGGAATAAAAGGCTCAAAGGTATTCATGGAAGGTACTGAAATTTAATACGTTTCATGGCGAAAAATTCTCTTGAATCTTTCAGAGGTTTCTAGCCAATAGATACGCAGACCGCGAAAAGGCACTCGGAACAGGTTCATTGCACCCATCCGGACCAAATCGAAGGCATCGTCTTTGTATTTTTTTTGCAAGCGTCTCTTGAATGCTCGGTTGGGAGAAAACCTTAGTCCGTAAAGGGTTTCGTATCTGGAAAAGTAATCTGTGACTTCCAGAACTTCCAGGTATAAGGGCTCTATTTGAAATTGATAAGGAATAACTTCTAAAATATCATTGATTGATCTGATTGCTGCGCTTAGGATATTTTCATCCTGAGTTTTACCAGCTATTTCCAGCAATAAATCAATGTAATTTTCCCTTTTTTGTTCAAATCCGATTATGCTAATCATCCTTATCGCCATTATGGACACTTTCGAATTGGGGTCATTGGTCAAATTCCAATATCGATCAACCATTTGAGGTGACATAAAAGCGGCAAAGGAAACCTGCTTCCGATGATATAGCCCAATGATCAGCCCCAGGATGCCTTCCCGGACTGAAGGAATTTCGTGTTGCAACAAATCATACAACTGGTTTGTCAGGAGATGTATCCCCGTTTTTGAGGCTATTCCGGAGACATAATTGGTAATGTACGATTCTCGTTGTTTGGAAAGCGCAATTACATAAAGATCTAGGGTTTCCGTTGCGCTCGGTAAAAATTCTTTAGAAATACATTCTCCAAAAATACTATAAGCTGCTTCAGCAATGTATGGGTCGGCAGATTTGAAAAAAGGCATCATTATCGCCACGATTTCCCCTTGTGGCACACCGATGTCAATCAATATTTTTGTTACATGAAGGGCAGATCGCCGTTTATTTGCATGAAGTATTTCAATCCCAATTTCTTTTGTGCGGGGCGTAGGGTACTGTTTGAGAATATCCATGATTTTCTCAAAATGATAGTCGTCCAGGTTGGATGATTGCGCATAAAATTGCAGAATTCCATCATAAATATCCTTGTCTCCATCAGTGTAATCGCTCAATGCAAATAAGATGCCACTTGAATAGGGCAGGCAAGAAGGCCTGGCCAACTCCTCCAATAGGTAACGTTTTACTCTTGCTGATTTTGCATTTTGTAAATTTTCAAAAAAAGCGGGTTGAAAATTAGCCTCGTAGAAAGGGGTTATAGCAGGAAAAAAAACAGCAGCAAAGCCAGGATGGTTATAACCAAGAAACCGGACCTCATTGATTGGCCAACTATTCGGATTTTCAATAATGAATACTACTTTTTCCCATAGCTCTTTTAAATTGGAAGATTCTTCAGCGTTGGCACCAAAAGCCTCTAAAACCTGTTTGGCAAAAGAATCTGGGATGGTTTCAAAGGGTATTTGCTGCCACATCAAGCCTCTTTTTTGCAAACGTTGCTTGATCTCTTCAAGTAATGGTTCCAATTTTTGTGCGTGTGAAGGCAGTTTCCCCGCCAAAGCCAATGGCAACAAGTATTTTAATAAATTGGGATAAGCCCAAAGTTTTCGCTCTAACTGGCCGTCGGTTTCCCCGATTGTCAATTTTTGAGTGATGACGGGCAGCTCAAAAACCGCGGGAATTGCTTCCAAGACCTGACCTGTTTCATCGATACTGAGTAAAAAATCCCAACTTCGATCATGAATATTGACCTGAATGGCAAATGGAAAAGGCAGAAAGGGTTCAGCAATGTTCATAAAATGGGTTGATTTTAGCCAAACAAATTGAGCACCTTATCATGAAATCGATAATTAAACAGCTAAATTACGGTTTCTAGTCACTAAAGATAGTAAAACTAAGGCACTATAAATTACGTGAAGTGAGGGGAGTAACAAATAGCCAGTGTAACTACTTCTTCCTAAGGCACTTGTGCTGCTTGGGGCTTATCCTCTTGAGCCTGTTACCCAGGGGATACCCCCAACCTCAAAAACCCAAACTCCACTTCAAACACATCCAAAATGAAGACGGCCTTGCCAACAGCACCATTGAAGCCATCCACCAGGATCATCGGGGCTTCATGTGGCTGGGCACTCGGGACGGCCTGAATCGTTACGACGGGTATCAAATGACGGTATACAAATACGACCCGAAATACCCTTACAGCCTGAGTGACAGTTACGTGACCTGTATTTATGAGGACAGCCAACATCGACTCTGGATTGGCACGCTGAACGGTTTGAATCACTACGACAGCAAACTAAATCGATTTACCCGCTACCAGCATCAGATGAAAAATCCTAAAAGCTTGAGTAATAATCATATTACTGCCATTGGTGAAGATGATCAGGGGCGGCTCTGGATTGGAACGATGGGAGGCGGAGTCAATATTTTTGACTATCGGAAACCCACTTTTCGGGCTTTGCGGGCTAAAGATGGATTGAAGAGTGACGTGGTGTATTGTTTGTTGAAGCATGGAGGAAAGCAGTTTTGGGTAGGCACAGAAAACGGACTTCAAGTGCTGGATACTGGACTTGATAAAGTGGCCTACGATGTGGGGCTAAATGGCAAGGACAAAGCCATCCGTGCAATGAAATTTTTTCCTAATGATGAAACCTTCCTGCTGGGAACAAGTGACAAAGGGCTGGTGGTATACCATCCCAAATACAATATTTTTAAGGAGTACCAACACAGCGACGCCGATCCCTTTTCCATCAGCAGCAACCTCATCCGCAGCATTTTGATCAGCAAAAACGGCCAAATCTGGATCGGTAGCATCAATGGGGGCTTGGATCGTTTCGATCCCATCACTGGCCGCTTCTACAATTACCAAAACGAA
>JAIYDG010000155.1 GCA_027487625.1 Bacteroidota bacterium
CATCCTTCTGATTCTGGATCACTCCGCCCTTTTTTCTCAAGGGTATAAATTTGTTATTCTCTATATAAACAAACTCGATGATCACTGATCGCTTACTATATATAGAGCCTTTACTCAACGACATACATTCAGTCAGTCCTTTTCTCAAACAATACAAACACCCCATATCTAAATTCCCTGAACCCAATGGCCGATCTGTCGGCATAGTGGTCACGATCATGAGAGCTATTTGATCAGTCGATCTCTTGATCAGTCGATCTCGTGATCAAATGATCTCGTGATCGGTCGGTGCCATGATCAAAAGATCTTATGATCAAACGATCCCATGATCAAACGATCTCATGATCAAACGATCTCATGATCAAACGATCTCATGATCAAACGATCTCATGATCAAACGATCTCTCGATTACACATACCAGCTGATTGTCACGATCAGAGCACACCATGATCATATTGAGCTTACAAACACACGACACGAGGAAGGAATCGGCGAATGATCGTACAGACAATGTGCTCTGGGACGGGGAAGGGAAAGGTTTTATGATCTCAGGTCCCTCGATCAACAGACTTTATGATCACTCGCTCAACGATCCTCATCAGCTCACGATCAGGGTGCTCATGGTATAGATCAAATGTCCCGATCTACTCATCAATGTTCACCAAAGTCCTCAAATGTCATGATAACAAAACCTCATGACATACGGAGCTCAGCATCACGCTATCTTACAGTCCAAACACTTTATAATGTCATGAGCACCCCATGCAAAGATCCCTTGAACAAAAGTTCTGATTACATACAGGCCTCATCAGCAAAGAACCTAATTGTTTTCCGATAAATGCTCAAGAAAACTCATGGCTACATGTCATTTATACATGCCCTCATGAAAGAAAAAGTAAAAAAAAAAATGAAAAGGGGGAGTAAGGAATTCTATTTTTTTTTAAAAAAAAAACAATACAATCTGATACGCAATGACGAAAACAAAGCTTTCATGACATAAGCGTGACAATGTACATATGGATGAAGGTGAAGCTGTCTGTATCGACGAATCATCTTCATATGCTCATGTACCCCGTCAAGGATGAACCGTACATCATCTATACTCACTGCTAGTAAGTATCTATTGATAGCAAATACCCTTTTTTTCGTATTATCATTCTCTTCCTTTCATGCATGGATCCTTGTATTTATTTTTTTATAAGTATAATTGCCATCTGATCATTTCCCCTTTCACACGAAAACCAAAAAGTGAAGCTCATGAATCAATTGGTGGGTATATTCTACATCATAGAACAACAACGAAAGTATCATCTACAAGTCCAGTGCCATCATTCGAAAAATTCCTCCTCTAACCACAAATAAACATCTCTATAGATAACCAAAAAAAAAAGAGAAGAGAAGAGAAGTGTAAAACTATGAAGGAAACCAAATCAAACGATCCATGCCCTAAAATCAACAAGACAGAAACAAGAGAAACAAAAATTATTTTGGAAATTAGGAGTCAGGAAAGAAAAGAGAAAACTGATAGAAAAGAAACAGTTTAAAAAAAGAGAACATCGTAAAAAAAAAGGGGACGGGAAACGGAAAAGAACATCGTAAATAGAAAACAACATCGTAAACTTAAATGAACATCGTGAAAAAGATAAAAAAAAAAAAAAAAAGAAAAGAACATCGACATCGTCAGGGTTAGGGTCGCGATGGCCGATGGCCCAACCTGTGCATGAATCGGCTCGAAAGATACTTTACATGTACATGCAGTATATTACTAAAGCATTTTGAAAATCACAGTTATGTCAATCACAATGTCAACTCAAGTTTTGACAACTCAACCATGGTACTGATGAGCTTTTTCATCCATAAACACTTTGGAAATCAAAGGTATGTAAATTTATCATCATGACAATTCCATGACACAATCCAACATGATTAAACCATACTCTCGTCTTATGGAATGATCAAAAAAATTATAAAACGCACAATGTGGATCAAAAAGTACTAAAGAACAATGTGAAATGAAAACATGACATGAAAATCAAAACATCAAACATAACATATAAATGTACATGTCCTGACTATGAAACATCTAGGAATGAAATATTAACATGCAAGTACTCGTACATACAGAAAAAAATAAACAATGTTTTCTCTTACACAAGTGCTTTTATCTGAAATAAATGCAAATTCATCCCGTCATATAACATCTAAAATGCAATTGTAACCAAGAATCATGATTTTGTATTTGAATCGAATGGTTGGAAATACATCAATCATATAGATCCTCCAATAGTAAATAGTAACGAGTAACAAAGAACAAATCAAATAATAATATGTATTCGAATGAAAATCAACATCTACAAACAAAAACCAATTGACAAAAAAATATTTATTTTTGAAAAGAAACCAATTGCATTAATCATTTAAATAGTCGAGGCATCCATACAAACAAGTAATTATGGAGTATAAATCCAACAAAAAATCATATCAAATATAATGCATAAGAATGTCCTGCAAATAGTCAACATGGAAAGAAAACGACAGGAATAGACATGCTCATGTTTATCGATCTTTGTATTTCAACCAATCATAGAGAACCGTATTAAATTGAACGTAATGAAGTATATAGTATAGGAAATGAATCACAAATAGATAGATATAAAGTTAAAGAATTAACTTTATGAAACGAATACTAACAATTATATACAGGAA
>JAIYDG010000657.1 GCA_027487625.1 Bacteroidota bacterium
CACTATTGTAAGTGTAAATGAACCAAATGAAACTCCAAGATAAGGAGCCTCCACTCCAGTAATATTTAAATTTACAGAACAAGAGTTCGGATTTGGTCCTAGTGGACATCCACAAAAAGGTCCTCCACTACAATCGCGAAACATTTTATAAGTAACAAGATAGGCGTTTTGGTTAGGTCCTCCAGTTCGTTGATATGTTAAGCTACCTCCAATGAAATCAAATGCTTTAACTTTGGTATTACCAATAAAAAGTAAACAAATAAATAGGTAGAGTATTTTTCGTTTCATATATGATATTTTAAGCAATTTAATTTTTTTTTAAAGCTTAAAATGAGCTTTAAATAGAATTAGTAAAAGTTTAATAATTAGGAATTTGTTTAATGAATTCAAGATTTAAGTTTGAGATGTAAGTATTCAAGTCTCAAGCATAAAAAAAGCCATTGCAATTTCAATTCACAATGGCTTTTTTGTTTGATTATAATCTCTTCTGAAGTGGTAGATTTACTTTCATTCCGTTATCTAAAATCAGTATAACAAAATAGGAACCGTTGGCATAATGCTGAATATCGAGTTTGATATCTGATTGTGCTTTGTCATACTCAAAGTTTTCAATGATTTTACCTGAAACATCTGTTACCTGAATACTTTTAATTTGATTTAATCCTCTTTTATTGATGATGCTAATATTTGAAGTAGCAGGATTTGGAAATAATACATATTCATTATTCAATAAACTACTTTCATTTAAACTGCTTGGAAATACATGCAATGGATTACTTAGCACCCTAATTCCCCCAGAACAAGGCAAAGTGAATATTGCTTCAACAATATATGACCTGTTTTGAGCACCACTAAAAGTATCGGTATAATTTAAACTTCCTGCTGAAGTTTGATAAACAACCAAAGCGCTTCCTGTTCCCATTTTTCTATATACTTGATAAGAACTTACTACACTGCTACCCATATAAGGTGTCCAACTTAGGTTAATGTTTCCTCCTCCAACACTTGCACTCATGAGTATTGGTTTGGTTTCATCACTTAATCCGGAGCTATTACCGCAACTATCAACTGCTTTTAAATAGTAAGATGGAGCAATTCCGTTTGTAGGCAATGGATAATTGGCATCCAAAAACACAGGATTGTCACTAAACGGTACATTACCAATTAATGCACTTCCTCTGTAAATCTGATAACTTGCTATTCCTTTATTCGGAGTTTTATTCCAAGTTAAACGGTATTTAAAACTGGCAGTATCACAGGTCACCGCACATATGTTCTCATCCTGATAAATAGGTTTAAAAGGAATCACTACAGAATCGTATGTAGTGCATAAAACAGAGTCCTGAATTAATACCCTTAATAAACCACTTTCTAGATTGTTTGCAATGCTTCCTGATTGTGTTGGATTGCTTAGCCAGGTGATGTTAAAAGGTGATTTCCCTCCTCTGATAAAGATAGAGGCAGTTCCGTTTTTAGCGCCTAAGCAACTATTACCTGTTGCAGTTATGGTGCTTGTAATTTTTGCTTCTTGATTGATGGTTTTACTTTCTTCATTTATACATCCCAATCCATCGCGAGTTGTGATTGTATAAGTGCCTGCTGCAAGATTTTTGAAAGTAGAATCCAATGAATAATTTCCGTTATTGATTTTAAAGACGTAAGGTTTTGGAGCACCACTTGCACTCACATTTAATTCACCATTTTGCATGCCAAAACAATTGACATTTTTGCTATTGATTTTTGTTCTTAAACTCGATAAAGGAGCATTGATGGTTCTTTCTAGATTGATGCTACATCCGTTACTATCAGTCACTACAAAAGAATAGGTCCCCTGATCAAGATTCGTGAATTGTGGGTTTGTAGTTGGATTTGAATTGTTCACTTTGTATGAATAAGGAAGATTTCCACCTGATGTATTTAATGTAATAGATGATTTTTGATAATCACAAATTGTTTGATTTACATTGGCAGTTGTCGACAGTTTTACTAGTGGTTCGCTTATGGTGTAATTAATTGAATTTGTGCAATTTTCTACATCCTTCACACTAATGATTTGCACACCTGCTTTTAAGTTATTGAAGATTTGAATTGTTTGGTAAGGTGAATTGTTAAAGCTAAACAAATATCCACCTGCTCCATCTGATGCAGAAACCTGAATACTAGCACTTGAATCTCCTTTGCATGCAATTCTTGTGCTGCCACTTACTGTAATTTGTATGGCTTGATTTTGATTGATTTGAATAGAATCAAAATACAAACAACCAACAGAGTCTTTCATTGTTACCCTGTATCTTCCTGCATTCAAGTTTTTAAGTACACTATCACTTTGGTAAACTCCTGTATTAACTCGATAAGTATAAGGTGCTTTTCCTCCACTACCTGAAACCTTTATTTCTCCGTTGTTGGATCCGAAACAATAAGCATCTTTTTTACTTAAAGAAAAGCTAAGTGCAGAAGGCAAAGGAAGCACGGTTTTATTAGCAAGTATTACCTGGCAATTGTTATCATCTTTTACATAAAAAGAATAAGTGCCTGGATTTAGATTATTTATTGTTGAACTATTTGATGAAACTCCATTTACAATTCCATAAATGTAAGGCGGAACTCCTCCAATTGCATTAAAAACTGCCTGTCCTTTTGGTAAATTACAATTTGGCTGATTGATGGAAATAGTTGAACTTAGTGCTACATTAGGCTCAGAGATTGTGTAACTTATGGATTTTACACAAGCATTAGAATCTTTTACTTGTAAGATATGATTACCCGCTTTTAATCCAGTAAAGTTTGCACTGCTTTGGTAATTACCACTATCAATGCGATAAGAATAGGGTAGTGTTCCTCCACTTGCCAACATAAATATAGAAGCATTTGAATCTCCTTTACAAGTAATATTAGTAAGAGTGCTTGCACTTAAACTCATTCCAGGATTTTGAGTAATACGCGTGGTGTCTGATGCTACACATGAATTTGAATCAATTACATATAGTTGATGTAAGCCTGCAAAAACGTTTCTAAATACAGAATCACTGGTATAACTAAGACTATCAATCTTAAACAAGTAAGGTCTTTTTCCTCCATTTCCTGATAAAATAATTTCTCCGGTGGCAGAGCCAAAACAAAAGGCATTCTTTTTGGTAAAACTCAAATTTATACCAGTTAACGGCGCACTGTTAATTGTGATGTTGGGGAAATTTATCTGGCAATTATTTGAGTCTTTAATGTAAAAAGTATAAGTACCCGGATTAATATTTCCTATAGTAGAATTAGAACCGGATGTGGTATTAAAAATCCCATAGGTATAAGGTATATTACCGCCATTTGCACTAATTTGAACTATACCTTTTGTATTGGCACAAATGGGTTGTATGGCATTGATACTTGCTGTTAATTTGATATTGGGTTCAGTATGTGTGATACTAAAGTTTCTTATACATGAATTATTGTCTTTTATCTGATATAATCTAGTTCCGGGATTTAAACCACTGAATGAATTATTACTGCTAAATTCACTTGCTGTATCAAATTTATAGGTATAAGGACTGATTCCTCCTGAGGCTACAAATTGTATACTTCCACTTGAATCGCCTTTACACGCAATTCTATTTCCAAAACTATTGCTTACTGTAATTGGTAATGGTTCACTAAATTGAATTGAACTTGAATTGGTGCAACCCAATGAGTCCATAACAGTAAAAGTATAGGTCCCAGATTTGAAATTTGTAAACCTGGCTGAATCCTGAAAATTTCCAATACCCATTTTGAAACGTTTGAATCCTGTTGCAAAATTGGCACCCAAAATTATACTTGCATTGGAATCACCAGAGCAGGTAACTATTTTCTTTTCAATGGTACTTAGGGTGATAGCATTTGCAGGTTGATATAATGTAATCAAAATACTATCTCTTAGATTATTGACATCTCTTGCATAAGCCCAATAATTGCCAGCACTTAGGTTTGTAAATGAGTCTAATGAAGAATAAGTTCCATTGTTTAATTTATACTGGTAAGGTGATGTTCCACCTACTCCTGCCAGTTTAATAAAGCCTGTTGAAATCCCTCTGCATTTAATTCCTTTTTCACTAACCGGCATGATATTAAATCCACCAATTGGCAAAGAATCCAAAATCCAATTGGTATTACAAGAAGAGCTCAAGCCCAATTTGATTTTATAAAAACCTATCTGAGGGAAATTATAAACTAATGAATCGGCATTGATACTTGTATAGGTATTTGAGCCTGGAACCGTTTCAATTTCCCAAATGGTAGCACTCTTATTATTGGGTATGGAATTGGTTTTTGAATAAGTAAATTTTCTGCTCAACAAGCCTGTTACCTTTTTATTGATTTTGGCATTGGGGATGTTACCAACATAAATTGAATAGGACAAAGTTGATTTTCCTTTGATAGAACATTTTCTATCTGTAGCAGTAAGAGTAAAAATATAAGGATTGTTAGAGGAATGTGTAGTACTTGGTGTCCAGCATATTCTAATCGAGTCAAATTGAGGTCCATTAACAGACCTTGTTGTACTATCATACAAACGGGTAAAACTAAAATTGCTTAGAGAGTAGGCATTACTTGAAATTGTTAAATCAGTCGTATCAAATGCGTCCAAATCGGTAGCAACAAATTTTCTGCAAATATTTACTCCCGGACAGATATTATCTGTAATTTGATTATTGGGGTCATAAATGGTACCTGATGAATTAAAAGTTTTTATGTTGGGTGAATTATTAGCATTGCTAGCTACACAATAAAACTGATGGTCGCGGATAACACTTCCGAGATAAGTCATCACTCCATTTATTCTTCTCCATTCTTTCACTTCAATTGCAAGATTTGATACCCAGGTATTAACAGCTATGAACTGCAACTGACCAGTAACAGGGTTCAAATTAATTCCTAAAGGTGGAAGTATGTTAGGCGGTGTTAAAGGATATCCTGAATAAGGAAATGGAAAGAATTGACTAAAAGGAGCCAGGTATGTAGCTGTAGTTAATGGGCCTGTTTTGGCAGCAGAAAGATTATAACTAAGTGAATCTCCGTCAGCATCGGTGGCACTTAAATCTATAATCTGATTATTTCCTTGTCTGACAACAAATTCAGGTTCACTATTGAATATTGGTGAAGTATTTGGACCAGTTATACATCTATTGATACTAACGCCAACATAATAATTTGTACCAGTAGGATTAGCCAGGATAGTATTTGCATTGTTTCTGCAACAATCGGAAAAGCCAATATTCACCAAACAACAGCTAGGTGGAATTCCGCCTAGGTTTACAATTCCTGTAAAGGTATATATCTCAACTCCCGGAGTAAAACTTCCCGGTGTGCGCGTTCCACAATTGGAGCAAATTGTTTTTGATGTATTACATAATTGTACAATATCATATCCACTGCCCGCTGTCACAATTGAAAGTGTTGTACTTCCAAAAGAAGCCCCTGTGCATATACCTTGAGCTCCGGTTATTGAAACACTAACTGAACATGAACCTGAAAGTGGTCCCGGACCACAATTACAAAATGCTATTCCGCTGCAATCGCGATACATTTTATAGTTAATCTGGTATTGGTTTGGATTATTGGGTATAGCCCTATAGGTCATCTCTCCGCCTATTAGATGCGCGGCAAAACTATTTGAATGTGTAAAAAAAGCGAAGGCAAATATTAGGCAGTATATAATTTGTTTCATAATTTAAATTTTAAGCAAATTAATCTTTTTTTAAACTGTGGTTTATGATTCACAAAGTATTAGTAAAAGTTTAATAAGTAATTATATACTTTTTATGAGTTTGATTTCCATCTATTATTAAGTTTTATTTTAATCAAAATCACTTCACCTTAAATTTTATTAAGCTTAATACTTTTATGTGTTCTCTAAGAAATTTTCTTTTTTAAAAGGGCTATTATGCAGCATCTATTTATCAGTGAAAACGCGCTTATATGATTAAAAAATCGCTCCTATTATTATTGTTGTTTGTTTCTTTTGTAAGATTAAATGCTCAAATTACTATTACTAGAGAAGATTATGCTTTTCCTGGTGATTTTATGAGGTATGAATCTGATACTCCAGCTGCAGCTAATATCAGCACAATTGCTTTAAAAACTGGCTTGAATAAAACCTGGGATTTTTCATCAGTTCCTCATTCGTATTTGTATGATTCTATTACATTTAGTTCGGTGCCTGTAAATGCTCCTACTTATACCAACTTGCTTGTTAATGGTAGAAATGGTGCACATTATGAGTATGCTGATAGTTCAGGAGTCAAAATGATTCTTGACAGGCCCAACAATAATATGCTGGGTTTAGCAATTAGTTTTTTGAAGTTTCCCATTACTTATGGCAATAGTTTTAGAGATAGTTTGAAGTATGGCAAATATGGTACACCATTCGATTTTAATGCACCCATTCTTGGTACCATTGGTTATGATTCATTACGAGCACAAATCAATGTGTTTGATACAATAACTTGTATAGCATCCGGATTATTGATTTTACCTGATACAAGTTGCCAGGTAATTTTGGTGAAAATAAGCAGTCTTGCTTCAACTAATTTGTATGGTAGAATGCCAACATCAGGCTGGAGAAGTATCAATAGTTTTCTTGGAATAGATTCTTCTCAAAGAACCATCGAATACCAATGGTTGGCAAAGGGAGGCAAGGGTTATATGGCACGTGCTTTATTAGATCCGAATGGAACAGTGGTAAAAAGGTATGATCGTTTTGTGAAAAAATTCACTTATCCTTTCATTAAAGATATTTCTCCTATTAGCGCTGCTAAAGGAAAAACAATCGACCTACAAATTAATTGTTCGGGCACTAGCCTTAAACGTTTGCCGGGATTTTCACTTTTAATCAGAAAAGGAAATTTTAAATTACCAGTTAATTCTTACACCCTTGTAAATGATTCAACAGTAAGGGTCAACATCACTCTTTTACAATTAGATTCATTGGGCGCTTATGATGTTAGAATTGTTGATCCTTTGGCCGGTTTAATTGAATTACCTGCTTCATTTACAGTTTTACCTTTTGAAAGAACTCCAAAATTGCTTTCAGTTTCTATTATAGAAAGAAATAGAAAATCAAGTTATATCGATACTTTGATTTGTAGCGGAACCCATTTTTCTACAAAATCTAATACTGTTACTATTAAGTATATTCAGAATAAACAAGTAAGTATCAATATCAAAACAAGCGGAATTAAAGTAATAAATGATAGCATGGTTTCATTTACAGTTACTGTTGATAGTCTTGCTGCATATGGAGTTTATGGCATTCATGCCTATAACTGGATCGACAGTGTGATGGTGCTTGATTCTGTTTTCAGAGTTGCTATTCCAACAGGAAATTCATTGCTTTCAAAAACAGATTTGGGTTTAGAAATCTTTCCTAATCCTGCTAAAGATTTTATTGAAGTAGTAATTAATAATCCAACCAGTATTGAAACTGAGTTGAAGATTTTTTCTATGAATGGAGCTTGCATCAAACATGAAAAAGCAAAAACAAATTCTTTTAAAATGAATCTTGATGAATTGCCAAAAGGTGTTTATTTATTGATGATAAAAAACGCTGAAGCAATTGAAAGCAGGAAGTTTTTACTTGAGTAGGAACAGAATTATATAATCAATATTATTTGATAATTTATGGATTCTGCACATAAACCGTCTGTGTAGGATACGCAAATTTACATCCACGTTTTTCGATGCAATTTAGAATTTTAATGTTGATACGTTCCTTTACTTCTGCTTTGATTTCATAGATATTGGAGTTCACAAAATAAATAACCAAAATATTGAGGGAACTCGAATCGAAATCAATAAAACGTACTGTAATTTCATCTGAAGTTAAAGGCATTTCTTCAAGAATAAAACCTTTGATATCTTCAATTATCGTGAGTATTGATTTTGGATCACTAGAGTAAGTTAAAGCTAATTTGAATTTAACTCGTCTTTGGTTACTTTGAGAAATATTATTGAGATTGGAATCAACAATTTTCTTGTTGGGAACAATCAATAAACTTCTATCTAGTGTTCTGATTCTGGTAGTTCTAAAGCCAATTTTTTCAACTTCACCTGTAATTTCTCCTACTTCAACAATATCACCTACATTAAAGGGTTTATCGATATAAATAATAAATGAACCAATGAGATTTGCAAGGGTATCTTGTGCTGCCAATGCAATAGCTAATCCACCAATTCCTAATGAGGTAATAACAGCAGTGATATTTACTTCGAAAGCTTTGGCAAGAATGACAAAAAAGCCGAGGATATAAATCAGAATTTGTACAAGTCTTCTGATAAAAGTTGCTAAATCTGGACTTATTGGAGATTCATCATGGTGAATGTATACGTATTCCATAAAATCAACACCACGTTTAAAAACACGCATAATTCCTACAATGATGGCAACAAGAAAGACGGTATGAATTAACCATCTTAAACCAAATTCCTGTCCACTTGCAATATGCCATTCTATCGGAAAACTTAATCTGGAGCAAGCAGCATAAACTATTACTAATTGAACCAGGTTATTAAAAGGTTTTTTGAGTAACCTTAAAAACTCATCGAAAAATTTTCCTTTGCTAAACCTTCTGAATAATCGGTAAGCAACCCAAGAAAATATTCTGGCAAATACTCCACTAAAGATGAAACCTAAAAGTAAAATCAGTGCGAAACTAATATAGTCACGCAATGAGTTTCCCCAGTAGATTTCATCCCAGTTGAAGTTTTCCATTATTATTATTTTACTAAATTAACCAATGCCATTTCCATTCCCTTTTTCAAAATTCCTTTTGGTTTTGGGTTGAATTGATGTACTCTCATCAAACCTTGCCAAATGGTTTTTGATGTATCTTTAAATATAGCTTCATCAGTTAAATCAACTACATCATTACTCATACAATAAGCAAATACCCTTGCCATACCACAATTTGCGATATAATCAGGTAATACTGATACTTGGTCATCAGTATAATTTGCAATTGGTCCCATAAAGATTTCTGAATCGGCAAAAGGTACATTTGCACCACAGCTAATTACTTCCAAATCATTATCCTTCATCATATCAACCTGTTCTTTGGTAACCAAACGAGAAGCTGCTGCAGGTACAAAAATTTCTGCTCCAACTGACCATATTTTCTCGTTGATTTCCTCAAATGACATCATATCGCTTGCCACCAAAGTATTACCATCTTTTTTTATGAATAGGTCTTTGATTTCTTCTTTAGAAAATCCACCCGGTTTTAGAATCCCACCGTTTCTATCAATGATTCCAACAATGATTACACCATATAAACTTAAGTAATATGCCGCTGCTGCACCAACATTTCCCCATCCTTGTATGATGGCTCTTTTCATGTTTACGTTTCCACCCCAAATGCTATAATAATGACGAACAGCTTCAGCTACACCAAAACCAGTAATCATATCGGCAATAACATAATTACGAGAAACCTCAGGAGAAAAACGATCATCTGTAATAATTTTAGAAACACCTTCTCTTAAGTTTGCAATTCGTTTTGCTTTGCTGGTTTCATCGGTTTTAAAATGGCCATTAACCACACCTTCTTGTGGGTGCAATAAACCGTATGATTCGGTAATTGGAATTACTTCATGAATTTCATCAACATTTAAATCGCCACCAGTACCATAGTAGTTTTTCAATAGCGGATAAACTGCTTTATACCAACGTTCCAAAACACCTTTTTTTCTAGGGTCAGCAGGGTCGAAATTGATACCTGATTTTGCTCCACCAATTGCAGGACCTGCTACAGTGAATTTAATTTCCATTGTTTTAGCAAGGGAAGTAACTTCATGTTTATTCAGACCTTTTCTCATACGTGTTCCACCTCCGGCAGCTCCTCCTCTTAACGAGTTAATCACTACCCAGCCTTCAGCTTCGGTTTCACTATCTTTCCATTCAAAAACAATTTCGGGTTGTTTGTCTTCGTACTTTTTAATCAGCTTTTCTAATTGCATGCTTGTGGTTTTTTATAGGTTTGATGCTTAAATAATATCTTTAAAATTTCCCCAGAGGGCGCCTCCAATATGGTTTGTTTTACTACCGGTAACTTCACTCCAGACATTTTCTTCGTTTCTAATTCTTAATACTCCTAAAAAGGCAAAAATCAATGCCTCTTTGAAGTGAATGGTCATTTCATCAGGCAAAACCAATTGTGCTTTTGTTTTGCTTTGAATCAGTTTGATAAGGTTGCTATTAAAAGTTCCGCCGCCTGTTACTAAAACTTTGTTGATTTGGTTCTCATTTAATACGGCTGCAATTCTCAAAGCAATATGCTCTGCAATGGTTGCCATTTTTTCTTCTTCACTCGTATCCTGGTACTTTTTTATAATTGGCCAGAATTCTGCATTAATCCATTCTCTGCCCAATGATTTTGCTTTGTTGATTTGATAAAAATCGAGTTGCTCCAATTCATTCAATAAAATAGGATCAACTTCTCCCGTTGCAGCAATTCTGCCTTCTGCATCAAAACTATGTCCAAGCCAACGAGCAATTCTGTTCATCACAATATTACATGGAGAAATATCAAATGCTTTTAGTTTTCCATCTTTTAAAAATGAAATATTGGCAATACCACCTAAATTCAAACAAGCTTCTTCATTTGGAAATAAAAATTTGTCGCCAACAGGAACCAAAGGCGCACCCTGACCACCAAAAGCAAGATCCATACTTCTGAAACCATTTACTACAGGCAAACCACACATTGCTGAAATGGCAGCACCATCACCAATTTGAGCGGTGAAACCTGCAAGAGGTTGGTGAAAAATTGTATGTCCGTGTGAAGCCACCAATTGTGGTTTTATTTGGTGTTTTTGTATGAAATTTTTAATGAGTATGCCCAAATACCTGCCATAAAAGGCGTCGGTTTTGGCATACAAATCAATGGGTTGTTTATATAATTGAGAAAGCCTTACTCTCCATTTTTCGTCATAAGGAATGGTCTCAGCAGCAATAATTTTATATTCCCAATTGCTATCTTTATAGGAAAATTCGCAACAAGCCAAATCAACCCCATCCATGGAACTTCCACTCATTAAACCAATTACCTGATAACTTTGCATGTATAGAAAAAAGTTTGGGCTGCGAAGTTATATTTTTTAAGCCAATTTATGCAGTTAGCCAGATGATAAGCTGAATACTTGTTTTTAATACTTCATTTTCAGTCAAAATATTCTAAAGTATTAACAAAAAATAATCCTTGTCATATTCAAATCAATTAATCAAATTTGATAATGGGCCAACCAAATCCAAACAATAGAAGGAACTTTATTAAAAGTTCTGGAGCTGCTCTTATTTCAGCTACGTTTCTCAAAGAGGTTTCAGGAACGAGTTTAATTCCTTCTTTACAAGAAATTAAGACATTATCTGATAAAGATGAAACTTTGTTTTGGAAGGCTTTGCGTTTACAATTCCCTTTACAAAAAGATTCAACTTACCTCAATAATGGAACCATGGGCCCATCGCCATATCCTGTAATAGAAGCTGTTAAAAAAGGGATGATGGATGGTGACCAGTTTGGTGCTTACGGTGGCTGGGAATCAACCCAAAAGAAAATTGCAGATTTTGTGGGTGCTTCAGATGATGAAATTGCACTCACACACAATGTAACAGATGGAATTAATATTGCTTGCTGGGGAATTCCTTTAAAAAAAGGTGATGAAGTAATTTTAACTACTCATGAACATGTTGGAAATGCTTTTCCATGGCTCAACAGAAGAAAACTGGATGGTATTGTTATCAAAACATTTGAACCTGCTTCTACAGCAGCAGAAACATTAAACCGAATCAATTCGCTCATCAGCAAAAAAACCAGAGCCATTGCTGTACCGCATATTCCATGTACACAGGGACAAATTCTTCCTGCAAAAGAGATATGTAAACTAGCTCATGAAAAGGGGATTTTCTCAATAATTGATGGGGCTCACGGTCCTGGAATGATTCATCTCGATTTGCATGATATGGGTTGTGATACTTATGCATCGTGTACTCATAAATGGTTATTAGGTCCAAAAGGAACTGGATTTTTATATGTAAGAAAAGAATTCAGAGAAACTCTTCAAACTTATTTTGTAGGAGCAGGAAGTGATAATGCCAAATGGAATATGGCTTTGAATCCACCGGAAATGGGCACCTATGCAGATTCATCTCATCGTTATTATGGAGGCACACAATCATTGGGTTTGTATAAAGGAGTAGATGCAGCAATCGATTTTTTTAATACCATTGGTCCCGATAAAATTTACAATCGCATTTTCGAATTAGGCTCTTATGCCCAAGAAAAATTATTGGCAATGGGCGATAAAATCGAATTGATAACACCAACCGAATATATTTCTAGAGCAGGAGTAAATGGTTTTAGGTTGAAGGGTACAGATGCCGCAAAGGTTTACCAATATTGTGCTGATAAGAAATTCAGGATTCGTGTGGTGCATGAAAACGGATTGAATTCATTGCGTTTATCAACCCATATTTACAATTCAAAAGAAGAATTAGATGCTTTTTTTGAAGTATTGGGGAAGTATGGGAGTTAGGAGTAATACTTTGAATGACAAGAACATATAACAAATGGCCAGTGATGGAAGAAAGATATATTTTTAATGCTAGCAGACTTATTACTTTATGGCTTTTGCCAATCTTTTTTACATTTCTAATTCTGTTTTTTATTTATTTAAAATTTGATAGTATCAATGAACTCACTCTGACAGACATAATTGCTTGGACACTTTTTTCCATATTTGCAATTGGATTTTTTGTTTTTTTGTTTTTCAATCATTTATCATCTGCTAAACAAACAGAATTAATAGTCTTTGACAAAACTTTTAAAATTATTCAGGGCGACTATTCTAACTTGATAAGCTTTGACGAAATAAAAGAAATTGTAGAATATTCCTCCAACAAACTACCTTGGAGTTTAATAATGAAATGGAAAATAAAACTTTCAGAAAGAGAAATCATAATTTCTAGTTTAACAATTTCCCAATTCAATTTTCAAAGGCATTTTTATGACAAAATAAAACATGAAACATCACTTCTACCGACAATATAGTACTGCTGCTAACAGCACAATTGCAATAGGCGTACAATTCGTTTCCGTTGGATGGGATTTTAGTGGTTGATAAATTCGTTTACCTAAGTTAAGTTTGAGTTCAAACGCACACCTATCGCTAATATTCAAAACGCTACCAGAAATTATAATGTCTGCTATAAGAAACAAATTAAAGGCTGTGTTTATTGTCTTTGTTTTGACAAGTTTTTCCTTAACAACTTTTGCTCAAGGAAACAAGCTTAAACAGCATGATCGTATTTATCATTACCTCTTAGACAGTTGCGAGAATTTGGTTGGAACTGGTTGTGGCTGGGCTGGTATAACAACAATAAACATCGAATATACTAAGACTTTACTTAAAGACAATCGTATAGACCTACTTATTAAACTTCTTGATAGTAATATTCCAGCGACAAAATACTTATCAATTCAAGCTTTGCTACTAATTGATAAAAAGAATTTAGACAGCTTGACAAAAAGTAAATTGGATAAACTAAAAAAAAGTAAACTATCTGTTCCTGTATGTTTAGGTTGTGCATTTGCTTACAGCTACGCAATTGACAACTTACTGAATGACAAGAAGAATAATACAAGTAAATCAATAAGAAAATATCTTACAGACATTCGAGAATAACTACCAATAAAAACACCTACAAGAAATTGGTGGCTTTGTGTTAAACAAAAACATTTAGGATACATGGAAAATTTAGCTACGCAACTATACTCGTAGTCAAAGGCACCAACTTCTAATAGCTGCTAAACGCTCCTCCTAATTTTTAGGATGATAATAAGCAAATCCTCGATGATCAAAATTCAATTCAGCCATTATTGTTTCAACATTGCTGCTGTCTGAGCCAGGGTACAAAAGTGATTCAGGATGATTTTTATGTACCAGAACTTTGCTAACTAATCCATTTGAAGAATTGGTATAATAAGCAGGAAATCCACTTGGATTCACAACATCAAGCCATTTCTTCTGGGTTCTTTCATAAAATATTTTTGGTTCCGGATTATATAAGTTTGGAAACTTATTCCAAATCATAGCCACATGTGGTTTTATCTCTTCATTATCCCATTCAGGAATAAAAAAGCCTTTCTTTTTAAAGACAAATAAACTCAGACTCAGTTGAAGTATTAAAAGTATCATTATTCCATTTTTGAACAAAGCAGATTTTGAAAGCACATAACCCATTAGAATTGCTCCAAACCAAATGGCATACCTGCTTACAACTGCCTGACCAAGGTTCCAAGCATTGAATGATAAACTTGGAATTATGCTAATTAAGATGATTAAAACAAAAATTAGCTCAGTTGAAAAAATGTCTTTTAATTGTTTTTTTGATTTTATTAAAAAATAAGTTCCAAGTAACATCCATATTGGAAAAGCAATAATCATTCCTTGGTTTAAATCGAAGAAAAAACTAGAGAATCGTTTTATAGATATGTTGGCACTATCTGTATACTTAAAAAATGTTATTAGGCTCCATTCATTAAAAAGAATCTTGTTATAAATTGGATGTAAAACACAAATAATTGCCGGAAATAGTAAGCGTAAAAATGTTTTGATGGAGTACTTTTCATCCATCCAAAGTTTAAATCCCATTGCTGCTGTTATCAATACAAATGTTTGATTTTGCGTAGCCGCCAGTGCCATAACTACAATCGATAAATAATACCTTTTATCGGCGTAAAGTAAAATGCTTAAACAAGCTAATGCAGCAATAAAATAATCGGCATGAACCCAAGAAATATACCAACTTAATGGTGAAATTATATATAATAAACTCAGAGGAATTTTTAAATGATTTTTGGCTTTTAAAAAGAATAAAATGTATGCAACCACTAACAACATAATGAAGATATTTAAAGCGATAAATGCTTTTAATGGTTCAACATTTATTATTTCGAAAATGATTCTAAAGGGCAATGCAAAAATTGAATAAGAAATAAAATGAATACTGTAAACCTTTCTGTTTTCATTTCCGGTTATACCATGAAAATCGGTCTTTAGAAGGGTATTTGACCCATTTTTAAAAGTCTGAATACTATCTTTAAAAACACTATACCATTCATTTTTTCCTAGTTCATTCCAAGGTCTGTTTTTTTCAGTTGATTCTTTGAATGTAAGAATATCACTTGCTAAAATATCAGGGCTTTGGTGCTGAAATAATGCTTCTGTTACTAAGCTATATTCAAGTGCATCACCAGTAGGGTATGGCTTATATTTTTTTAATTGGTAAATGCATAAAAGTAATAAACCAATTAAAAATGCATAACGCAAATTTTTGTGTGATAACACCAAATATAACTTTTCCATTATAGCGTAAGTTGTTCTATTAAATCGTTTAATTCATCAAAATCACGTATGCCAGTTTTTTCTTCGTTTTCGCCACTTAAATGAATGCCAAATGGATTAATTTCTGCTATTATTGATTTCCAGTTTTCTAAATTTGGGTTTAAGTCGATAAACACTTGTTCTTTTACTTCTTTTATAAGACCGGTATTTTTAATTAGCAAATGTTCCCAATCGTAAAAATGAAAAGACTGTACTTTACCTGTATAAGCATTTATTAGTTGGAAGAACATTTCAGGATTGAAGTCATTTAAACTAATTTTTTTGATGATGGGTAACTCAAAAGAACCTAATTCATCTGGAAGTAAATCGTTTTCAAGTTCAATTATATCTATATTGAGCAGTTCTGAAATCGTCTGAATTTCTTCAATATCCTGTTCACCAAATTCTCCTACTATATGAGAGCCACTTGTCCAATCAATAATTTCTTTTGCTTTTATTGGTGGGATATAAGCAGGATTTGAAGGGTTGAAACTAAATCCGATATAATTAATCCCAACTGCTGCTGCAAATCTGGCATCGGAAAGGTTGTTAACTCCTCCTAATTTTATTTGATAGATAAACGACATAATGATTCTTGATAAGTACTAAAATTCCTTCAAAGGAAAGCAAGCCCGCAGGAATAAACAAAGTATTCAGGTTTTAGATTGATTTTGAGTAAATTATTAGGGTGTAAACTATAAAATTACTTGATACCAATGATTGCTTTCATTGCAGGTTCATCATTTTTAAGATGTTCTTTATCAATCAATGAAAGTAAATAGTATGAAATTTCTCTTACTAAGCTATAGTTCTGATCCAATAGCGCTTTTTCACCATTATCGAATA
>JAIYDG010000674.1 GCA_027487625.1 Bacteroidota bacterium
AGCATTAGGACAATATTTTCGAATATGGAAGTATGATTTCAAAATTAATGAGCTAAATAAAATAGTCATAAACTTTAGTCTATTCAACATTTTGCTTTTTCATTCTATATTCTTTTCCCCAATTCGCCATTGATATCATTATGGGTGACAATGTAAGCCCAAACTCGGTTAAAGTGTATTCGACTTTAGGGGGAATTTCGGCATAAATTTTCCTGCTTATTATCCCATCATCTTCTAATTCTCTCAACTGCTGAGTAAGCATTGATTGAGTAATTCCCTTGACACTTCGCTTCAATTCACCAAACCTTGCAGGAGAGGTATGATAGATAGCATTAATTAAAATAGCTTTCCATTTTCCACCTAAAACTTGCATAGTTGCTGTTACCGGGCAAGATTTTTCATCAAAAACCATTTTTTCTTCCTTATTAATATCCTCATTATCAATATTAGTATATTTTTCCATACTTACACATTTAAAATACCCTACTTGTCAGAAACATCTTAACTCTGAATATTTGCACTACAAAAATAAAACGAAGTAATTAACATATCAAATAAAATCATATTAGTTACTATTTGAGTGTAGAGTAAAAACAAAAAATAATTAGTTAAAAATAAAAAATGGAAAAAATTTATGAAGCTGAAGTAACATGCTTAGCGGGTCGTAATGGTCATGCAAAATCATCAGATGGGGTATTGGATATCGATATCCGATTTCCAAAAGAAATGGGAGGTGCTGGCGGAGCAACCAATCCAGAACAACTTTTCGCTGCAGCTTGGTCGGCTTGTTTTGGCACAAGTGTAACAATTGCGGCTGGAATTGAAAAAATTAAAATTGGTGAAGTTACAGTAACAGCAAAAATTGGTGTTTTACACGATAACGGAAACTTTGATCTTGGGGCCCTTCTTTTAATTAAAATAAATGATGTAGACTACGATACTGCTCAAAAACTAATAGAAGTCTCTAAATCGATTTGTTCGTATTCAAAAGCTACAAAGGGCAATATTAACGCGGTTTATGAAGTTATAGCCAATTAAAATTTACATTTTGATTTAGGAATCATATAAGCGGAAACTTTCCAAAGTTTTAAACTTAACAAATCAAAAAAAACAAACACAAATAAACTTTAACAACCATGGTTAATACACTAAATTGGTTTGAAATCCCAGCAACAGATTTCGCAAGAGCAACAGCATTTTATGCTACAATTTTAGATGCTCAAATTCAGGTTGACCCTAATCCTAACATGCAATATGCATATCTACCATCTGATCCTCAAAAAGGCGCGTTTGGTGGAGCAATTGCCCGCGGTGAAAACTTTGTTCCTACAATGACAGGCACAACGATATACTTAGATGGCGGAAATGATCTTTCTGTTCCATTAAGTAGAGTAGAAAGCGCCGGTGGAAAAGTTATTCTACCGAAAACTGCTATTGGTGAAAACAGAGGCTTTATTGCACTTTTTATCGATACGGAAGGAAACAAAGTAGGGTTCCATTCACTTGGTTAATATAGAGTTCTCTTATGTCTTTGTAAAATAGCTGATAGAAGTGTTGTCATAGATATTTCTATCAGCGTTGTGCTATATCATGGAACTAAGAATTGAGTAAACATGAACAGCTATAGCTCCTAAATCTACAATTGGTTTTGGCTCAAACGAGGTTCAGTGATTCGTCTGACTTTATAATTTTGCAGGTACAAGAAATTGGTGTTTTTTACCCCAAATATTCATACGAAGAACTGAACATCAGAAATGAAACTCTCTTTTAAAAAAGACCACACGAGTTGTTGTAAGTTATTTTCTATCCAGACTATATTCATTGTTAGAGATTCAATTTTTTAAGGTGTCGTTGCACTTATCTTTCCACTTGCTCAAAGTCTGGCAAGTCTTTTATTTGTTCGCTCATAGAGCTTTGCCACCTGCCTTTGTATTGAGGCAAACGTTCCTTTAATTTTTGCAAAAAATCTGTATGCTTTAAATCTTTGCTTTTGCATTTGGTTTCAAATTCGTTCAGGTAAAAACCTGCATCCATGCCGTGTTCCTCAAGCAAATACCAGATGTCATAAAAATCACGGGCTTGCATTCGCTGCATTACCGACCGCATTTTCTCTACCAATACTTCTTCTAATGGGTAACAAAGCAATTGGTATGTTTCCAAATCGGTGTAGTCAACAAATACATCTTTCATTACAGGTTCAAACACCAATTGCTCACTGCGTGAAATATCAACTTTTACCCTTTTGTTATTGCCTTGTCCGCCAAGCGGCCCAATGTAAATGATGTAAATATTGATGCCGCTATCTACATGCTCATTGTTTTCAAAGATTTCTAGCGGAATATTGGCTTCTTCTTTGATGAATTCAAATACCTCTTTGAACCACTCAAAAATCAGTTCGTTGGTTGTTTCGCTATTTAGCAATGTAAAATCAAGGTCTTCCGAAAAACGATAATCTTCAAAATATACTTTCTTTAAAACAGTTCCTCCTTTGAAAACAATTGCATTTGAAAGTTGCTCATGTTTTGAAATGCCAAATAGAATCCACGAAAGAATATAGTCCTTTTCTATCTGCTGGTCTCGAACCCCGACTGCCCTTGCCTTTTGCTGTATTTCTCCGGGTTTAATCATGTGTAAATAGCCGATTTAATAGTTTCGGTTTCTAAATTTTGTTGAATGCTCCAACGACTATTTCGCTTGCCTATTTTTGGTAAT
>JAIYDG010000671.1 GCA_027487625.1 Bacteroidota bacterium
AGGAGGCGTCACCGTCAATTTTTTGAATGAGGGGATTCAAAATTTTGGCCTTGTGCTTCAACAGTTCTTCCCTTCTCTGAAAAACAACGTCAAAAAAGCATTTCCAGTCTTCGACCGCAAGAGTTTCTCTTCTTTCGAAATTAAAATTGTACCACTTGTCTTCCTTTTCCTCCTGGACGAGGTAGTAGGGATCTGTGTTACGCTGCGGGTCATACACAGAAAGATGAGGGCATATTTTGAAGCACTCGAAAAATCCGAGACCGTCTTTGTAAGACACGTATCTAACTTTTTGATCCGCGTCCAAATGCATCCACAAAACACCGACAGCCTTTGCCAACTGTGCAATCATTTTTGAGGCAGCTCCGTCATCCAGCAGTCCCAGCCTCACTGCCTGGCTAATTCCTTTGAGACTGGCGCTGACACCTGACGAGCGGTTATTTTTGTGTGACGCATCTGAAAATGTGAGCTGCTCACTTTTGTCTGCCCAATTTTCTTCTTCGTCTTCTTGTTTGGTCACAATGTTCAAGTCAAGTTTGGGTCTCCCCACTTTTTTAGATACCTTGCGTCGAAACTGTAGCTTGTTGTTTGTTCCGGTGAATGCATCCAGAAAAATCCAATCTTCGGAAGTTGTTACTCTTCGCTTGATCCAGTAACATCTCAAAGGAGCAGGAAGGAGACGAAAGCAGTAGTAGATCATGACGTTGACATTTGGATTTGCCTGGTCCAGCCAAGCGACAGTACTGTCATAGTCTTGGGGGTCGGCAAGCAGCATCTGGTCACCCGCGTGGCAGTCCGCGCTGGTCTGAAAGACTCCAGAGTCAAGATTCAAGTCCAAGAGCTGGTGGAGACGAAGGTCGGAAGTGTTGCTGGGCAGACGGTGATTTGTAGGAATGCTCTTTGGCGTTGTCTTTGCCTTGAGCAAGTTAAAGTTTTTGTCCAAAAGAAAGTAGTATATCGTGTCTCGTACAAACTTGTTTTTGCCGTTTCTCCTTAAGTGTCGTCCGTCAAAGAGAAGCCGGACATGATCCTTCTTCATCCTCTGCTTTGCCACAAACCGGATACCAGAGTAATCCTGAGCTGCCACGGCGGTCCACGGTTTCTGCTTGAAAAGAAATTTCATGTTTCTGTTCAAATTGTCGGCAAGGGAAAAGACCATAGCATCCGGATCAAATTTTTTTTGTCCAGAGTGACAAAGTTTTTCCAAGAGACTACCAAGGGTGCAAGAGGGTGAGGTGTCTTCTGTTTCGCCTCCTCCCGTTGTTGGCACCGAGGTCAAAAGTTCTGAAAAATTCATGGTTCTCGTCTACTGTGACTTGGCAGTTGACAATGAAGGAAGCTAGGCCGAGAAAATTCCACTCTGTAGGGAGGTGATTCCAAACCAAATTTCTCTGGACGTTTTGCGGCGACGTGTAGCTTTGAAGTTTTCGCTGAAAGTTTTGGGGGTCGAATACTTGAAAATACGGTCCGGACAAAGACACTCTGTTGCCTGGAAAAAAACTTCCCGTCCACAATCTTTCCTCGTCTGTATTTCTGTTCTTTAGATAGTAAGCCGCGGTAACTTGAAACGTGACCTGGTTGTCGGGAAGAAAGTGATGCGAAAGAAATCGCGAGAGGTCTGACAAAATTTGTTGAAATTGTGCTTGATTTGTCTGAGAGTGATGCGGTATGTTAAAGTTCAAGCACAGCAAAAAAACAGATCGATTGTTCTCTCCTTCTACGCTCAAATAAGTTATGTCTACTTTTGTGTCTTGCACAGAGGACATCGTAGAGCAAACTGAATCGGGGAACGCGATCGCGCTGTCTTTAAATGTATATCACTGCCTGGAAGCTCTAGAAATCTCGCATGCCACATTGCTCATTTTGTATAAAAGAAGACGGACCTATCAATTGGGACTTTAGTTGACCTACGCGACTTGTCTAATCAACAGCAATTTTGCTTCTAAAAATGGAATTTCACGACGACGCTGCTCTTCCCGACAAGGCCCACTTTACCGAGCACGGAGAGCTGAGGTTCTACGAAAAGCCAAAGCCAAAATTTGTTTTTTACAATCCGAAAGCCAAAAAGCCAGAGATTGTTTGCTACTCGAGCTCGATCAGAACCATAGCCAACTGCCTGTCCGAGGCTCAAGCGGTGGCGAGGGCCTACCTTGCGGAAAAAAAGTCTGAGTCTCGCGCGGCTGAGAAAAGCGAGGAGCCGATTGCTGACCAGACGTCTGGTTTGGAAGAAGCCAAAACCGAAGCCAAAACCGAAATTAAGGGGGAAGACTTGATCTTTTGTCGACTCGTGTCTGAGTACGGGGACGAAATTTTGATCAAGAACAACCTGCAGGTCAGCGTGTACAATGATCAGCCTCGCATTTGGCTAAAGCCCTGGTGGCGCAAGGCCATTGACGAGGGTAACGTCTGGCTTCCTTCCAACGCTGGATTTCAGTTTTCAATCTTTGACAGTGCCCGAAACCTGGTGGCTTTTGCCGACAGGTGCATTGCGGAGGTCAACGTTACTCTCTACGGAAAACGGGAAAAGAACCCACAGCCCAAGCCCAAGGCGTCTAGCCAACCCCCCCAAAGCGAACCTGAAATAGACAAGGATCTGCTCGAGTGGTTTGAAGCAGGGGGCCTAATTCAGCTTGAACCGCTTCTCAAGGAC
>JAIYDG010000015.1 GCA_027487625.1 Bacteroidota bacterium
ATAAAAATAGATATTATTGAGGTAGAGCTTTTTCTTTCTTCAAGATGTGTTGGAAGTTGGTGTGTAGTTAAGGAGCGCCGGTTAAAGATAGAAAACGAACATGGAAGAGAGAGCGGTCACGCATCCTGTTGCAACGGCTCAACGAAAATCACCTCATTATGGGAGCTGGAAATAAAAGAAATTAAAAGATTTTTTAAGACAATAATTTATTTCTCCCAAAAATTCAAAATTAAATCGAAAATCAAAAAGATTGTTAACCGAAAACGGAAATAACTCTTTTTCCGGAACCTAACCATGGGAAAATGCACCCCAACGTTAGCTAGAAATAAATTCATTCATCCAAATTACATAAATTTTAAGCAAACAAATTAGCCAAGGAAATTACCTTCCAGGTGGGGTGACTCGTTTGAAACGTAGGGTGATGTTGTTGGGTGTTGTTGTTGCTGGTAACGGCGGGCTAACAACTTGCCACATCCCCTCCTCCTCCTCTCTCTCCATTCGCTTCCTCTTCACGGATAGCGGAGCCGGCTTTGACAATTGAGTGGGGGCTGAAAATTGAAAATTAGGAAAATTAAGACGACAATTAGCAAAAATTAAAATTAGGACAGAAATTAAATACAAAAATTAAGGAAAAATAGACACCTTCGGATGCGATTTTTCGATAAATCATAATTCTGATGGGATTCGAAGCTTCAACTAGACTTGTTTGGAGGACCTTTTTAATTAAAAAGTGGACTCGAGACCCTAAGTCAGTGTGCTTTTGAAGATGAATCTTAAACAACAGATAGTTTAAGAAGTTTGGAGGTTCGCCGACTAAGTTGCAATCATGCCTGACTGCCTGGTAGGTCTCAAAAACAGCCCTGTATGCGTACTCTTTCAAACTGGTCAGAATATGGTCAAAAGGACCCTCAAATGACAATAATTGATTTTCTAATCGAAGTGCAAAAAGCCCATTGCCCAATTTTTTAACGTAGCAGGGGGTCAGGCAAGAATGTACATCTCGGCAGACAGATTTGAGAAACTCAATATAGTCAAGATCTGAACCTCCAGCACACATTGTGAAAGTTAAACTAAAAATTGAAAGCTAGGGTGAAACTGAAATCAAATTAAGCTAACCTTTGTCGGCAACAGACTTCCTCTTCGCAGGTGGGTTGACAGGTAGGCTTGGGGTAGTTTGCAAACTCAAAATTGAATTTCGAATCAGCTGTTCAAAGCTGCAGTGCTTTTGCATAAAGAATTTGAATAGCTCTTGATTCAAAAGACCAGGCTCCCCTAGGATGTGCATTCTCGACTTCAGGCCTTTATAAAGCTTGAATGCGACAATGTAAGCACATCGAAGCAAGATCCCTTCAGCCTCAATTGATTTGTCTTTCACTGTATATCCAGACTTGAGAAGCACTTGCATTCTCCCGCCAGACAACTTTGTCACACTTTTTGCACCAAATAATAAGAACAATTGGTCACAAATGAGGGAAAGTGCAATCACAAAACAGCATGATTCTTTTTCTCTGCCATCAGTGGGCCCCAGAGATTGCAAAAAGCAGATTAACCCCTTTAAAGTCATTTCCATCATTGTATGAATTGCAAACCAAGATCTGAAAACTGAGTAATGTGCAATGTTTGGGGGTTCGTCATAAATGTCAAAAATGTCTTGAGATCGAAAATACAAATCAAAAGAGGAGCTGAAGATGTCTTCACGAAGTTCTTTAAGAACTTGTGAAAGGGGCCCTTCGAATTTCTTTGATCGGTTGAAATACAAAATCACTTCGCCGTCTTTTGAATCAGAAACACTTTTCAGGCCAAGGTTTGAAAGCACTTTTTCAAAAACACGATTTAACATCGCAATAAATGAAATTCGTTCTGGCTCCATCTTGGCCACAGTTTGAATTTGAGTTTGAAACTAAAAATTAAGAAAACTTTTTGAAAATTAAAACCTGTTTGGAGCTGATTCGTAAGCAGGTGGAAGTCCAAGGACGCCTCCTGGTCTCTCCTCCGGTACTCGACACCCCAGGGGTTGCTGACGATGTCTTTCCAGGGTTAGGAGTCGCCTATGAATAGAATAGAACACTTCGTAAAAAACAAGTAGATTGCAGATTGAATAGCAGAAGAGTAGAAATGAAAAGAATAATTCAAAAGAATCAGTCATTTTTACGCCTAGCAATCTGGACTTCAAAACAGTAATTGAACAACATTTTAGGCCCATTACAATTGTTATCATTACAGGAAACATGTAGAGGCGAACTTATCAAAAACGCCCACAAAAATTCAATAGATAGAAAATATTTAAAAATTAGAAATAGAATCTGGTTTTGAAGCGATATTGGAAAATTCAATTTCGCATCAGAAAACATCTGTATCAACCCTCCCCTCCTTCATTTCTCCTCCCCGCAACTGAAAATTGAAATATTCTTTCTGAGCTCGGACGGATTGAATTTAGAATGGGAAAAATTCAGACTAAAATAAATTTGAAAATTACCGTTACTCATCGTTCTCCCTTGAACGGTAAATTTGACCAAGGAAATGCCAACTCTCACTCCTTGGTACGCGCAAAACATCATAGATGACGTTTTCGGAGAGGTCTTGCTCAACGGTCCAGGCTGGTCCATCTGGGTCGGCAGTTTCCTCAGCCACTTCCGGCAACGGAGGCCTATCGACCACATACATGATGGCTGGTACAGGTCCGGGCCGATACTTTCCGACCAACGAATCCCTAATTGCAATTAGGGCCAACTCCCGTTCAATCCTACGTTCGATCCGTCCGGCCTCAGTCCATAACGGAGCCCATAGCCATTTGACGAGAAAAATCTTTCGTTGGCGTTGGCGATAAGTTCGGTCAGCTAGAGGGAATTCGAAATAGAAGTCAAAAATCAATTTACAACTTTGTGACAAAATTCGCGAGCGGTTAATCGTTTCCGTTTTGACCATGGGAGCAAAGATAAAAGATATTTCACACAAAAATTAAGAATTATTTAGATCAAAAGAAATTTGAATTACAAAATCTAATCATAGGTGGGGTTAGTGAAGCAAACATATCTTGCAACATGATTATGATAATTTGGATCAAAAATAATGAAATAACAAAATTAAAACCATGAGTTTGTCTAAAATTGGGGCAAAATGCGCAATTACATTTGAATGCGTTTTCTACTTGTAGCACTTGTCATTGAAATAACCATCATTGAAAATAGCACTTGCCAAGACATTAATATGTCTAACTGGGATTGAAACAAATTTATTTGCAAATTAAAAGCAATTGTAAATAAAAATTTGTAGAAATGGACTACTGAAAAAAGAAGAAAGAAAATCCCAGAACAAGAAACACGGATCTCTTAGAAAACACAATTTTTATAAGGAATCTTAAAAGATTCCCATTAAAATCAAAATAAATTAACTAGGAGATTGGTATTGCAGGAGCATTAAATTTGTTTTCCAAGAATGCACAAGTTGATAGGCAATGAAAGATTACATCTAATAGTCTGAAGCACGCATTTTAAACATCAATAATTAAATGCTCAGATCATTTCTAAACTTTTACGGGCTCATCCACTTTTGACGTCACTCTATGAATTAAGTTA
>JAIYDG010000152.1 GCA_027487625.1 Bacteroidota bacterium
AAAGGAAATGCAAAGCATTAATCGAGCTTATAATTCTCTTGATGAGTCTTATGAGCATACAATTGAAAGCTTTAAAGACGATATTTCCAGATTACAAGATAAGCTAAATGTTGCCAATTTGAAATTGAAAAATATCAGAGCCACGTTGTACGAGGAGTATAAAGGTTTGCTACTCGAGACAATGAAGGAGTACTACGAAGATCTTAGGGTCTGTGAGGAAGAGCTTTATCATCTGGTCTCCATCTGTAAAAAGTGCATCGTCTGCAGCAAAGTGCATGGGTAATGTTATTATTTTATTGGGGCAAAAGAGGACATGGCTGTTGCTATGTGTTTGAGCTAGATAGTGCAAGATGTTTTGAAGGCGCGCCTTGACGGTTAGTGACCAAAAAAAAGGGAGGAGTGGGAAGCTAGTTTAGGTTTCTTAGGCTGATTTTAGTTGTGGATCTATTTATCTGTTGTGAATGTTTGTTTTGTGCGAAAAAATGAATAAAATGGCTGAAGTTGTGAAAAAGTTGAGTCTAAAGAAGGATTCAAAGGATGCCAATAAATTTGTAAATTGCTGGTTCTTTAAACAGCTTCCCTTCAGAAATTATGATTTCGTTGAGTTTGACGAGATCAAAGAACTTAAAAAAGAAATTAGGACTCTTGCCATTCAAAATTTGAAAATGGAGAATAGGGAAGAATTGTTGCGTCTGGAAAGAGAGAAATTTTGTAAGCTAATTCGCGGCATGGAGGAGACATTCGAGTGTGAGATGGTCGGGTATGAGAATGAAAGAACAAACTTAAGAATTCTGAGAGAAAGTGATCGTGGAAAAATAACGTTATTGGAAAAGGAAGTCCAAAATCTTAAGCGGGCCCTAATCTGTTTGGACCATATCTATGATGACACTTTCCGCAGCTTTAAGGCACAAGTTAGAAGTTTAAAAATCAAATTAGAAGTAGAAAGTGCCAATGTCCTTGAAAAAACTGAAATCTCACGAAAAGCAAATGCTAATTTGCAAAGGCTACGTACTGATCTCAAAAAAAGTGAGGACGAATGTTTCTCCCTTCGCACAATCATCCGGTGGTGCAAAGTGTGCGACAAGTATAAGCGGTAATTCAACACTTTTGATTTCTATTTTAGATTAATTTGTGAATTTAAATAGCTTCTAATGGTGTTTGTCTTGTGAGTGAGTGAGTACATCTGAAAGATAGAATGGATCGTGAAAGAATTTCAAATAAGTTTTGTTTGAAACAATTGCCTTTTTATTCTGATCTTTTGTGCGAACAAAGTTGCAATGTTGATTGCTTCAAACATGAAAGCATCATCGAGAGTGATTTGTATGAGAAAAGGCGTCTTCGTCTTATTATTGATGAGCTGTCTCGTGCAAATGAAGACCTGATTAGAGAACGCACTTTGGTTGAGATTAAGACGAGGACTCGTTTTGATAGTTTTTTCCATCAGATAGGGCAGATGCAAAAAGAAAGAGAAAATGCGCAAAAGTCTTGGACCAAGAGCATGTATCTGAAAGATTGTGAGATTGAGGACCTGAAAGATGCAATCGCGAAATCAGGTCGTGCGTATTTGAATGAGCTGAATGATTTGAAAGAATCGGAAGCAAAAAGAGCTTTCATTGAAAGACTTGAGGTTAGCAAGGCCCGAAAGACTGCAAAAAGGCTTGAGAAAGAAAATCAGGAATTGTGTGTTGCCCTGGATAAAGCAAGGTTCATGGCTCATCTTTACTGGTCTGATGGAGCTCCCCTAAGGCAAAGGCTTTTCACATATCAGCAGATAGTGATTGACGGCCTTAGAGAGGAAATCGAAAAGCTTAAGTATCCACAGAAAGAGTAAGAAATTCTTGTAATTCGATATTATTTTGATGTTGAAGTTCTGTTTGTCTTCTAATGATTTCAGTTTGATGATTGAGGCGGTGTTGACAAGTTGTTTTCATTGTAGTTTGAAATGTTTTGTTAACAATGTCGTTTAACAATAATCAAGTGATCGTTTACAATTTGTATGGACAGAGAGTGATATTGAGAATAAAAACAGAACCCAATTGCTTTGGTTATATTGACATTGTTGATGACGAAGTTGGACAGTATTGTTTAAGTCACTTTCGTCATCAAGCACTGGAATTGCATGATAGGCAATATTCAGAAAGATACGTTGATAGGCAGATAGGATCAAAAACGTGGGAAGACAAACACGCAGAAGGGATTTGTCAAGTTTGTGATCACAAAAGAAAGTGTGCTTTGGACCTTAGATCTGTCCCTAATTTTGATTTGCGTGATTTCTTTTACCGTGCTGAATGTTTTGACACCTACACAAGGTCACAAAGGCTACCTTTGCTTCCCAAACCTGACATTAATACTTCGAGTGTTGCCAAAATCCCCTCTGATGAAGAGACAATTAAAAAGCTTAGGTTGAAAGTACTAGCACACAAAAATGCAGTGATGCTAATGCAATTGAAAGTGAATCACGATTTTAAAGAACAATTTAGAATCCAAAAAGAGCTTAGAAATGAATTGATCTGGTATCGGAAGGAGTGTCAGGAGGCAACCAAAATCATAAGACGTTATCATGTGATTTTGAACGCCTTGCCTGAAAAAGCAAAAGTGTTTTCTGTTGAGGCCGAGGCTGCCCTTAAGCGGAAATTGTCTGATATGTATGTGTGATATAAACCTAGACATGTTATTTTTGAAATTAGTTATCCTTAGATATCGATAAAGAATGGAAGAAGTTTTAATTATTCTTTTCCTTGTTTCGTTTGTTTTGATGTTCTTTGTTTACATCATAGTTTTGATATTTTGCAATTTAAATGCTTTAACTAAAAGAGTGAGCAGACTTGAAATTCAAACGAAATGTTCCTGCCAAGGTTATTATTCAGTTTTGATGTACCAAAAGCATCACTTTTGTACTTAAAATTCTATTGAAATTAGTTCTAATTTATAAAACTTGTTTTTATTTTGAATTGCAGTGAACGCGGCGACCGGGAGGGGCCAATGGGCCAGGATCCGCACGCGCCACACGGACGAGCCCGGAGCAACACAATGTGAGGTGTATGAGGTCATCAACGAGACTCAACCATAGCCTTGTAAGTTAGTTGGTAGTTGAATTTAAATTCTGGTCATGAGTACGTTCGTACGTTAATGATCAGCCCAATCTTACGAGACAGAAATTTTAGTATTGTGAAATATGAGTTTTAATTTAACCGGATTTATTCGGCTAAAGGGAGTAAGAATTTTGAATAAGTATTATTTTGATTGCAGGCTCGTTGAGGACATTCTCGTCTTGCCACACCCCCACAACC
>JAIYDG010000144.1 GCA_027487625.1 Bacteroidota bacterium
GCAAAACGCACAAGACTAGGCTTAGTAAATGAAGGTGCAGCCAAAATGATATACAGTGCATCACTAACTAATTTTGGCATGTATAATTGTGACCGTTTTAGCACTACTCCGCCAGCCATGATGGTTTACATTGAAATTCCATTTAATGAAGAAGCACAAATTTATTTCCAGATTAAAGGAGAAAAAAGTTTGGTTTTTGCTTATAGAGATGCTAAAGGATATAATATAAGGTTGCCAAAAAACAAGGAAGTTAACGTAATCATGATGAGTTTCGATAAAAATTTAGGACCATTATTTTTAAAGGAAACAAAGAAATTTAGCTCAAACGAAAAACTAGAATTAAAGCCCGAACCATTCAATTTGAAGGAAATTAAAACGGCATTGGCTGCATTGTAGATGAATAGAGTTTATATAAAAAACCAAATTGAATAATTAGACAAATAAACTTAAAGCAAATAAATACATTTCAAGAGCAGCTTTAAGTAGAAAAAAGAGGCTGTTTCAAATGATGAAACAGCCTCTTTTTTATTTGGACAGGTATATGAAGAAAATTCTTTTATTCGATTCTAACGCCCTTCATTTTGACTTTTGATACAGCCTCATTTTTAAAGATTGTAAAGATGAAAGCTAACTGGAAGAATAAAAGTTTGTAAATAGTGATGGAATTTGGCGAAAAAGCGGATTTAAAGTAGTAAACTAATCAGCCAGAACTGAACCTTGCAAGATGATTAAAACTTCATCTTAAAACAGAAGCCACCTTTTGCCAAACATATATTCAAGCTAATTTATTTCTCTGCTCTTAATCTTTCAATTTGTTCGATAGTTAATTCCGTAAAATCGGATATTTGTTCGTTTGTATGATTAGCTTTAATTAGTTTTCTAGCAATGTCTTCAGCTTTTTTTCTAATTGCAAATTTTAATCTACCTCTATCGTCTTGCTCTCTTATTAAAACGTAATCATAAGCTTCTAATTCTGCTTTTGTCCAATTATGTTTGTCTGCACTTTCATAAGCAGATTTTAACCCTTCGTCTTTTAAGTTCTCTGGAATTACATCAAGATTTTCTACGTTTTTAATAAAGTAAACCCATTGGTCAATTATACTTTCGAGCTCATTTTCTTTCTTGTTGAATTTTGGAAGTTCTATAAAGTTAAATTCAATATCCTTTAAATAATTTTCATTCGTTTCGGTATCAACAATTTTATGTCTATTTATGTAACTAGGATTTTTTGTTACTTCAAAATCTAAAATTCCAATAAAGTAAGTTGGATTCAGATTTTCGTACTGGTCACCTCTTTCTATTTGTGCCGAATAACTTTTAGATGCATAATATAAAACACGTTTATCAAAACCGTCTACTTCTGCGACTTGCATTTCCACAATATAAGTTTTATCGTTTTGGTCTTTCGCTTTTACATCAACAATTGTTACTTTCCCTCCCTTCAAATCGGGTAGCTGATAGGGTGTTAAAATATCTACATTTACGATTTTATGATTTTCTTGAAGCAATAAAACTGCGTTTAGGAAAGAAATTAATACTTCCTTCCTGTTCTCATTTCCAAATATTTTCCGAAATGCAACATCATTTTTTATGTCTACAAATTTCATAATGCGAATTTATGAAATTCTATCTCATTTACTGTTTTCTAAATGTTGTGATGTCTCAATTAAAAATCGTTTAACTGACAGATACATTTATTAAAGCTAGAAATTCAAAAATTAAATTGCACAAAAAAACCAGCCGAAGCTGGTTTCTTTTTTTGTTGCGGAGGCAGGACTCGAACCTACGACCTTTGGGTTATGAGCCCAACGAGCTACCACTGCTCCACTCCGCGATTTAGGGATGCAAAAATAGGAATAATTTCGGATTCTGCAAACTAATTTACAAAATATATCCAATAGTCTGTATACCAGTCCAATAATCAGACTTCATGAAAAAAAAATCAGTGATTTTAACCTAAACAGAACTAGCTTAACTTTAAATTTTTCCGGATCATTAACACAAAAACTTAAGCCCTTACGAGGGCTTTTTCATTTTTACTCCAATGGGAAAATTCTGCAACTAATTTATTTAATCTCCGAAATTCCAAAAGATTTATGTTGGATTTGCTTCTAATAAATAAAACTCCTATAAGCAATTCATTTCTTCAAGGTGAATTCTATGAACTAAAGTCTTTAGTAGTAAATTCGTTCTAAATTTGCACTATGAAACTAAATGATTTAATTAAAACCAATAATTGGCTGAGTCTTCAAAATACTTTTCTGAGCTTATATCCAGATGAGGAACATTTATTGGATGAATACAAAAATGTGTTTGAAAAGCTCCAAAATTTGGAATCTACAAATATGGATCTGGAGATTGTTCTAACCAAAATAGGTTCAGAAGAATCCGATTTTTATATTGATGTTTCCGGATGCGAAATAAATCATGACCAAAATTCAAGTTCTAATAGTTATTCATTAGCATCCACCAAATGGAACGAATGGATTGGAATGAATATTAGTCAAAGCACATTGAATGAATTTAATGAATTAGAAATCATTTCACATTGTCTTTATGAAATGACATTTTTCGCATTTGATGAGGATGAAATACAGGAGCAATTAGCTTCACTTGAAAAATCAATGGAAGAATACAAGGAATTAAGCGATGAAGAAAAGAAATCCCAAACTTTTACTCTTGATGAATTATTAAAAAAAACAGATGAAGATCCGGATGAAAACTAGCCCGCTTTTTGCTCTAATTCCTACCCATGAACAGTCTCTTTCTTTCCGTAATTTCTGATGATACTGTCTTCGTAGTTAATCCATTCTTGCCATCTTTTTTCAATATCTAATTCTCCGCAATACTTTCTGGCATAACCTAAAAACGTTGTATAATGTCCGGCTTCACTTACCATTAAATCGTGGTAGAATTTGGCTAGTTCTTTGTCCTGAATGTTCTGTGATAATACTTTAAATCTTTCACAACTTCTGGCTTCAATCATGGCAGAAAACAATAATCTATCTAAAAACGATTGCTGTCTGCTTCCATCTTTCTTTAAAAACTTAACCAAATCGTTTACATAATCGTCTTTTCTTTCTCTACCCAATTTCAATCCTCTAGCTTTAATAAGTTCATGAACTTGGTTAAAATGTTCAATTTCTTCTTTAGCAATCCCAAGTAAATCTGTTACCAAATCTTGGTGGTCTGAGTTTTGTGTAATGATTGTAATGGCATTGGTTGCAGCCTTTTGCTCACACCAAGCATGATCCGTTAAAATCTCTTCTATATTCGATTCAACAATATTTACCCAGCGAGGGTCGGTACTTAATTTTAATCCTAACATATGCCGCCAAATTTACCCCTTTTCAATTTCAAAAAAGCAATCAGTTTATTTCTTTTATTTGTGGCTGCATGATTTCAAACCCTCTTTTACTCATAATCGGCTCTGTTTGGCCTGAACCTAATTCTTCTGCTGCAGGGTATAGAATGATGCAAATCATCGAATCTTTTCAAACAAATAACTGGAAAATACACTTCGTTAGCACAGCTGCAGATTCCGCTTATAAATTTCCTTTAGAAACAATCAATATCGACTATTCAATTGTTCAGCTAAATCATTCTTCTTTTGATGATTTTATCAAAAAACTAAATCCAAATATTGTATTGTTTGATAGATTTATGGTAGAAGAACAATTTGGATGGAGGGTTTCTGAAAATTGTCCGGATGCCCTTAAAATACTTGATACGGAAGATTTACACTTTTTACGAAATGCACGTCAAATAGCCTTTAAAGAAAAAAGAGAGTTGACAGAAAACGATTTATTTTCTGATTTAACAAAGAGAGAAATTGCATCTATTTATCGCTGTGATTTTTCCATTATCATTTCAGAATATGAAATGAATTTGCTTAAATCAAACTTTAATATCCCAGAACAAATTCTACTTTATCTACCTCTGTCATTTGATGCCAAAAATATCAAACATGGCTTTTCTTTTAATCATAGAAAAGATTTCTTTTTTATCGGCAATTTTTACCATGAACCCAATAAACAAACAGTTCAAATTTTAAAGGAAAAAATCTGGCCATTGCTAAAGAAAAAACTACCTGATGCAGAATTGCATATTTATGGAGCTTATGTTTCGGAACATTTTTTAAACTTAAGCAATGAAAAAAGTGGATTTATTGTAAAAGGAAGAGCTGAAAACTCAGAAGAACTTTTCTTAAAATACAGATGTCTATTGGCTCCTATTCCTTTTGGTGCGGGATTAAAAGGAAAAATTCTTGAATCGATGTTGTATTCATGCCCTTTTATCACAACAGATATTGGTGCTGAAGGCATTTTAGATTCAAAAATTTTTAAGGATTTTATTCAAAATAATCCAGAAAACTTAATTGAATCGGCTTTTGATTTATATACCAATGAAGTTAAATGGAATGATGCCATTCAATTGGGCCATCATTGCATCAGAAACAAGTTTAATGCTGAAACTTTTAAAACCACTTTGATTGACAAAACAAACTTTGTTATTCAAAATAGAATCGAACTAAGAAAATTGAATTTTATTGGTCAATTGCTTCAAACAGAATTCAATCAAAGCAAAAAATATCTATCAAAATGGATTGAACTTAAATCTTCCAATTCATCCGAATAACAAACAAATCCTACTTGTGTTTATCCCAATATTTTTTACCATAAGCACAAAAAATCTCTTCGCCCGCTTTGATTTTTCTTTTGGCAACCAGACAAATTTTATTGGTATCCTCTAATTTGATAATGGCATTATTGGTAAAATCAGATTTTGAAAAACCATCGGCATCATTCGCATATTTCGCAAAACAATCAGTTAATGATGTATCGAAAACAGAACCATTAGGCAAGTTCATGAAGTAACGGTCTTCTTTTTTCAAAACCCTGATTTTAGCTTGTTTTTGACTTAAAACCTCGCCTTTAAAAATTGAGATAATTTCATCTTTATAAATATCAATAGCTGTGAACAATCCCAATCCAGCACCTGAAATATTTGATTCCTGTATGAATAAATAATCCCTTTCCTCACTATCTATCGACTGATCCATGCGCTAAATATCAATATTTCTTCAAAAAAATCAAAGGAATTAAAAAAATTCAATCGTTCACTTTGCAAAACTATCAACCAAAAAACAAGACAAATGGTTTATTAATTGATTTTAATAGTTGAAAATAAATGTCAATTTGCAGTATGCCTAATTCCGCTAAAGAAAATATCAGAATCTTGAGTTTAATCATCATCAGTTTGATTATTATTTTCATTGGCATAATCATGATGTTATCTGGAAACGATACGAATCCTTATACATCATTGGATTTAGGCCCAAGTTTGCAATTAAAAATCAGTAATACACAGCAATTATTGGTAGGTGGAATTTGTTTTGCTTCAGTGATAGTATTGTTCGGAAAACGAAATCAGCATCACTAAAGAAATATTCCTTTTCTTTGCAGTATGTCATTTAAATCTGGATTTGTTGCCATTATAGGCAAACCCAATGTGGGAAAATCAACCTTACTCAATGCAATACTTGGGGAGAAACTTTCGATTGCCACTCAAAAAGCACAAACTACACGTCACCGTATCAAGGGAATTTATAATACACCTGAATGTCAGATTGTATTTTCCGATACCCCCGGAATCATTGAGCCTAAATACAAACTTCAGGGCAGTATGATGAAATTTGTGAATGAAAGTTTAGCAGATTGTGACCTGGTTTTATTTATGACAGATTTCAATGACTACAATGAAGAACCTGAACTTATTGAAAAACTTAAACTCATTCAAACTCCTGTAATTTGTATCATTAACAAAATTGATGAGCACAGTCAGGAAGAAGTTGTAGCTAAAATTGAATTTTGGAAAAAGCTTGAAATCTTTAAAGAAATTATTCCTGCTTCGGCAAGTAATCAGTTTAATATGGACATCATTCTAAAATCATTGATGGAATATTTACCTGTTGGAGCTCCATTTTACGACCAAGACCAATTAACAGATAAAAGTGAAAGATTTGTTGCTTCTGAAATCATCAGAGAAAAAATCTTATTGAGATACAAAGAAGAAATTCCTTACTCGGTTCAGGTAGAAATTGAGAGTTTTAAAGAAGAAGAAAAAATAATTAGAATAAGCGCAGTAATTTATGTGATGCGCGCTTCGCAAAAAATAATCATGATTGGAAAAGGTGGAATTGCCATTAAAAACATGGGAATTGCAGCTCGTCGTGATTTAGAATTATTCTTCAAAAAACAAATATTCCTTCAAACCTTTGTGAAGGTAAAAGAAGATTGGAGAGACAACGATAGAACCCTAAAACAATTTGGTTACGAGACTGAATAAGCCTCATTTTCAATAGTTTTTAATTAGTTAGCTTCAAACAAATTGGCCTGAATCCATTTAAATTCCTTAGCTTTGCAGGCTAATTTTTTTGGAGAGTGGGAAATATTGTTGCTATAGTTGGAAGACCAAACGTGGGTAAGTCTACCCTTTTTAATCGTATTATGGGTGACCGTAAAGCCATCGTTGATGACTTTAGCGGCGTTACCAGAGATCGTCATTACGGCAAAGCTGAATGGCAAACAAGGGAATTTGTTTTAATTGATACCGGAGGTTATGTGCCAAGCAGCGCAGATATTTTTGAAGCTGCTATTCGTGAACAAGTAAAAATCGCCATAGAAGAAGCAGATGTACTTTGCTTTATGGTGGATGTACAAACCGGAATTACTGATTTAGATTTGTCGTTTGCTGATTTATTGAGAAGAAGCAAAAAGCCTGTAATTCTTGTTACAAACAAGGTTGACAGTTTCGAAAAGCAATATGAAGCGGCCGAATTTTACAGCTTAGGTTTTAAAGAAATGCATTTAATTTCATCAACAAGCGGAAGTGGAACCGGTGATTTATTGGATGCTATCATAAATCTGATACCTGCTGAAGATTTGGTGGAAACTGAAGAAGTAATTCTGCCCAAAATTGCTGTTGTTGGTAGACCCAATGTTGGAAAATCATCTTTGGTTAACGCCTTATTAGGTGAAGACAGAAATATTGTAACAGAAATTGCTGGTACAACTAGAGATGCAATTCATTCTCATTACAAATTGTATGGAAAAGAGTTAATTCTGGTTGATACTGCAGGTATTAGAAGAAAAAAGAAAGTAGAAGAAGATATTGAGTTCTACTCAGTAATGAGATCTCTTAGAGCCTTAGAAGATTGTGATGTTGCTATTTTAGTTATTGATGCTACTGTTGGTTTAGATCAACAGGATTTAAACCTAGTTAATCTTGCTGTTAAAAACAGTAAAGGATTATTGGTTTTGGTAAATAAATGGGATTTAATTGATAAAGACACAAAAACTGCAAGAACATTTGAATTGGCAATTAAAGAAAGATTGAGACCATTCGATGATGTGCCCGTTTTATTTATCTCTGCTATCGAAAAACAAAGAATATTCAAAGTAATTGAAGAAGCTCTTCATGTTTATGAAAATAGAACCAGAAGAATTTCAACCTCAGAATTGAATGAATTTTTTGGTGAAGTGATTGCAGCAAACCAACCTCCTTCTGTTAAAGGAAAGTTTGTTAAAATTAAATATGTCACCCAATTACCTGGTAGAAATCCAAAATTTGTAATGTTTTGTAATTTACCACAATACATAAATGAGAGCTACAAACGCTATCTAGAAAACAAATTAAGGGATGCTTATGATTTCAAAGGATGCCCAATTACAATTTATTTTAGAAAAAAATAGATAAGTATTTGGTAATTTGAAACTAACCGATATATTTGCACCGAATTTTAGAAACAAATTAATTTAAAAGCAAAATGAAAAAAGTATTATCAATCGTTGCTGCATCTGCTATGTTGGCTATCGTAGCTTGTGGTCCTTCAGCTGAAGAAAAAAAGAAAATGGAAGAAAAAAGAATCGCTGATAGCATCGAAGCTGCTACTCGTACTGCTGATTCTTTAGCTGCTTTAGAAGCATCTATGATGCCTGATTCAGCTGCTGCTACAACTGATTCAGCTGCTGCTACAACTGAAGCTGCTCACTAATCTTTAGTAGATCAGAATTGAAAAAAGAGTGTCGAAGTTTCGACACTCTTTTTTTTTAACAAGCCGATTCTCCCTTCAGTTCTTCCTTTTTTTAGGAAAATTCACAAAAAAAGTAGAAAAACAGGGAAAAAATTATTCAGTAAAGAAGAAAATATTTGCAGAGATAAAAATTCCCCTTATCTTCGCAGTCCTTAAAAAATTTAGACGTCATGGCACAACCAACCTATAACCCATCAATCAGAAAAAGAAGAAACAAACATGGATTCCGTGAAAGAATGGCTAGTGCCTCCGGTAGAAAAGTTTTGGCTTCTAGAAGAGCTCGTGGTCGTAAAAAATTAACCGTTTCAGACGAAAAGCGTCACAAAAAATAATTGAGTCTTTTCTCAATTAACGCTATTTGTTTAAGCGAATAAAATTGAATCCGGTTATGCCGGATTTTTTTTTGCATGGAAGAGTACAAACTTACAAAAGCAGAAAGGCTCTCGAATAGAAGTCATATTGATGCCTTGTTTAAAAAAGGCAATCCCTCTTTCCATGCCGCTCCTTTTCGTTTTGTATGGATTAAACCTGAAACATCTGAAGTCGATTCATTTTGCCAAATCATAATTATTTGCCCTAAAAAAAGGTATAAAAGAGCGCATACCAGAAATAGAATTCGCAGACAAATCAGAGAAATCTATCGGCAGAATAAAAATCCTCTGCTCGAAAAATTAAAATCCGTTAACAATAAAATTGCGTTGGGCATTTTTTATCAGGGTGCAGATGAAATGGATTTTCAAATAACTAAGGATATCTTTGTGAGTGCTTTGTTAAAATTAGCATCCAATTTTGAAAAAAATACTTAGTCTTCCATTTATTCTCTTAATTAAAGTATATCAATTACTGCTTTCTCCCCTTTTACCTAATTCATGCAGGTATACCCCAACTTGTAGTCAGTATGGTATTGAAGCCCTAAAAAAATATGGTCCAATTAAAGGTTTATGGTTAACAATTAAGAGAATTTCTAGCTGTGGACCTTGGGGCGGACATGGTCACGATCCTGTTCCATAAACTTAAATCTATTCCTTTATCTTATTTAATTGATATTTGTATTATGATTGAAATTAAATCTTTTGAATTCAATGATTTCCACGAAAACACATATGTTGTTTGGGACGAAACTTTACAATGTATGATTGTTGATCCAGGTTGTTATACTGAAAAGGAAAAGAATGAACTTAAAAACTTCATTCTTGGCAAACAACTCACCCCTGTTTTATTAGTCAATACACATTGCCATATCGATCATATTCTTGGAAATAATTTTGTTTCTGAACAATGGAATCTTGCGCTTCATTTACATAAGGATGAACTGAAAACCTATGAAGAAACTGGAAGATGGGCTGATTTTTTCGGAATTGTAACCAAAGAAATGCCAAAAGAATTGGTTTTTATTGATGATACTCAAAAACTAAATTTTGGTAATTCAAGCTTTGATATACTCTTTACACCCGGACATTCAATCGCTTCATTAAGTTTCTATAACCCTAATCAAAACTTTATTTTAGCCGGTGATGTTCTTTTTAGCAGAAGCATTGGCAGAACAGATTTACCAAGTGGAAATCATCAGCTTTTACTGGATATTATCAGTACCAAACTATTTACTTTACCTGACGATTGTATAGTATATAGTGGCCATGGACCAGCAACAAATATTGGAGATGAAAAGAAATTTAATCCATTTTTAAATTAAATTTTATGAGCTTTGATTGGCAAATAATTCCGGTTTTTCTAATATTCAGTTTGGCTGTTTATTATATTTTAAAACGATTCTTCTTCAAGAAAAAAGTTGCTAATTGCGGCTCTGATTGTGGATGTGGAGAAGGGATTAAACTTAAAAACTAAGTTTTACCCTTTGTAGACAAACTCTCTTGAAATAACAATGTTTTACATGGATACCAATAACTATACCATGTCACAAAAAATCAGTATTCCAATTTTATTCATTCTAGCATTATTTACTTTCCAATCTTCTAAAGCTCAAAACAGAACAGATTCTCTGCAAGCAGTGAATTTTTTTGGAACTATTTATGCTGTTAAAAGTAGCACCGCCCTTCAACTTAGTGAATTAAAACCTTTAGTAAAAAACAATCAAAATGCTTTTAAATCATTCAAAAAAGCAAGAAGAATTAAAGCATTCAGCATCGGTTTAGAAATTATTTCAATAATACCTGCTGCATTTGCAATTGCTACAGAAAATGAAACAGAATTTTGGATAGGAATCGGAGTATCAGGAATTCTTAATGGAGTTGGTACCTATTTAATGTTAGATCCCTACAATAAACACATCACCAATTGCATCAAAGAATACAATAAGGGAAATAGTTATAGATAGGGCCTGCTGAAAATTCATAATAGTACTTATTATCAACCAATTAGACTGTTTTTTTAATGATTTAAATTCAAGGTTTTAAGAGCAATTGTTAAAAAATCCTTGCATCAAGTACAATTAGTTTTCAATTAACTTAAAGACAGAAACAAGGCCATCTTTGTCGTTGCTGCCAAATTGAAGTATCATACATACATCTTAAACACAAAATGGAAATCAAACAGTTTAATACAGAGGCAATTTTGTTTAGGCCAATTTGTTGGACTTTAACAAAATGCATTCGGTATAATTTGGCAGCGTCTAAAATCTGACCTGTTTCTGTCTTTTTCAGCGGGCCCTAGATAACAAAAAAGCCATTCGCAAAACGAATGGCTTTTTTGTTTAAAATCATTAAGATTACTTCAAATTGCTTAGCATCACTTCAGTCATTTTATCCAAATCAAATTCTGGCTTCCAATTCCAATGCTCACGTGCTTCTGCATCATTAATACTTTGAGGCCAGCTATCGGCAATGGCTTGTCTAAAATCTGGATTATAACTCAATGTAAAATTAGGGATGTGTTTTCTGATACTTGCAGCAATACCTTCTGGATCAAAACTCATACCTGCTACATTATAACTGCTTCTAATTTTAACTTGCTCGGCTGGCGCTTCCATCAACTCAATTGTTGCTCTGATTGCATCATCCATATACATCATTGGAAGTGTTGTTCCAGCTGCTAAAAAGCTGGTATATGAAGCATTTTTAATGGCCTCATGGTAAATATGAACTGCATAATCAGTTGTTCCTCCACCTGGAGCACTTTTCCAACCAATTAAGCCAGGATACCTGATACTTCTTACATCAACACCATACTTCTGGTGGTAATATTCACAAAACCTCTCCCCTGCTTGTTTACTGATTCCGTAAATGGTGTTTGGCTCCATTACAGTGTATTGAGGAGTATTAACTCTAGGAGTGCCTGGACCAAAAACCGCAATAGAACTAGGCCAGTAAACTTTTTTAATCAGTCCTTCTTTGGCAGCATCCAAAATATGGAACAAACCATTCATGTTTAAATCCCAGGCAAATTTTGGATTTTTTTCTGCTGTTGCACTTAATAAAGCAGCTAAAAGGTAAACTTGAGTAATTCCATGTTTTTTAACAATTTCATGAAACCTATCTTTATCTAATACATCTAATACCTCAAATGGCCCTTCTTGATTATCTAAGGCTCTTAAATCGCCGCAAACAACATTATCAAAACCATAATTCTTACGTAAGGTTGCGGCCAACTCAAGGCCAATTTGGCCATTTGAGCCAATGATTAATATTTTTTCCGTTGACATGCTTGTTGGTTTGGTATTTGGACTTCAAATGTAAAAAAATCATTGTGCTATCAAAGCACTTCTTAACTTGAATTTTCCCCCAAGTGAACCCGGAAGTTCTGTAAATGGAGTATCAGTTGGACTTATCCAGACTAATTTCGATGTATCAATTTTGTTTTCACCCAATCTCATTTTAAAAGATTTAGCCCAACCCGAATCAATTGCATAGTCATCTTCCTTCCCCAACAACAATTCTAAATAAGAGTTTAATTCTTTAGTTTTTTGATTAACCGCACTTATCACTTTAACCTCCATTCGGTAAACATTAAAAAATAAGCCTAATAGACAAATAAAACTTAACCATTTTAATTGTGCATGTTCCCATAAAGAAGCTGCAAATACAACTGTGAGTAGCCAAAAATGTGGTACATATCTAAATATATAAGCTTCAGGATTGATAAAAATACTAATTAGTAAAACCAAAGTAAATCCAAGCATAAACCATTTGTACTTTTTGTCTTTGTTGAATATCAAACCCAATAAAAAAACAATAAGTGCTAAACTAAATGCTTCCTGAAATAAAGGTCCAAATGCACTTATATCTGGAATTCCACTACCATAACTTCCCAAACCATCAAAGGTAAATGGTGCTTTAAATTTTGTCACATTTGGTGTTCTAATCCAACCTGCTTCTGAATAAAGTGAAATCGTAAATTTTTCAAATCGATTTAAACCTTTAAAGTTTTCAGGATAATTCACATCACCAAAAAAATTGATTTCAGGATTTTCAACCACAGGAAAAAATGGATGTCCTTTTTCCATGGTATTTGAAATAAATGGATGGTAACCAAAAACACCTACTACAAGTATTACAAAAAGTGAAAACCTTAGAAACCAAATTCTCCAGTTTTTTACTGATTTTATTACAACTAAAATGGCAAAAAACATCATAAAAATTACGGTATAAACAGTTCCTGTTATTTTTAGATGTGTTAAAATAGCAAAACAAATAAAAGCAGGTAGCCAGGCTGTTTCGTCTTTGCCAAATATTTGAACAACAATAAAAATAATACCTAAACTTAAAATGATTGCAATTGGTCCATCCAAATAAAAAGTAAACAAATTCAATAATGTAATTGGATTCAATGAAATAAGAATTCCGATACTTATTGACTTCCATTTGTTCCAGCCGAAGTTATTTGCCAATAACCCCCCACATAATATAAATGATGAAGCTAAAATAAGCGCTAAACTTATACCTTTTGCGGCCTCAATTGTTTGGGTGAACAAATAAATTGAAGCTCCATAAACCCAATTACCAGTAGGAAAATAATTTAAATAATAAAAACAATAGGCAGTTTCCTCCTCAGCCAAATAACGCTTATAAGGATTCCAGGATTTAGCCAAATTATAAACCGCATCATGATGGTACCAAATAGCATCAAATAATGTTTCATGATAAAATGTTGCCCACCATAAACAAATACCCAAAATGCCTATTGAAACGAAAGGAATGATAAGAGATTTAAGCCAATTGAATTGAGCTGTTCTATTTAAATAAAATGAAAATAAAGTTACAAAACTTATTATCGATAATGGCGCTGTTAAAGAAGTTAAAGATTGTCCAATAATTAAATTTACAAAGCCTCCAAAAATCAGTATTGCATAGATAAAAACAATACCCAATCCAACATAATAAATAGCAGAATACTTGTTAGTTGTTTGCATAATTATTCTTCCTCTTCTACTGTATTTGGTGCTGCCAATAATTCTTTTCCTTTCATCCAATCCTTTGTAAAATTACACCAATCACAATCTTCTTTACCACAACCCTTAGAGAACTCCTTTGCTTTAATTTTTCCGTAAACATCAATTACTTGCTTTTTTACAATTTCTAAATCTATTGGAGTAATTGCTACTTTTTCTTTGTGAAAGTGACCATCAATTTGGTCAGGTTCTACAAAATCAAATTCAGCACTTCTCATTTCCCATTGTTTGGTTTGATCGTAATCTAAAATCAATTTATAAAATACTGCCTGTCTCCAATAATCTCCACCATTTACATCTTCAAAAGAAGGTTCTTTTCCTTTTGCAATATCTGCTTGAACTTTCTCATCATTTGGTCTGCCAAATTTCTTTAATGCTTTTTTATAATTGCCAGTTTTATAATCAACCACATTTACAAAATTACCATCAAACTCAAGTTTATCTAATTTACCATTGATAGGAACTCCTTTCATCACAACATTCCTATAACTCTTTTCAATACTTGTAACCTTATTCCAATAATTGATGTATTGCTCATAAAACTTCACCAAAATTTGTTCTCCGTATTCCAATCGCCTTTCATAAGCTGCTTCAACAAAACTATCCTGATGCTTTTTCATATACCACCTAAAATCACTTAAAAATTTAGTGGAATCATGAAACTGTTTTTCAGGATTTTCATTCATCTTTTTAAACAACATTTCCAATGCGTAATGCACTGCAGAACCAAATGTTAATGCGCCACTTTTAGCAGCAGGTACTTTAATAAAATTATTGAAATAAAAAGACAAAGGACAGTGCAAATATGCATTCAAATGTGTTACACTTAAGGTGTATTTTTCTATTAAACTATCAATATAAGGTGAGTCTAATAAACTTTTTGGAAGCTCTATTTCCTTCTGTTCATTTATTCCTGCAATGAAATTACTAAGGTCTTCCGTTTGCATAAAAACCTCCAGTTCATCGGCCAATCCTGCTTCACGAATTTCGGCAACAAACAAACTTGGTTCTAATTCTTTACCTTTTAAATCATGTTGATGATAACTAATTACCAATTGTTTTCTGGCTCTAGTTAATGCAACATAAAACAACCTTCGCGCCTCTTCAATTTCCTCTTCAGTATGATTGAATAAATTATCGGGCATTTTGTATTGATTCCGGGTTTTACTTGAATCCCATTTCTGACTATTTACACCCAATAAAAATACATGATCGAACTCCAAACCTTTGGATGAATGAGCTGTTATGAAATTCACTCCATCTTCACTGTAATAAACCCTTTCAGCTGGAAGTGAAATTTCTTGTTCAACCATTAAATTCAATAAAGTTACTATTGATTTTAATTGATGAGTTGTTTGTTTATTGCATTCTGTTTTAATGAAACCAAAAAATGTATTAATCATTTCCATTTGCCAACTTTGGTCTGCTCCACCTAAAGCTGCTGATAAAAATCCACATTGATTGATAATCTTTTGAATCAATTCCTGAACAGTAACATTATGCACCTCACCTATTAAACTTTCAATGGTTTGTGTGAACCTAACCAATGATGTAACATCTTTTTCAGGCTCAAATAAACTTTGCTGCTTTTTAGTAGCTAGAGACTTTAATTCATCTCTCCAGGAAGTACTTCTATTATCAAAATTCTTTCTTGCAATTTCTGTTGAAATAGAAGCTAATTCCAACAAGGGAATTTTAAATTCATCATAATGTAAAATCTCGAATAAATAGGTTTCACCACTATGTGCCTTCCTACTTTCTGCATCTACATAACGCATAACCTGAATTATCTTTCTGATAACAGGATACTGAAGAATATTTTCTCTTCTTCTTGTATTTATTCCTAATCCTTTTTTCTGTAAGTATTTAATAATCTCATTCGATTGCGCATGATTTTTATACAATACTGCAATTTCTTTTAATGGAACACCTTGCTGATGTAACTGTAAAATATTTTCTGTTATTGCTGATGCTTCATGTAATGAATTATGACAAGTCCAAATACTTGGTTTATAAGTTGAATTATGAGCATTCGGACCTTTTGCTGACAGCGTTTTATCTTCTAAAATTCTGGTTTTATTATTCTTTATTACTTGAGCTGAAATATCCAAAATAATTTGAGTACTTCTATAGTTGTTTTCAAGAGGAATCAATTCTAGGTGGTCTTTAAACTGACTTTGAAACTGAACTATATTTTCAACATTGGCTCCTTGAAACCTATAAATACTTTGGTCATCATCGCCAACAGCAAAAACGTTTGGTTTATCCCAATACTGAATCAGTTTTTGAAGCAATTCGTTTTGAGAACCAGAAGTATCTTGAAATTCATCAACCAAAAAGTATAAAAATCTTTCTTGATAAGATGCCAATAAACCTGAATTCTCATGAAATGCTTTAATCACCCAAAGAATCATATCATTAAAGTCATATCGCTTTAATTCTTGAAGTCTTTTGTTATAATCATCAAACAAATTTGCTGCGGCTTTCAGCAATTCCATTTTCCTTAGCTCTTCATTCAGTTTATCGGTATTTAAATCTCCTTTCGAAAATTTAGTTCCATCCTTTCTTGTACCAGCTCTTTTGTAAATGTATTCATCTCTAAACTCAAGTTCTTTGCAATAAGCTTCAATTTTTTGAGATAAATATTCAGGCTTCCAATCCTCTCTTTTCATGATATCAAAAAGAGATTTCATTCTGTCACTCTCGAAATACTCTTCTCCGGTGTAGCGTTTTAAAGGATGATTTTTAGGTAAATCATCAATTATTGCTCTTAATATTTGAACTTGCTCTAATTCATCAACAGGGTCTAAATTTCTAAATCCAAATACATCCAGATTTTCCTGGATAACCATGTTACAAAAGGAGTGAAATGTATGTATTGCAACACGGTAAGAATCAGGACCAATAAAAGAAAGCAAGCGCTTTCTCATGGCAATTGTTCCTGCATCAGTATAAGTTAAACAAAGAATGTTTTCAGGTAAGGTATCGGTTTCAACAAGAATGTTTGCAATTCTGGCCGCTAAAATTTGCGTTTTACCTGTTCCTGGGCCTGCTATTACTAAAACTGGGCCATCAATAGCCTGAACAGCTTTTAGTTGTTGCTGATTTAATTCCTTTAAAATCGAATCAAACTTTTGTTGATATTGTTCTCTGAGCATCATATGAGGTGCTCAATTTAAGTCGATTTTAGGAAGCAAAAAAACTAAGAAGAATAATTTAAAAGAAAGTTCTATGATTTTTTTAGCAGAACAGTTGCATATGCAACAATTCCTTCACCTCTGCCAATAAAACCCATTTTTTCATTGGTTGTAGCTTTCACAGAAACATCATCAATGGAAATCTTACAAATATGTGCAATCGATTCTCTCATTGCTTTTGCATGTGGCATAACTTTGGGTTTTTCACAAACAATACAAGTATCAATATTTCCTACAAAATAGCCCTTTTCTTCTATCAATGAAATACATTTTGATAAAATTAAACCACTATTTATACCTTCAATACTTTTATCTGTATTTGGAAAATGTTCGCCTATATCACCTAAGGCAAGTGCACCTAAAACTGCATCAGAAATTGCGTGTAAAAGCACATCGGCATCACTATGACCCAAAATTCCTTTTTCTGATTCAATCTTAACTCCACCTAAAATAAATGGTCTGTTTTCTGCTAATTGATGAACATCAAACCCGAAACCTATTCTCATATTATTCGGCTATTTCGTCATCGTTTTTCTTTTTCTCATCTTTTGATTGACTGGCAAAAGCATCAAAATCAAACAAGAAAGAAAAACGTAAAGTATTATTCAATGGATGGTTTTGCCCAATTGCCACCAAATATGATAAGTCTAATCCAAAAACACTGAATTTAAATCCTGTTCCAAAAGTTAAATACTTTCTATTTCCTTTGGTTGGACTTTCATGAAAATAACCAGCTCTTAAAGCAAATTGTTTATCATACCAATACTCTAATCCAGCAGAATAATTTATTTCTTTTAACTCCTCTTTTAATCCACCTGGTGCATCATAAAAAGATTGTGTCATCCCTTGAATTAAAGGAACATCAGGATCCATTCCTTCTAAAATTACAGTATTTCCATTTTCAATAACTACTCTACCAGATGAATCTGTTTTATAAATAGGATTTGTAGGAACTAATAATTTAGTAAAATCAACAGCTAATGCAATGGTATTGTATTGGTCGATTTCAACCTGACCATAAGTACCTAATCTTAAATTTACTGGAATAAAGTTTTCGTATTGTTGAGATGTATATGAAATTTTAGAACCAATATTTGTTATAGCACCGCCAAAACCATAATTAACTTTGTAATTTTTACCTTCTAATTTTACCCTAGTTTTATTGGTATAATAAGCTGTAATATCACCAGCAAAAGAATTTCCAGCACCAACTGGAGTTTGAGATTGATTGAATCCACCAGCTAAATCAGAACGAATATATCTGAAAGCAATACCTAATGAAAAATGGTCGGAAAGTTTTGAGGCATAACCCAAATCCAAGGCCAATTCGTTTGGTGTGTAATTACCAGTACTGTTACCAAATTGGTCGGTAAAGTTAATTTGACCTAAAGAAAAATACCTCAAAGAACCTGCTACTGCTGATTGCTCATTGATTTTTCCATAAATAGATAAGTAACCTAAATTAATATCTGGAACCAACTGCTTTAACCAAGGTGTATAAGACAAAGAAACAGCTCCTTTTCTTTCATTAAAAGGAAATTTCGCCATATTCCAATGCAATGCATTCGGGTCATTGGGAGTAGCAGCTCCTAAATCGCCCATTCCACCTGCTCTTGAATCAGGAGTAATCATTAGAAAAGGGACAGCAGTTGTGATTGTATTCTGTCTGCCATCTAATCCCGTATTTGAGCCTCCAACTGTAACTTGAGCTTCACTATTCTTTACAATACCCGAAAAAATAAGGGCTGTAAATCCTAACTTAATAATTGAATTCTTCACTTTATTCATATCTACTAATCAACAAAAATAACTTTCCAATTAACTTATCCAATTTTTACCTGTTCCATATTTAGTTTAGCCTTAAAAATAAGTAAACTAAAAATTAGAAAAACCTTAAGAAAGCACATAAAACGGCAATCCACAAATTAAATTGCCATCTATTAATTAATTACTACCAGTTTCTGGAACTGTTCAATTGGCTTTTGGCCCGAAACCCTGAATTTAACTTTGTAAATATAAACTCCATTGGCCAACTTATCTCCATATTCGTCATTTCCATTCCAACTCAATTCAGAAAAGTGATTTCCTTCTGCATATCCATCGTAATCAAGTGTTTTGATTAATTGTCCGTTTACTGTAAAAATTTGAATGCTAACCGAGATGTCTTGTCCGGCCTGATTGTGGTCGAAATGAAAAACAGTGCTTCTGGTAAATGGATTTGGATAGTTTAAGACATGTTGAATTGATGGCTTTCCAGCAGGTTTTATTTCAAAATCAAGACTCGATTCTGCAGGATTATTATAAGCATCATATGAACGGAAACGAAGCGTATGTTTTCCAATTGGTAGATTTTTGAATTTATACCTTACTTCTCCACTTTGATAAGAATTAATGGTAGCTTGGTAATAATCATTAACAACAATTGCTTTGCTATTTTCATTGTTTAAAACCAATGTTAAATCTCTACCAATTCCTCTTCCGGTAGTATTGATTCCATTTTCATCAAATAATTTGGCAATAAAAGTTGGATTCTCATCTGTTAACCCTCCATTTACAAACTTCTCATCATTCATAAATAATTTCAATTCCGGACCTGTTTTGTCTGAACCAATTGAATCTGAAGTACCTCCAATAATTAATGAATTTGAATAACCTGATGCATCTGAAACTCCATTGCTTGCATATGCAGAAAATTTGCCATAACCAAATTGATAGGAAATATCTTTAGGCACAATAAAAGTGAAGCTAAATAATCCATCATTTACAGAAGCTTTACCTCTATATAAAACATTATTTTGCATCCTAAATTCCATAGGATTACTTTGTTCTGGATTGTTTACCAAAGTTTTGTAGTTTTCCGATTTGTCGAATAAGGTTGGGAAAATTTCACCATCAAAATCACTCATCAAAACTCCTTTTTTATCAACTAATTTCCCTGAAATAGTAACTTTTTCTAAAGCTTTAATCGTATCATTAAATTGAAGGATTGATACACCATTAATTTCTGTTGGTATTATTTCATTTTTAGGATACGACATCTTCAAAAATGGATCTCCTAAAAAAGTAAAGTTTCTTGTATTTTTATCTAAATAGGAATTCTTAGTTTTCATTAAAACATCACCCAATCTTGGTGGATTTAATTGCGAAACAGAATCAAGTCCTACATTGTCAAAAAATCTTGAATTTAGAATTTCATTTTGACCTGAATAAACTAATCTAACAGTAGTGAATAATCCTATTCCACCGCCATTTGGATTCAATAAAACCATTTCTCCTGCTGAAACTCTTGATGGGTCATCAAACCTACTAAACTCACAAGTTGCAGTAACAAACAATGGCAGTTTGGTTTTATTCGACCAAGCATTGATATCTTCAACTCCCATTACTCTTTCAGCAGTTAAACCAACTTCACCACCATGACCAGTATAATTAAAAATAAGGCATCCTTTTTCAATAGCATTATTCATGGCTTTATTTGCGTCTGGATAACGCGCTCCGCCAGCCGTAATCTCTCTTGGATAAGCATCTAAAAAAATCTTTTGAATATTGTACTCAGGAAAACGATTTCCTACATTATTCGCTAAACTATTCGATTGATTTTGATGTGCATTAAAATCTTCATCATCGGCCATAAACACCATTTTGTTTCTCCAATCACCAAATGAAGTTTCTTTGGTATAAGAAATGAATTTATCTACCATTTCAGCAGCTTCAGAAGCACTTGAAATAGGCAACCTACCTAAGCCAATATCCATTAATTCTCCAGGGTCGCCATCTCTATCCCAATTACCTTCATTTTCATCTAAAAAGCATATATAATCATCGCTGCAATATGATGTTGTTGGGTCGAACGATTCAAAACTTTGGAATGCAGGAACAAAATTTGAGTTCACTTTGATTCTATATTTATAATCATATGAAGCCCTTCCAAATAACATAACATCAGCTAATTTTATGGAACCTGTTAGTGTTTTTTCATAAAACATTTTTAAAAAATCTCTCAATGCAGTTAAGTCTTGTGAACCTGAAGAAAACTCATTATAAATCTGTTGAATATTGATAACATGAATATCTAATCCATCATTTTCTTTATGAAATTTCGCTAAGCGACTAGCCTCATCAAAAAAATCAGGATGTGTTAAAATTAAGCCATGAGCTGGACTTAAAGCATGTAGATTTTGGTTAAGTATTTTACCAATAATTTTAGGCTGAAGAAAATTACTTCCATCAATTACTGCGAACTCTCTTAAACTATCGGTGTTACAAGTAAAACTATAATTACTTGCAGCAAAAGATCCTTCTATTTCAAAAGGATTTACTGCATTTGTTACATCCCATACATTTAAAGTACGGTTAGTATTGATATTAAACTTGGTTTTAGCAGCACTAGCAATTGATTTTTTATCTCTAAATACGAAATTACCACTTGAATTTTTTAGATTTACCCGAGCCACAATTTCGAAAAAATCTAACCAACCAATACTTCCACTGGCTGGTTTATTGTATGCATAAGTTACATTTAAAGTTTGGTTTGAAACCGTAAATTCAGCAGCAACATAATTTAATCCAGATGTAAATGGTTTCTCATAACCACCAATAGTAATACCCATATTATGTGATAAAACATTGGAACCATTAATTGTAACTGCAAATGTACTTGGAACAATTGATCTGGAGGTTGCTGAAGACAACATACGCAATGGCTGAGCAATAATTAAATTTGGAATACTCAAGTTAAAACTTTGTGAGGTAACCCTATCAAATTCTTCTCCTACCCAAACTTTTCCTGATTTGGTTAGATTTGATCTCTCGTTTTCATATAAATAAGTATAATCAGCTTCAGAAGATTCTTGAGTGAAAGTGGATTCTGAGTTAATTTTAGAAATTCTCTTTCCATTTTCATTAGAAACAGTTAGAAAATAATAAGTGGTATCACTATACAAATTTGATTGGTGACTATAGGTTCCAGATTGTTTGTTAAAAATCCATTGGTCGATTTGAGATTCGCCATAAAACAGGATAAAATCATTTGTATTAAATTTACCATCCTCTTCACCCTTTACCTGAATTGAAATTTCATTTAAATCATCATATCTAAAAGCACTATTAGGAGTAGGGAGCATTCCAGCACCGTTTCCATAAAATTTAATTTTTCTTGGGTCGATTAAATCTGGATTAATGCCCATTGTTCTTAATCCATTATAATCAATTCTATGAATACCGTTTTGGGTTGTTGCGATTTTAAACCAATCACCTGAGGCCAAAACCGAATTTGCAGCAGCTTTTTTTAATGAAACTTTCTTGATTGCTGGTTTGGTATTGATTTGAAGTTTGAAACTCTGCAAAATCAGCAAATCATTTGCATTTTGCTTTATAGCATCAATTTGAACAATCAATTTTGATTTTCCTTTTTCAAAAGCAGGATAAGTTCTTATTGAAAAATTTGAAGGAAAATTCCCCATTGAGGCAATACTTGGAAAATCCAATCGTTTAAAATCTTCAAAAATTAGTTGAGCTGAAAGAAATTCTTCACCATTTAGGTCTAAAATTTCTGAAAAAACCGGAACTGATTCCTGATTTTTAAGAAAAATTTCACCTTCGAAATGAGGTAAATTCTTAAAATTGGAAGAATTTTTCCAATTAATTTTCCTTTCAACTAAAATTTCTTTTGCCTCCAAAAAGTGAGAAAAAAGAAAAAAAAGCGACGAAAAAAGAAAAATTTTCATCTTTTTTGGGCTTAAATACTCAAAATATTGCATGTTAGATTTTAAAATACTTATTATTGAAAATTCGTAAACTGGATTAAAAACGATAACAAAGAAAAACAAATTGTGTTATCGTTTGAAACATTGTTTACAGAAACCCTATAATTGCAAACTTGTTTTTAAACTAGGATCGAAAATTAATATAATGACCTTTTATCAAAAGTGGCATAAAAAGGCCTACATATTTCTGCTAATTATAATCACCATTTGTGGTGAATATGCCTCTGCGCAGGATCCTCAGTTTTCTCAGTTCTATGCCAATCCAATTTATACAAACCCAGCCTTCGCCGGAACTCAGACGGTTGGAAGAATTGTAACCAATGTCAGACAACAATGGCCAGGTATTCCAGGTTCATTCAGAACTGGTACATTTAGTTATGATGAACACTTTGATGCTATTAATGGAGGATTTGGTGTTCAAGCAACATTTGATGAACAAGGTGTTGGTACACTTAGAACAGTTGGTTTGAATGTAATGTATTCTTATCAAATTCCTGTTACAAGGAAATTTACAATGAGAGCAGCTGTACAAGCCGGAGTTATTCAAAAATCAGTAGATTTCTCAAAATTAACTTGGTATGATCAAATAGTTTTAGGAAATGGATTTATAAATCCACCAAGTGAATCGGTTTATATGCAAGGTGGTGATTTAAACCCATCTATATTCATTACTAACTTTGCAGCAGGAATTTCTGGATACTCTAAGAATTTCTATTTTGGTTTAGCCGCACATAATTTATTTGAACCAACCCAAGACTTTTTCTCTACTGGAGATGTAGAAAATCCTAATAGAATTCCTAGAAGATTTACTGGAAATATAGGCTTAGTAATTCCTGTTGTTGAAAGCAGAAATCCCAAATACAGAGCTAATCTTTATCCGAATGTCATTGTAAAATCGCAAAGACAATTTCAGCAATTGAATTTAGGTATGTACGCAAGTAGAGGCTCATTTTTAGCCGGATTGTACTACAGAGCGAATGCCGTAAATTCAGATGCTTTTATCATACTTTTAGGTATCAGAACTCCAAAAGTAAGAATCGGATATTCATACGATGCAACTGTTAGTGAAGCCAGACCAGGTGCAGCCAACTCTCACGAAGTTTCATTATCTTTTGAATTACACAAAAGAACACCGAAAAGAACTGTTAGAGCAATGCGTTGTCCAGAATTTTAAGAGGAAATTAATTTTCCTTACTTCGATTTTACATAAAAAATAAAAAGATTTTCTAAATTGCAGATTCTAAATATTCAATAGAATTTAATTTCTTTAAGAAATAAGAAAAAATAATTCGCGTTGGAATTTATATTTAGCATGAACCAAATGAGAAAAATATTATTTGTTTGCCTGACTTTAAGCTTGTTGCTTCCAGAATTAAAAGCACAAGATCCACAACTTAGTCAATACTATGCCGCTTCTTTATATACTAACCCAGCAATGGCTGGAGCGAGTAGAAATCTTCGTTTAGCAATCTCTGGTAGAAGTCAGTACACTGGCTTACAAAATAACTATAAGACTGGTGTAGCTGCATTTGACGCTTACATTGGCGGAGTTAATAGTGGAATTGGGTTAATTAGTTCTTATGATGTTTCTGGTGATGGATTTCTAACCACAAGCTCAGCATCTGCCATTTATTCTTACAATGCTCAATTAAACAGAGATTGGGGATTTAATGCAGCTCTACAAGGAGGAATCATTCAAAAAACCTTCGATTTTAACAAATTTACCTTTGGTGACATGATTGACCCGGTTTTGGGTCCGATTTTAAAAACCCAGGAAACAATTCCAATGGAAACCAGAACCATCCCAAACTTTGGTTTTGGAACATTAATTTTCAGCAATAGATTATTTGCTGGTGCTGCCATTCACAATTTACTTGAACCAAACCAATCTTTCTTCTACCAAAATGCAGATTCATCAGCATTAAGATTACCAAGAAGATATACTGTTCATGGAGGTTTTAACATTTATTTGAATAAAACTAGGTACGAAGAAGATAGAATTATTTTATCTCCCAACTTGCTTTTCATGCAACAAAGGAATTTTTATCAGGTGAATGTAGGATTTTATGTAAAGCAAAAAGCTTTGACACTAGGAACTTGGTTCCGTCAAACTTCCAAAAATGCTGATGCAGCAATTTTCATGATTGGAATGCGTTTTACTAATTTTAAAATTGGTTACAGTTATGATGCTGTAATTTCTAAGGCATCTACAGCAGCAGTAGGCTCTCACGAAATCTCTATGGTATTTGAATTCAAGCCAGATACAGGAGGAAGAAGAAGGAGTAGTAAAGCTTTAAGATGCCCAGATTTATAAAATTTTACACTCAGACTTTTTTTAATAAAAATCCGTTATATTTGAAAATTCCAAATTTCCCGTTTTCCACAATCTTTTAAAGATTCAAGAAAAATGAGTGATTTAGAAAACAACTAAAAAACAATTGATACTCAAATGAAAATAAGTTCAAAAGCTTTGGTATTCACACTTGCAGGAGCATTAGCGCTCTATACAAGTTCCTGCAATCGTGCTGGTAAATCGAGCACAACAGGTTGGAAATACAATGATGCTAAATGGGGCGGATTTGAAAAACACAAATTCAAGGAGCAAGAAACAGGCCCGGGTCTTGTTTTTGTTGAAGGTGGTACCTTTACTATGGGTAGCGCTGAACAGGATTTGACTTTCGACCATAATAACTACAAACGTCGTGTTTCAGTTAGTAGCTTCTATATGGATGAAACTGAGGTTACCAATTTTCATTATTTAGAATATTTACATTGGTTGATGCGTCAATATGGCGATAACCCAATTATTCATAAAAAAGCTTTACCTGATACTTTGGTTTGGAGAGATAAATTATCTTATAACGAACCTTATGTATTGTATTATTTACGTCACCCTGCTTACAGAGATTATCCTGTAGTTGGTGTAAGTTGGGTACAAGCAGCTGAATATTGCAAATGGCGTACAGACCGTGTTAATGAAATGATTATGGTTCGTGAAGGTTTAGTAAACCTTGACATCCAAAAACAAACAGGTGATCAAAACTTCAACACTGAAGCTTATTTATTAGGATTATATACTCCTTCAGTTAAAAAAGAATTGAGAGATTATGCTCCAGGTGGAAAAACTCGTGGTGTTAGAATGGAAGATGGTATTTTATTACCTTCATACCGCCTACCAACAGAAACTGAGTGGGAATACGCTGCAGGTGGTTTCAAATCTGCTTCTTTCAACGAAAACATCGATGCTAAAAGAATTTATCCTTGGAATGGTTTAACATTAAGAAGAGGTGATACTGAGAAAACTCGTGGTAAAATGTATGCAAACTACACTCGTGGTCGTGGAGACGGAGCTGGTATTGCAGGTAACTTAAACGACGGTGCTCTTTATACTCATAAAGTTAAAGATGCCAAGTTTTTACCAAATGATTATGGTTTGTTCCATATGTCTGGTAATGTAAGCGAATGGACTGGTGATGTTTATCGTCCACTTTCATTAGAAGATATGACAGGTTTTAATCCTTATCGTGGTAACGTTTACAAAAAATACAAAACTGATGCTGATGGATTCATTTCTGAAAAAGATAGCTTAGGTCGTTTGATTTATGTTGACGTAACTGAAGAAGATAACGCCCAAAGAAGAAACTACAAACGTTCTGACAATATTGGTTTCAAAGACGAATTAACTTATACCGATATCGAACAAAAATATGATTACGGTGCAAGTTCTTTAGTTGATAACGCAGCTCGTGTTTACAAAGGTGGATCTTGGGCAGATAGAGCTTATTGGTTGAGTCCTGGTACTCGCAGATACTTAGACCAAGAGCAATCAACAGCTACAGTAGGTTTCCGTTGTGTTATGGACCGTGTAGGTGAAATGACCAAAAAAGGTAAATAAGAAAAAAAGAATTTATAAAAAATGCCGCTTCAAAAGAGCGGCATTTTTATTTTATTATGATCTGATAAGTAGGGATTTAATGCCTTAAATCCCTACTCAATCGATTGATGTAGCTATAAAAGATTTTAGCAGCCCAAATTTATTTGATAAAATCTATTAATGATTCTAACTTCATTCCCCTTGAGCCTTTTAGAAAGACAAATCTTGAACTGATAGGATGCAATTTTAATTCTTCAATAACATCAGACGTTTGTTCAAATTTCCTAAAAATTGAATTGGTTTTATAAAAGGCTTTACCAACTAACCAAACCTCAATTCCTGAAATATTCTTACAGTAATCAGAAATACTTTGGTGTTCCTCTGCTTCATATTTGCCCATCTCAAACATATCACCCAAAATCAATAATTTATTGGGACCATCCATTTGGATAAAATTCCGAATGCTAAGCTCCATGCTACTGGGATTGGCATTATATGCATCTAAAAATATTTTGTTCTCTGTTTTATCAATTAACTGGGACCTTAAATTACTTGGTTTGTATGCTTCAACTCCTGCTTTAATTTCTTCTTCACTTAATCCAAAATGTAAGCCGATTGCAACTGCTGCCATGATATTATCAAAATTGTAATCACCACTTAAATTACTTTCGATATCAAATCCATCTAAATTGAATATAATTTTAGGCTGAAGTGTTTTGGCATAACATGAATAATCAGCTGTAGTAGATTTATCTTTATGATTACCCGAATAAGTTATTCTGTTTTCAATCCCTAAAGACATTTCCATTAATTTGGAATCCTGGATATTTACAAATGCTGTTCCATTATTCGCTTTTAAGAAATCATACAATTCTTTGTTAGATTGAATTACACCTTCTATGCTGCCAAATCCTTCCAAATGATCTTTTCCATTATTTGTTACAAGTCCAAAATCAGGTAATGCAATTTCACATAAAAGGGCATTTTCATTGACATGATTGGCACCCATTTCAATAACTGCCAACTGGTGCGAATCCTTCAACATTAATAATGTTAAAGGTAAGCCTATATGATTATTAAAATTTCCAGGAGTAAATAAAATATTCTTAGCCTGACTTAATACAGAACTGATAAGTTCTTTACTAGTTGTTTTGCCATTTGAACCAACAATAGCAATCACTGGAATATTGAGCTTTCTTCTGTGAAAAGAAGCCAAATCCTGCAAAGCCTTTAAAGCATCTTCAACTAAAATAAAACGATGATCTGCACAAACACTTGGATCATCAACCAATGCTAAAGCTGCACCATTGTTTAAAGCCTGATTCGCAAAGGAATTTCCATCAAAATTTCCCCCCTTCAACGCAACGAAAAAACAGTCTTTTGTAATTTTTCTGGTATCTGTGCACACATCAGGAAAATTAAGATATAATTGATATAACTTCTCAATCGAAATCATTTTATGAACCATTTAAGTTTAACTTAATGGCAATTACGTTAATTTTACTCTCAAATTCACAAATATGAAAAAGCAAATTCTACTCATTTTATGCCTTTTGACTTTTGTTGGCAGTTTTGCTCAACCAGTTAAATTCAAAAGATCCTTTGCAGGTAAATTCTTAAAAGTAAATTCTCAGGATTCATTTCAAAACAGTTTTGCAGGTGGTTTAAATGCGCCTCAATTTTCAGAAATAGATTTGAACAGTGATGGATTAAAAGACATTTATGTATTTGACAGATCTGCTAATAAAAGCATTACCTTCATTAGAACTGCAAATCAAAAATTTAAATATGAACCTTACTATTCAAATATGTTTCCTCCATTAAATAGTTGGGTTCTTTTAAGAGATTATGATGGTGATGGGAAACCGGATATTTTTTCGGAAATTGATTTTAATGCTAAACCAGAACCAGAAAAGTTTTTCTGGCAACAAGGAATCAGGTTTTTAAAAAACGTTACCCTTAATAATTCAGACCAAATAAAATTTTATCAATGGAGAAATCAGCTTTATGATACAGGAAATGCATTTTTACCACCAAGCAATATTGGTATTCAAAATTTAGATATTCCTAGTATTGAAGATATGGATGGGGATGGTGACCTAGATTTATTGTTTTTCGGATATGGTAAAAATACTTTTACCTATCAACAGAATGTAAGTGTGGAGCGTGGTTTCAAAAAAGATTCATTGTTGTATGTTTTAAGGGATGATTGTTGGGGACACGTTTATTACAAGGTAAATACCCATGGATTCAGTCTTCATGATAATTCAAATTGTTTCAAAAACTATAAAACAAAAATGCACAATGGCAGCACTGTTACAGTATTTGATTCAGATGGTGATGGAGATAAAGATGTTCTTTATGGAGATGTTAGTTTTAATTCATTATTGTATTTGAAAAATGGAAAAACCATCAATAGCCTTGGAAGAGATTCAATACTTAGCGAAGAAAATGTGTTTCCTAATTCTGGTACGCCAGCATCTTTAGAAATTTTTCCTGCATCATATATGATTGATGTTGATGCGGATGGCAAAAAAGATTTGTTAGTAGCTCCTAATGCTGATGTAGCTGCTAAAAACAATAAAATGGTTATGTATTTTAAAAATACAGGTATCACTTCTATTCCAAGTTTTACTTATCAAAATAATGATTTTTTAGTTGGTGAAATGTTAGACTTAGGTGGTGGAGCAAAACCTGTTTTAGTTGATATTGATAATGATAATGACTTAGATTTAGTTGTTGCTACACAAGGTGAATTTACTCAAACTCAAAATAGTAATGATAGATTGGTATTATTCAAGAATGAAGTTAAAGCAGATGGTCAATCTTATTTTAGTCTTGCTGATACTAATTTTTTACTTATAAATTTTGGAACGAGTAGCCAAATTTTCCAAATGCATCCAAGTTTTGGTGATTTAAATGGAGATGGAAAAGTTGATTTAATTATTGGTGATATGAATGGGAAATTCCATTTTTATGAAAACACCAGTGCATCAAACAACCAAATAAGTTTTGAAAAGAAGAGCAGTAATTATTTTGAGATGTATGCAGGCACATTTATTACACCTCAATTAATCGACTTAAACAAAGATTCAAAATTAGATATAGTGGCAGGCAGAAAAAACGGCTCTTTAGTCTATTTTGAAAATAAAGGAACTATCACGAATCCGCAATTTAATTCTAAACCTGATATTGATTCAATTGGTAAAATAAGCTCAGCTGAAATTTACGTAAATGGGCAAACAATCAGCTATTTTGACGGGTACTCTAGCCCCTTGGTTTGCGATTTGGATAAAGATGGCAAATACGAAATTATTGTCGGTGGAAATGATGGAAGAGTTCAATTATATAGCAATTTTGATTTGAGTCCAAATAGAGTTTGCACAGCTATAGATAGTGTTTTTATTGAAAAAGAAAATGATTTAGCAAGACCAGGAAATTTTGGAAAAAAATCATCAGTATGCGTTGGAGATATCAATAAAGATGGAAGTTTAGAACTTATTATAGGAAACATAAGAGGTGGATTGGATTTAATGGAAGTTCAAGCCAAAGGAATTATCAGTTCTATTAGTGAAAAAATTAAAACACAAACAACTTATCAGGTTTATCCAAATCCAGCTCAAGATTTTATTGTTGTAAAAACTGACCAAAACTTCAAAAATGGAAAGATTTCAGTTTATGATTTAAACGGCAAAATGATTCTATCAGAAACAATAGATGCTTATGAGAAGCAATTAGACATGAGCTCCTTTATTTCAGGATTTTATATTGTAAAGGTTGAATCTATTTATGGCGAAAACTTCTTCGAAAAAATTATTAAAGAATAACGTTTGATTTCATCCTAAATATGGTAAAATAACTTGTTTAGGATGAAGTCACTTTGTGATTCAATAATGATTCCTATTTTTGTTTGTAAATATTACCACTATGTACGGAGGATTACAAGATCAATTGAAAAAAGAGCTTGCAGAAATTGAATCAGCAGGACTTTATAAAAAGGAAAGAATTATTGCTTCTCCTCAGGGAGCCGAAGTAAAATTAGCAGACGGAAAAGAAGTAATTATTTTTTGTGCCAATAACTATCTAGGATTATCATCACATCCAAAAGTTACTGAAGCAGCTAAAAAAGCAATTGATACACATGGATATGGAATGAGTTCTGTTCGTTTTATATGTGGAACTCAGGATATTCATAAAGAATTAGAGAAAAAGTTAGCTGATTTCCTTGGTACTGAAGATACCATATTATATGCAGCGGCTTTTGATGCAAATGGTGGTGTATTTGAACCATTATTTAATGAAGAAGATGCCATCATCAGTGATGCATTAAATCATGCCAGTATTATTGATGGAGTTCGTTTGTGTAAAGCAGAACGTCATAGATACGAGCATAACAATATGGCAGATCTTGAAGAAAAGCTAAAAGTAACTCAACATTGCAGAAACAGAATTATTGTAACTGATAGTGTTTTTAGCATGGACGGAACCATTGCTCAGTTAGACCATATTGTAACTTTGGCAGAAAAGTACAATGCATTAATTATGGTTGATGAGTGCCATTCAAGTGGATTTATGGGAAAAACCGGTAGAGGAACTCATGAATACAGAGATGTAATGGGAAAAATTGACATCATAACCGGTACCTTGGGAAAAGCTTTAGGCGGTGCTATGGGTGGTTTTACATCAGGCAAAAAAGAAATTGTTGAGTTATTAAGACAAAGATCTAGACCTTATTTATTCTCAAATACCTTGGCACCATCGATTGTTGGAGCAAGTATTGCTGTTTTAGATATGTTAACTGAAACCACAGAATTAAGAGATATTCTTTGGGACAATACTCAGTATTTCAGAGCAAAAATGACTGAAGCAGGATTCGACATTAAACCGGGAGAACATCCAATTGTTCCTGTTATGTTATATGATGCAAAATTGTCTCAGGATTTTGCTGCTGCATTATTAGAAGAAGGAATTTATGTTGTTGGATTTTATTACCCTGTTGTACCCAAAGGACAGGCAAGAATAAGGGTACAAATTAGTGCAGGTCACTCAAAAGAACATTTAGATAAAGCCATTACAGCTTTCACCAAAATTGGCAAACAATTAGGTGTTGTAAAATAATAAAGAAGGGTCCATTCACTAGAAGAATGGACCCTTCCTTTGACTTGATAATATTAAATTAACATTAGCCTAACATTGAGTTTACCTAATGTTAACTCACCATTAACCTCAATGAAGGTATACAAACATACTTTTGTGGCAGATCAAAACTGCTATGAAAATCAGCAAGAAACAACTTTTAAACTTCATTTTATTCCTATTATTAACTGCATTTCAGGTAAATGCACAAAATGGAAAAATCTCTGGAAAGGTAGTCGATAAGAAAACTGGGGAAGAACTTATTGGGGTAACCGTAATTATAGAGGGAAGCTCATTTGGGGCTGCAACTGATTACGAAGGTAAATTCACTATAAATAATGTTAAACCAGGAACTTACAACTTAATCGCATCTTTTGTATCTTATGGAAAGAAACAAATTAAAGATGTTGAGGTGAAAGCCAATGAAATAACTCCATTATCGATAGTTTTAGAACGCACCACTAAAGAATTAATAGAGGTTGTTGTTCAAGGAACATTAAAAAGAGAAAATTCAAGTGCTCTTTTATTACAACAAAAGAAAAATATTTCTATTTCAGATGGAATTTCAGCTGATATGATTAGAAAAACTCCGGACGCTACGACTGGAGATGTAATGAAAAGAGTAAGTGGTACATCAATTCAAGACAACAAATTTGCTGTTATCAGAGGATTAAACGACAGATATAATACAGCTTACATTAATGGAGCTCCACTTCCAAGTTCTGAAAGTGATAGAAAAGCATTCAGTTTCGATATTTTTCCATCGAACATGTTGGATAATATGGTTATAACTAAAACGGCTTCACCTGATTTACCAGGAGATTTTGCTGGAGGTTTAATCACCATTAATACAAGAGATATTCCTGAGAAAAAATTCACTTCATTCTCAACAGGAATTAGCACACATAGCATTACAACAGGAAAAGCCGGAGTTGGAGCAAATACAAGCAGCACCGATTTCTTAGGATTTGATGATGGAAAACGCTCTTTGCCTGAAAATATTCCAGCAAGAGGAGAATTCAATTCATCACCTGACAAAGTTGAAAATTCAAGAAAATTTGATAACGACTGGACTTTATTAAGACCCTCAAATCTTCCTTTAAACTATTCATTTGGTGTATCAGGCGGTAATAGTTATAAAGTAAGAAAAAAAGATGAATTCGGATTTATCGTTTCAGGTTCATATAGCAATAGCGTAAAAAATTCATTCGTTGAAAGAAATCAATTCAACAGACCAATGGATGGTAACGATAACCAAATTGTAAGATCTTACCAAGATACCATTACTAAAGAAGAAATTCTAGCCGGAATTATGGCCAATTTTGGTTACAAAATTGGAAATCTACATAAAATTGCTTTCAAAAACGCATTGACATTAAACTCTGAAAATCTTACTACCATTAGAGGTGGAGCAGATGATTATGCATCAGAACAAGCTCCTTTGGTAAGAAATACTTACTTTAACTATAATCAAAGTAGATTGTTAACCAATCAATTAATTGGAGAACATTTTTTACCTACCTCAAAAATTAAATTGAAATGGGTATTAAACAACAATACAATTGATAGAAGCACTCCTGATTTTAGAAGATTTTCATCACAAGCAATTTTAATAGATCCAGAAACTGGTTATACACCATATCAGGCAAAAATTACAAGCAGTAATCCTGATATAACCCAAAACGGTAGATTCTTTTCAAAGTTGAATGAAAATATTAGAAGTGTTGGTGTTGATGTGCAAAAATCTTTAAGCTTTCTTAGTGGCAAAAAAGTTAAAACAGAATTTAAAACTGGTTTATTCTATCAAGTACGTAAAAGAGATTTCCAAGCTAGAGCTTTTGCACCAATCTTGAAAAAAGGTGGTTTAGAAAGATTAAAATTCCTTGAAGGAAACTTAGATACATTATTCAGGTCAGATTTATATTCAAACGATTACTACTGGGATGAAGATTTCCGTGCCCAAGATATTTACAGTGCTAGTTCAAATTTATCTGCCGCATACTTAATGTTAGATCAAAGAATTGGAAACAGAATTAGAGTTGTTTATGGTGTTCGAGCTGAAGTATATAAACAAGTAATTGGTTCTTATGAATTGAATTCAAATCCACCAAAACCATTAAATGTTGATACTACATTTAATGATTTCTTACCATCATTGAACTTTACTTACGAGTTATCAGAAAAAACCAATTTAAGATTCTCAGCATCTCGCACTTTAGCTCGTCCTGAGTTTAGAGAAATCGCATCTTTCTCTTTCTATGATTTCAATATCAATACAGTAGTAACAGGTAAATCAACATTAACTAGAACAAGAATTGATAACTATGATGTAAGATATGAATTCTATCCTGGTGAAGGACAAATGTTATCAGTTTCAACTTTTTATAAATCATTTAAAAATCCAATTGAAATGGTTTATGAATTTAGAGGAAGTGATACTTACTTAAGTTATTCTTCACAAACAACAGCAACCAATTATGGTATTGAGTTTGAAGTTCGCAAAAACTTTGATTTCTTAGATAAATTATTTGATACCAAATGGATTAGAGATTTCAGTTTTACTGCTAACTATGCTTATATTGTTTCCCAGGTTAAATTTGATAAAAATGTAGCATTAGAAAAATTTGGCTCACGTCCATTGCAAGGTCAATCACCTTATATTCTAAATACTAGCCTACAATACTATAATCCAAAATCAGCTTTAAGTGCTGCTATTTTTGTAAACAGAATTGGAAGAAGAATTGCATTTACAAGAGAGATTAATGGTTCAATTCCTGATTTATGGGAAAACCCAAGAACAGTTATTGATATTAGCGTTTCAAAAAGAATCTGGAAAGGACTTGAAGGTAAACTAGCAATCAATGATATTTTAGCTCAAGATTTGGTTTTCTATTGGGACAATAATGGAAACGGAAAACTTGATAAATTCACAAAAGACCAATTAATCAATGCTTCAAATCTTCCAGGTGAATCTGCAAAGAGATTTGAAATGGACAATGATGTTTTTAGATATAAAATGGGATACTCTTTATCTTTTAGCTTATCTTATAAATTCTAAAGTACATTAGATTAAATAAAATTCTAAAGTAGCAAAAAACCGACGATTACATCGTCGGTTTTTTTTGTGTAAAATAGATTCAAAATTCCTCTAATTAACGTTTTGGTAATCTTACGTTAACCTTTTAACAACAGCCTAAAACTAGCTTCGCAAGCACAATTCAATAAAACATGAAGAAGCTATACCTTTTCATTTTTGTATTTTTATTTAGCATGGTTTCATTTGCTCAAAAAGCAAGAACAATTGCAGGTAATATTGATGCAAACACAACACTATTTAGTGACACAATCTACACATTAGACGGTTACGTTTATGTAAAGAACAACGCTACACTAACAATTCAACCTGGAACCATTATAAAAGGTAAATCAGGTACAAAAGCAACATTAATCATCACTAGAAATGGAATGATTAATGCCAATGGAACTCCTACAAGACCAATTGTTTTCACATCTGACAAAGCTATTAATGCTAGAAGCAAAGGTGATTGGGGTGGAATAGTAATCCTTGGAAAAGCAAAAATCAATCGTCCAACAGATTGTTCTACTTGCCCAGGAGCAACAGTTGCTGCTGCTGAAGCTGGAATTCAAGCTGCTGTTGAAGGCGACGTTGATAATACCAATGGTGATGCATTATATGGCGGAAATGATGACAATCACAATTCAGGAACATTACGTTTTGTTCGTATTGAATTTGCTGGAACTGTAATCACCCCAGGTAATGAAATTAATGGTTTAACTATGGGTGGAGTTGGTAAAGCAACACAAATAAATAATATCCAAGTTTCATTTGCTGATGATGATGGTTTTGAATGGTTCGGTGGAACTGTAGATGCAAAACACTTAGTATCATTCAGAAACGTTGATGATGATTTTGATACTGATTTTGGTTATACTGGAAAAGTACAATTTGGAATCGCATTACGTGATTCATTGTTATATGATATTGGTACTGGACCAACTACAAACGGATTTGAATCTGATAATGATGGTTCTGGTACTGAAGCACAACCATTTACTGAACCTACCTTTTCTAATATGACAATTTTAGGCCCTTTAGCCAATGGAACTCCTTTAACTTATAATAACTCTTTCCAAAATGGAGCACGTTTAAGAAGAAATACTTCAACAAGTATTTTCAATTCAGTGTTTATGGGTTGGAATGATGGTGTATTCATCGATGGTGCGCGTGCAGTAAACAAACACCAAAACGATACATTGTTATACAAAAACAATATTCTTGCTGGAAATATCAGAGCAGTAAATGGTACTTCTACAGGTGGTTCAAATCCAACTGCTACAAGAGCAAAAATATTTGCAAACGCTAATGATTCAATTACTTCATCAGCTGGAATTTTATCTGATCCTTTTAATTATTTGAATCCAAATTTCACACCTGCATCTGGTTCACCAGCATTAACAGGTGCATCATTTACAGGTGCTAAAATTTCTGATGGTTTCTTTAATTCTACAACTTATAGAGGTGCAATGGGTAGTGAAAACTGGACATCTTGCTGGTGTAATTTCAACCCAAATACAGCTAATTACGATAATGCTCCATTAAACTTAATGCCATTAACTTATGATGCTGGAAAAGATTCAACAATTTGTTCTGGACGTTCTTTAGTAATCGGACAAACATTAAGTGGTGTTTATAAAGCTACTTGGTTCCCAACAACAGGTTTAAGTTCAGCTACAGCTGCTCGTCCTACAGCAACTCCTAGTGTTACTACAAAATATTATGTAACAGTTACAGATTCTGTAACAGGATGTGCAATGGTTGATAGTATTTTAGTTACAGTTAACCCTACTCCTACTGCTAATTTCACATCAGCAAATGGTACAGGTGCTGGTGTAGTTGAATTCACTAATACATCTACAAATGCCACAACTTATTCTTGGAATTTTGGTGATGGAAATACTTCAACCGCAACAAGTCCTAGTAATACTTATGCAGCAAATGGAACTTATACAGTAAGATTAACTGCTATTTCAGGAACATGTAATAATGCAACAAGCAGACAAATTAATGTTACAGGTATTGCTTCTCCAGTTAGAGCATTTACAGGTGATATTACTTCAAATACAACTTTCTATTCTGATACCATTTACATCATCAATGGTTATACTTATGTAAAAAACAACGCTACTTTAACAATTCAACCTGGAACTATTATTAAAGGTGGTGCAAACAAAGCAACTTTAATTATAACTCGTAATGGTAAAATTGAAGCGAATGGTACAAAAAACCAACCTATTGTTTTCACTTCTGGTAAGTCAGCTGGTCAACGTGCTAAAGGTGATTGGGGTGGATTGGTAATTCTTGGAAAAGCAGTTATTAATCGTCCTACTGATTGTACAACTTGCCCTGGTTCTGCTGTTGCTGCTGGTGAAGCAGGAATTCAAAATGCAGTTGAAGGTGACTTAGATAATACTTCTGGTGATGCATTATATGGTGGTCAAGATGATAATCACAATGCAGGAACTTTAAAATATGTTAGAATTGAATACGCAGGAACAGTTATTACTCCTGGTAACGAAATCAATGGTTTAACTATGGGTGGTATTGGTAAACAAACTACTATTGAATACGTTCAAGTTTCATTTGCAGATGATGATGCATTTGAATGGTTTGGTGGTTCTGCTGATGCGAAACATTTGGTATCTTACAGAAACGTAGATGACGATTTAGACGTTGATTTTGGTTTCTCAGGAAGAGTTCAATATGCAATTGTATTAAGAGATTCTTTATTATATGATATCGGTCAAGGTCCAACTACAAATGGATTCGAATCTGATAATGATGGTTCTGGTTCAGAAGCTAAACCTTATACAAATCCAACTTTCTCAAACATTACTGTTTTAGGTCCATTAGCAAATGGAACTGCTTTAACTTATAACAACTCATTCCAAAACGGTGCTCGTATCAGAAGAAATTCTTCTACAAGTATCTACAATTCAATTTTCATGGGTTGGAATGATGCATTATTCATTGATGGAGCTCGTTCGGTAAACAAACACCAAAACGATACTTTGATGTACAAAAACAATTTATTAGCTGGAAATATTCGTGCAGTAAATGGAACTTCAACAGGTGGTTCAAATCCTGGTTTAACAAGAAGCAAAATTTTCTCAAACGGAACTGATTCATTGGCTTCTGCTAGTGGTGTTTTAGCTGATCCTTTTAACTACTTAAATCCTAATTTTGCTCCTCAGGTTGGTTCGCCTGCTTTAACTGGTGCTTCATTCAGTGATTCAAGAATTTCAGATCCTTTCTTTACTGCTACTTCATACAGAGGTGCATTAAGTGAAAATGCTGATAGTAACTGGACAAACTGCTGGTGTAATTTTGATCCTCAAAATGCAAATTACAATTCATCACCAATTAATAACCCTGCTGCAACTGCTAACTTTACAGCTCCTACAACTTCTAACTCATTAAAAGTTGATTTTGCTAATACTTCATCAAATGCAGTATCATACATGTGGGATTTTGGTGTAGCTACTAGCACAACTGATACATCATCTGCTGCTAGTCCTAGCTTTACTTATCCTGCAAATGGTAAATACACTGTAACATTAGTTGCAAAAAGCAAATGTGGTAATTCTGTTAAAACATTTGAAATAACTATTAATGATGTAAGTATCCTTCCAATAGTTGATTTCACATTTGTACAAAATACTACAACAGGTTCAAGAGAGTTAACTTTTACAAATGCAACAACTGAAAAAGGATTAACTATCGATTATTCATGGAAATTTGGTGATGGTGCAACTGCAAATACTAAAAATGCAACTCACACTTATACTTCAAATGGAAATTATACAGTTACTTTAATTGCAACTCATATTTATGGTGTTGATTCAGTTTCAAAAACAATTAATGTAATTGCTACATCAGTAAGTGAAGAAGTATCTGCTTTCAACAACTTTGTTATGTATCCAAATCCAACAAGAGAAAATGTAACTATTGATTTCAATTTAATTAAATCAGAAACAGTTTCAGTTTCAATTATGGATTTATCAGGTAAAGAAATCATCAGTTTACCTGCTTCTAGAATGAATGTTGGAAAACAATCAATGGAATTAAACACATCAGAATTATCTGAAGGTATGTATATCGTAAGAGTAAATGGAGTTGAATCTTCTATTAGCTCTAGATTGGTTATCATAAAATAATCAAACCAAAAAAAGAAAACCTGCTGCTTAAAAACAGTAGGTTTTCTTTATAGTAAGGAGTAAATCTTTACAAAAAAGAAGTGGTGTAAAATAGAATGTGTTATAACAACAATTCAGAATTGCATCATACCCACAAGAATTAAGGTATTAAACCAAACGATTCTTACTCAAACGAAAGCTTGTTCTTGTAAATAGGCTCTGTTTTGATCGACAGACAAAAAGCCTCCCTCGGGAGGCTTTTTTATTTAGTACTAGTTAAACTCTCGCTTATTTTAGGGCCTGCTGAAAACCTTTAGTAGAACTTGTTATCAATCAATTAGACTATATTTTAATAATTTAAATGCAAGGTTTTAAGAGTAATTGCTTAAAATCCTTGCATTAAGTACAATTGGTTTTCAATTAACTTAAAGACAGAAACAAGGCCATCTTTGTCGTTGCTGCCAAATTGAAGTATTATATATACATCTGTTTTGGCAGCGTCTAAAATCTGACCTGTTTCAGTCTTTTTCAGCGGGCCCTATTTAATAATCGAAAATATTAATCCCAACATTCCATCATTAATAAATCACCACTTTCATAAGTGATATAAATTTGTCCATCCTCCTCCACTTCATTACTACTACTGGTTCTATAACCTAATTCAAGTTCTTCATTATTTAAATTATAAACCAGTCCTTTTGTTGAAATACCACTTACTATACCAACAGGTATTAATGAAATAGGAGTTCCTTTTGTATACCATTTAGTATACTGCTTTTTTAACAAAAAGATTTTTGAGTAATCATCATAAATTACCAAATTGGCTTTGTCTTTGTATCGTGCCAATAAAGTCATATTATTAATTGTATGGTCTGCTCTCCTTCCAGTAGCCCAAATAATATTTATAAAAGTATTACCTCTTTCAATCAATAATTCTATACCCTTTTCCAAATCAGTTTTATTTTGGTCCGGAGTATGAACTATTTCTACTGAATTTTGGTAATTTAAAATTTCTCTTGGGTCTTTGTTTCTATCAAAATCACCTGCAAGAATATCAATCTTTATGCCTAGGGGAATTACTCTATCTATTGCACCATCTAAAACCATTACAATCGGACTCCATTCTAATAATTGATCAAGTAAATTACGTGAACAAGACTCGCCATTGGCAATAATCAAAGCAGGTTCTTGGCCGTCGCGTATAATATGGTGTGATGACATAATGATTTTTAAAAAACACAAAGGTAATATTAGCCTAACTATAAATTAAGGACAACTTAATCATTTGTTATTGTCGCTGTTCGTGCTTTGAACAAATTTCAAAACAAAAATGAAAAATACTTTACAAAATCTCAAATTATGCAGTACACTACTGGTACTCTTAGCTTTAGGATTAACACAAGTAAAAGCTCAAGTTAGCTTAAATTTCCTAGGAAGGTATTCAACAGGCATTTACAACAATGCTGCTGCTGAAATTACAGCCTATGATCCAATCACGAAAAGACTTTTTATTACAAACGGTCCTGATACCTCACTAAAAATTGTGAATATCAGTAATCCAACAAATCCTACTTTAGTTACATCATTATCTATAAAACCTTATGGTATTGATTTAACATCTGTTACTTGCAAAAACGGAATTGTTGCAATTGCAGTAATCGATTCAAATGGAAAAACAAATCCAAGTAGCATCGTATTTCTTGATGCAAATGGAACTTTCCTAAGTAAAGTAAAAGCTGGTCCAAATGCTGATATGATTACTTTTACTCCTGATGGAAGAAAAGTATTAGTAGCCAATGAAGGTGAACCAAACTTAGGTTATACAATCGATCCTGAAGGTTCTGTTTCTATCATTGATATCAGTGGTGGAATTTCTAATTTGAATCAATCTCACGTAAGTACAGCTACATTCACAGCCTTTAATAATGTAACTTTAGACAAAAGCATCAGGGTATTTGGTAGAATCCAAACAACAGGTGGTGCTTTCTTAAGAAATTCAACTGTTGCTGAAGATATGGAACCTGAATACTTAGCAGTTTCAGATGATAGCAAAACTGTTTGGGCAACATGTCAAGAAAACAATTGTATTGCTGAAATTAGTGTCGATAGTGCTTATATCAGAAAATTAATTCCATTAGGATTTAAGAATCATTCATTACCGGGCAACGGATTGGATGCTTCTGATAATGGTTCTACAATTAATATTGCAAACTATCCTGTATTTGGTTTATACGATCCAGATGCAATTGCTTATTCAAGATTAAACAACACTAACTATTTATTCACTGCAAACGAAGGTGATGCTAGAGCTGATTGGGGTGCTGCAAATGTTGAAGAAGTTAGATTTGGAAGTTCTGCATACGTTGTTGATACAGCTAAATTTGGTGGAACAGCAGCAGTTACAGCTTTAAAAGCAAATACTGCTTTAGGTAGACTTACTGTAAGCAACAGATTCGGTGATTTTAACAATGATGGTAAAATGGATTCTGCATTCTGCTTTGGTGGAAGATCTTTCTCTATTTGGGATGCAAATACAGGAACATTGGTTTGGGATAGCAAAGATGAATTTGAACAAATTATAAAAAATAGATTACCTGCAAATTTTAATGCCAGTCATACTGCAAATACATTAAAAAATAGAAGTGATGATAAAGGTCCTGAACCAGAAGCCATCACGCTTGGAAAAATAGGCGATAGTACTTATGCGTTCATTGGTTTAGAAAGAGTTGGTGGTATAATGGTATTTAATGTTACAAACCCAAGCAACCCTTATTTCGCTAATTATATCAATACAAGAAATTTCTCAGTTACACCTGGTTCTGGAACATTAGCAACTGTTGGTGATTTAGGTCCTGAAGGTTTAGTTTTTGTTCCTGCTTCACAAAGTCCAAATGGTAAAAACATGATTATTTTATCAAATGAGATTAGTGGTACAGTTGCTTTATTTGAAATCAAATCAAAATCAGATTTCCAATTACAAGTTTTACATGCTTCAGATATGGAATCAGGAATTGATGCTGTAATTGATGCACCAAACTTTGCAGCAGTATTAGACAAATTAGAAGATGAACACAATAGCACATTAAAATTAGCTTCTGGTGATTGTTATATCCCTGGACCGTTTTTAGCAGCAGGTGAAGATGCTAGTTTACAAACACCATTAAGAAATACTGCTTCATCATATTTCCCTGGAACAACTTCTGGTTTAAGAGCTGCAATTGGTAGAGTTGATATTGCTATGATGAATATTATGGGCTTCCAAGGTTCAGCTTTAGGAAACCATGAATTTGATTTAGGAACAGCGGAAGTTAACAGCATTATTGGTGTTGATATTAGAAGTAATGGTAACGATAAAAGATGGATTGGCGCACAGTTTCCATACTTAAGCGCAAACCTTGATTTTACAAATGATATCAACTTATCATACTTATATACCAACCAAAGATTACATACAGATTCATTCAAAACTAAAGCAACTATTACAGCTAATTCACAAAAGAAAGGTTTAGCACCTTCTGCAATTGCAATGGTTAATGGACAAAAAATAGGATTGGTTGGTGCTACAACTCAATTGCTTGCTAATATTTCTTCACCTGGAGCAACAATAGTTAAAGGTGGTAATTCTGATAACATGGCTGCTTTGGCTGCTGTTTTACAACCAGTAATTGATTCATTAAGATTTACTGAAGGTATCAACAAAATTATTGTAATGAGTCATTTACAACAATTGGCAAATGAAGAAGCATTGGCTCCATGGTTAAAAGGAGTTGATATCATCATTGCCGGTGGTTCACATAGTTTATTAGCTGATAGCAATGATAGATTAAGAACTGGTCATACAGCAGTTAGAACTTATCCTATTATGAAAACCAATTTTGATGGTGAGCCATTAGCTATTTTAAATACTAGTTCAGAATGGAAATATATTGGAAGATTTGTTGTTGATTTCGACTCAGCGGGAGTAATTATTCCTTCGATGTTAAATAGTGTAATCAATGGAGCTTATGCTGCTGATAGCGCAATGGTTACTTCATTATACGGAAATTATGCTACTGCATTCACAGCAGGAACAAAAGGTGCTTTAGTTAGAACTTTAACTTCTGCTATTGGAAATGTCATCAACAATAAAGATGGTAATAAATTTGGTAAGACATCTGTATTCTTAGAAGGTAGAAGAAATGCAGTAAGAACAGAAGAATCAAACCTTGGAAATTTATCATCAGATGCAAACTTATGGGTTGCTAGAAGAGTTGATCCAACTGTAAAAATTTCTATTAAAAATGGTGGTGGAATTCGTTCTGCTATTGGTGAAGTATTTGCTGCTGGTAGTTTGGTTGAATTAAGACCAACTGCTGCTAATCCTGGTGCTAATAAAGTAAGTGGTGATATTAGTCAGCTTGATATTGAAAACTCATTACGTTTCAATAACAAACTTTCTATCTTAAGCGTAAATGCTGCTGGTTTAAGAAGAATTGTTGAACATGGTATTTCAGCTACAACTCCTGGTGCTACTCCTGGACAATTCCCTCAAGTTGGTGGAATTCAATTCAGTTATGATACCACATTGGCAAGAGGAAGCAGAATTCGTTCATTGGTTGTTTTAGACAGTTTAGGCGTAAGAACAGATACAGTAGTTAGAAATGGTCAATTATATGGCGATACTTCAAAAGTATTTAAATTGGTTACTTTAGACTTTTTAGCTGGTGGTGGTGATAACTATCCTTTCCCTGCAAACGGATTCAACAGAATCAATTTAGATACAGCTTTAAAAGATTCTATGTATGCAAGATTCCAAGCCAATGGAACTGAACAAGATGCTTTTGCTGATTTTATGTATGCGAAACACAATACTACAGCTTATGCAGTAAGAGATACAAACTTATTAGGTGATACAAGAATTCAGTTATTAAATGCAAGAAGAGATGGAATCTTCCCTGAAACCAATCCTGCAATAAGTATTGCTGCTGCAAGAGCAATCTCTGCTCCAACAATGGTAAGAATAAGAGGAGTTGTAACACGTGCTTATGGAAGATTCATTTATATCCAAGATGCAACAGCTGGTATCGGTGTTCGTCAATCTTCTGGTGACATGGTAAATGCGATTACCAATAATTTGTTACAAGAAGGAGATAGCGTTGAAGTTCTAGGACCAAGAAACGACTTTAATAACTATGCACAAATTCAATTAGCAAGCGGAGTTTATACTAGCACAAATACAGTTATCAAATTAGGAACTACAAGTGTACCTGCACCTATTGAATTAACATTAAAACAAATTAACCAACAAGGTGAAATGTATGAAAGTAGATTGGTAAAAGTTGTTGGATTAAACAGCATTCAAAAAGGAACATTCACTGCTAGTTCAAATGTTACAGTTTATGATGGAAGCACTGCCGGAGATACAACAATCCTAAGAATTTTAGCTTCTGCTGATACTGAAATTGATGATGCACCAGCTCTTAAAATTCCTAATGGAGATTTTGTGTTTGAAGGAATTTTAGCTCAGTTCTGTAGTTCACCTGCTGCCAATTGTGCTACTGGTTACCAATTGTATGCTGTAAGAAAAAAAGACATTACTCCTAGTGTTATTCAATTGGGTATGTTTAACTTATTAAATCCAGCTGATAATGCTGTTTTAACAACTAAATCAAACAACTCAACAAATGTTGTAATCGATTGGAATAACTCAAACAAAGCAGTTTCTTATAAATGGATGTTAGATGTACCTTCTGGAAACTTCTCTGCTCCTGTATTAACAATACCTGCTATGGCAAAAGATACATTTATCTCACTTAGAAATAGTCAAATCGATACTGTCTTAGCTGGTTTAGGATTAAAAACAGGCGATTCAATTGCTACTAAATGGACAGTTTATGCATACAGTGCAAACAACGATTCATTGATGAGCAATAATACTTTCAACCTAACTTTAAAAAGAGCTGCGGTATTAACTCCATTTGCATTGGTTAGTCCACTTAACAATTCAAGAGTAGTAGTTAAAGAAGGTGCTGCTGATATCATCCAAGCTAAATGGAACAAATCACAAGCTGCTATTGGATACAAATGGAAAGCTACTCCATTAAATGGAACTTTCACTAATGCTTTATTAAGTGTTGCATCCGATAAAGTAGGAACTGATACTGTATTAACTTTAAACTCAGGTTTGGTTGATGGTATTTTAGCTGGATTAGGTATTCAAAAAGGTGATTCAGTTGAATTAAAATGGACAGTTTATGCTTTCGAAAATGTTACTGATTCATTAGAAGCTAGTAATGTATTTAACATCAAATTGGTGAGAGCAAATCCTTTAAATGCATTTAATTTATTAACTCCATCAAATGGAGCAAGATTAGTAGTTAAAGAAGGTGATAATACACCAGTAAGCATTACTTGGGAAGCTTCAAACAATGTTGCTTCTTACAAATGGATTGCTTCAACTAATACAACATTAATTCCTGAATTATTGAGAATCAATTCTGATAATAACGGTAAAGCAACTACATTAACTTTAACATCAAATGCAATTGATGCTGTTTTGGCTGCCAATGGTATCGCAAAAGGAGATTCATTGGAATTAAAATGGACAGTTAGAGCTTATGATGCAACAGATTCATTACAAGCAAACCAAGTCTTTGGAGTTAAAATCATCAGAGACAGAGCTACCGGAATTGATGTTGTAAATGCAGGTAACAACTGGACTATTTACCCAGTACCAACAAGTTCAATATTAAATATAAGCAGTAAAAACAACAGTTCATTTGTTGCTGAAATTATGAGTATGGATGGTAAATCATTGAAAAAATCGAATATCTCAAGTATTGATGTTTCAGATTTAAGTTCAGGAATGTATATTTTGATGATACACTCAGAAGGACAAAGCAAATCGTTTAGATTTACTAAAGACTAATTCAAAATACGATTTTTAAGGAAAGCCTCTTCATTCATTTGAAGAGGCTTTCTTTTTATATATTTGGAACATGAATAGCTTATTAAAAACTTTATTTATTTGTTTTCTTTTAGGTTTGATGCAAAATCTTCAAGCCCAAAACTATACTTGTTTAACCTACAATATTCGTTATGCCAACGAGAATGATGGTGAAGATAAATGGAGTATCCGCAAAGACTTTTTAATCAAACAAATTCAAAATCAAAAGCCTGATTTTTTTGGAGTACAAGAAGCATTGGCTTCACAAATGGATTATATACAACTTAACCTAAAAAATTTCAGACCCATTGGTGGAGGAAGAGATGATGGGATGAGAAAAGGAGAGTTTTCTGGCATTTTCTATAATATCACCAAATTTATGGTTGTTAGAAGTGGGCAGTTCTGGTTAAGCGAAACACCCAACGAAATTGGTATTGGCTGGGATGCTGCTTTGCCAAGAATCTGCACCTATGCACTTTTAAAAGATATTAAAACTATGCAATCATTCTGGGTATTCAATGCACATTTTGATCATGTTGGTGAAATGGCTAGAGAAAACAGTGCAAAACTAATACTACAAAAAACCAAGGAATTCAACTCACAAAACCTGCCAGTTGTGGTGATGGGTGATTTAAATATGGAAGAAGGCACAGAAGGAATTCGGGTTTTGGCAGATAATTTTCAAGATGCCAAAACAGTTGCTAAAAAAGTAACACAAACACAAGCAGGAACCTTCAATGGATTTAAAGTTGATGAACCCGCAGTAGCACGAATAGATTATATATTTCTTTCAAAGGAAATCAAAATAGTTAACCGTTATGAAGTGCTGATTGAAAAGCCAAATGGACGTTATCCTTCAGATCATTTTCCTGTTATAGTAAACTTTGAATTACCTAGAAAATAAATGAAAAAGCTTGGAGATAAACTTTTTAAAAGTGGCTTTTTCTCTACAGAATTAAGTTCAATTATTGAAAATCAATTTCAATCAAAAACATTTGAAAAGAACGAATTTCTTCTGAAAGAAAATGAAGTTTCAGATGCTTATTATTTCATTGAATCCGGCATCATCAGGTCATTTGCAATTGATACCGATGGCAATGAAATCAGCACCCAATTTTATACAGAAGGTGACATGGTTTTTGAAGTACAATCCTTCTTTTTAAGATGTCCATCAAAAGAAAACTTTCAAGCACTAACACAAATAGATTGTAAGTGGATATCGTTTGAAACCATGAACAAACTATTTCATGAATACCCACAATTCAGGGAATTTGGAAGAAGTATGCTTGTACAAGGATTTGCGAATTTAAAAGGACGAATGTTATCTCATATCACTACAACAGCCGAAGAGCGCTACCAACAATTAATTTTAGATAAACCCTTTTTAATAGAGCAAGTTCCTTTAAAATACCTATCAAGTTATCTAGGAATTACTGATACTTCATTGAGTAGAATCAGGAAGGAAATGAGCAAGTAAAAAGGAAGTAACTGAAATAACCCAACCATGGAATTAAAACAATACGATACCAATTTTAATCGTCGGATTTTCAAAATAAAGGAAGATGGCGTACATGTAACTCAAAAAGGCATTACATCATCCTCCGAATACTTTGTTGAATTTGAAGAAATCGGCACAAAAACAAGTATCCAAAAATCAAGGAATCTCATTTGGATAAGCTTATCCATTTTATTCCTGATTATTGGTATATCTGTATTTATAAACAGAATGAATGGAGGTAAAGTTGGCAATGGTGCTGAAGTTTTCCATTTTGTTTCAAGTGCTATATTTTACTTGGTTTTCATTTTAACCAGAAAAAATACTTTTACTTTATTAAACCATGATAATACATCAGGAATCGATTTTATTGGCTCCTCGAGGTACCGAAATAAAGTTGATAATTTTATCAATTTAATACATGAAAAGAGAAAGTTATATCTAATAGAAAAATATACTTCATTAAATGATTTCATACCTTATGAGCAACAGTACAATGATTTAATATGGCTATATAAAATTAAGTTATTGAATGAAGAAGAATTAAAATCAAAAATTCAGTTATTGAATGAGATAGACTTTTCAAGCATCAAAGAAAATATCGGAAAATCAGACAGAATTATTGGATTCAGGAAAAGTTTTGAAAGTGAACTGGATGAAGATGATTACTAAAAAGCTTCCATTTCTTGCCATTTGTAAAGTAGTTTAAAAACTTAAGCTTGTTATTTTGCTTAAAATTAAACCATGGAAAACTTCATCAACTTTACTACTCCCCTATTTTTTGTTTGTATAGCTTATAGCTTGTTTATTGTTTATATCAGCTTTAGTAAAATCAAATGGGCCCTACCTATTTTTTTAATTTGGACAATCATACAGTTACTTATTACAGCTACTGGATTTTATGAAGTAACAATGGTTTTACCACCTAGATTTCTTCTGTTAATTGGACCAAATGCTTTGGCGATATTATTCCTGTTTTTCCATAAAAAGGGGATTGAAATCAGAAACAAAATCGATGCCAATAAACTTCAATGGATACACCCCGTTCGTATTTTAGTTGAGTTCTGTTTATGGGTATTGTACTTACAAAATTTGGTTCCAAAACTCATGACTTTTGAAGGAACAAACCTTGATATTTTAATAGGATTCAGTTCCCTTGTTGTGATTTATTTAGTTGCTAAAAACAAGATAAAATCAACCAAACCATTGATAATTTGGAATTATATAGGATTGATTTTTTTAGCAAATATTGTTATTACAGCAGTATTAGCTGCTCCAACACCCTTTCAGCAATTGTCGTTTGAACAAGCCAATATTGGTGTGTTTAAATATCCATTTACCTTATTACCCGGATTGATAGTTCCGCTGGTATTGTTGAGTCATTTAGTTTCTTTGAAAAAATTAAATCAAAATGAATGATAATTTTTATATCTTTCATTTGAAATAATTAATCATGAAAAAACTAATCTATACTCTTGTTTGCTTTTCTTTGAGTCTTATATCATGTGAACCCAATTCTGGTAAATTAGTAACAGAAGAAAAAGACCTTGATGCGTTTGAAGAAATTGAAATCGGCAGCAATTTTGATATTGAAATAAAAAAATCAGATTCCTATAAAATCATCATTCAAGATGGAGAAAATTTCATAAACAAAATCCAACTTGAAGTAGCTGATGGTATATTAAAAATAGATAGAGAATCGGGAATATTTTTGAGTAGTAATCTTGATTCTAAAATCACCATTTTTACTCCAGAACCAATCAATAGTATCAAACTGAATGGAAGTGGGACCATTAAAAGTAATGAGAATTGGGAATACAATAAACTTTACTGCATTTTAAGCGGCTCTGGTGATATTCAGTTAAAAGGAGTAGCCAACGAATGCCATATCAATTTAGATGGCTCTGGTGATATTTTATTATCAAAGATGAAATCACTTGAAGCAGAAGTTCAATTAAACGGAAGTGGTTCAGTTGAAATCCATGCTTCAAAAAAATTAAAGGTTGATTTAAATGGCTCAGGAGATGTAGATTATAGCGGCAATCCAGAAGTGGAAGAAAACATCAATGGCTCGGGAAGTGTTTCAAAATTATAATCATGTTAGATACTGCCTTTCATATTGAAACCAAGCGTTTATTGCTCCGAAAAATGGATCCTGAACTGCATAAGTATGTGTTTACCCATTTGAATGAAACAGAACAAAAAGAGTTTTTTGGTCATAAAAGCGATGAGGCCATGACAAAGGAAATTCAGATGTTTAAAGAAGGACTAACTTCCTACAACAGGAGTTTTTGTATCTTTCATTTGATAGAAAAAACAAGCCAGAAAACCATTGGCTGGTGTGGGTTTCATGTCATTGCAACTAAACACGACAGAGCCGAAATTGGTTATGTAATTCACGACAAAAACAATTGGGGCAAAGGTTACATGAAAGAAGCCTTACATGAGGTTTTGTGTTATGGTTTTGATGAATTGAAATTCCATAGAATAGAAGCATTAACTAGTAAAGAGAATTTTGCTTCCCAAAAGCTTTTAATAGACAGAGGTTTTTTGCTTGAAGGATTACTTAGAGAACACTATTTCACAAACAATGTTTATGAAGATTCAATTATATTTTCTTTAATGGAGAAGGAATTAATCCGAATGTAAATTCTGTTATTAAAACTGTCTTCCTGTTTTTAATTATACCGAATTCGGTACAATTAAAAATGCTGAGGGAAGCTAGATATTGGGTGCAAGCACAGCGGACAACCCAACCGACATCGAACAGAAAGACAAACGGCTGGTAAAAATCTATCCTTTCGCAAAATTAAAAGAGCTGCAAGCCGGTATAAATACCAAAGCTTTTGCAGCACATTTAATTTTACCCAACCGCACCAATTCTTCGTGAATAAATTCCAACATTACAGAGACGCCTTAGAAGCTGAGCTGAAAAATATTTTCGATTAAATTTGCATAGTTAGGACTCCTAACTATATTTGCATAATCATTCACAAATAATAATTTAAATAATGTCAGAACAAATCAAAGGTTACGCCTACGGGCAAGTAGGGCAATCACCTGTAAGTATTGCCGATTTAGACCTTCTCAAAAAAACAGTTTTGTTTGGAGAAGAAGATGAAAAAAACCTTCAACTTGCAGGTGAAGTGCTTAAAGACCAAACAAACGAAGTGCTTGACCTTTGGTACGGTTTCGTTGGCGGCAACGAACATTTGGTGCATTACTTCACCAAAAACGGACAGCCAAATATGGATTACCTAACTTCGGTTAAGGCAAGGTTTGGGCAATGGATTATGGACTTGTGTAACAAGCCTTACGACCAAATTTGGCTGAACTACCAACACGAGATTGCATTGAGACACCATAGCATCAAGAAAAACAAAACTGATAATGTGGACACAGTCCCAATCATCCATTACCGTTATATGGTAGCATTTATTTTCCCAATCACAGCAACAATAAAAGGCTTTTTAGCTAAAAAAGGACACGATGCTGAAACAGTTGAAGCAATGTATTCAGCTTGGTTTAAAGCAGTAACACTAACCGTAATACTTTGGACTTATCCCTACATCAATAAAAACGAATTTTAATTAACCAATTAAAAAAATAAAAAAAATGAAAAGTATAGTAGCAATAATTGCAATAGTAACATTAGGTTTTACAACTGCCAATGCTTGCGACAAATGTGGAAATTACAACAATGGTAATTTCAAAATCAAATCCACATCAATAACTCACAATAAAGATTTAGGCGTAACTATTTGGGAAATAAAAGTTGATAGCCTTGCTGGTAACACCACACCAAAAGCTGTTGGACAATTAAATGGTGCACCTGTATTAGGTTATGTTTTTCCTACAACGCTTAAACCTACTGATGTTGGTTTTAACCAAACAGACGGAATTGTGGCTTTGGCCTTAACATCTCATCCCGACTTTGATGACAGCCCACTTTGGGATGAAAACACAGATGGCAAATTTGACAATGATGGTATCGTTTGGCATGCGCATTGGGTAATTCTTACCGAAGACACAAGAGTGGCAGGTGGACTTTCGGTAAAGGAATTTAAGAAGGACGACAAAACCGTTGTGCTACCTAAAACTGCACCCAATATGCCAATGTATATGGATAGTCCTGGTTTTAACGTAACAACAAATGGGAACTCAATTAAAGTTGTAGTTCCAGATTATCGTATCAAAAACAAAACAGACTTCAAATTTGATGCAGTTACTTGTTTTATGGAAGTGAATACAGGCGAAGGTGGCAAACATACTGAGAGTGGAGCTAAACCGATGCTTGGTGTTTACAAAGTGTATTCGGTAGCAAGCGGAAATCTTTCATTACCATACTCAGTTAAGTGAGCAAAATCCGAAATATGAAACCGTATTTCAAAAAAATTGGGATAGCTGGTTTTTTGTTCTTTCTAATCAAAGGATTAATCTGGCTATTCCTTTTTCTATTCATCAAATCAAAAATTTAAAATTATGCAAGTAGCAATTTGGGACACATATGTAACAAAAAAAGACGGTAGCATAATGCATTTCGACATTATTGCACCCGACCATATAAAAGAAGAAAAAATAATTTATACCTTTGGTAAGGATTACTTACAATCAAAAAATCAAGAAAACCAGCCATTAACTTCAAAAGAATGTAGCTTTTGCCATATTGAAAAGGCAACAGATGAAATGATTTTAAGTATCCAACAAAAAGGATATTATATTATTGAAATGCAAAACTGCAATTAACGTGTCGATATTTAATTTAGAAAATCAAAATGCAAACCTTGACAACAAAATAGTTGCAGGACTTGAACGCTTATCACAAGTTTTCCGTATTTTATTATGGAATAAAGCAAAAGAGCAAAGTTTAAGTCCAATACAAATTCAGTTATTGATTTTTATTAAACACCATTCAGCAGACAAAACAACAATAAGTTATTTGGCACAAGAATTTAATTTTACCAAACCTACGATCAGCGATGCGATAAAAGTATTAGAACAGAAAAAATTAATTAAAAAAATCACTGACAGTAACGACACAAGAAGCTATACGATACAACTAACTGCATCAGGAAAAAAGATAATTGCTGAAACAGAAAACTTTGCCAGTCCGTTGACAACAATTATTGCCAAAACAAGTGAAGCAGACAAAATGATATTGTGGCAAAATGTATCAAACTTAATTATTCATCTCAACAAACTTGAAGTAATAAGTGTGCAACGAAGCTGCTTTAATTGCAAACATTATAGGACTAAAAACAAAACACACTTTTGTAATTTACTCAATCAAAAATTAGAAACACAAGACATAAGAATTGACTGTAGTGAGTTTGAAAATGCTTAAATCGCCATTGATTTTGGTGGCACATTTGTATTATTTTCAACGCATAGACCAACGCAAAAAAATTCAAAAGTGCCCCCAAGCCAGTGAACAAAGACAGCAGCAAAGAATGGACAACCTAGCAAAGACAGACAAAACGCCAGCCCCTAACAACACATCTGCAATAGGCGTACATTAAGTCTCCATTTGCAGTGATTTATGGGATTGGTAAATTCGTTTCCCTAAGCTACATTTGAGTATAAACGCTCGCCCATCGCAAATTTACAAAACGTTATAGCCAATTTTAAAAGACAACTGTGAAGATAAGGACACTTATTTTGATTGTATTAATATGGGTTATGTTGACTTTGGTTAACTACTATTACATTCCTTTTTTCTTTATTGTACTCAATTGGTTAGGAATGTCTCTCGTACTTCTAATTTGGACAATAGTACAGACCCAAAAAACAATTAAGGAAAGGAATAACCTTTCTAAACAGAGAATTATTTCTACTTTGACAATCTTTGTCCTATTCATTTTTACCTTTTATCGAAAACCAGTAAATAGATTAATAGAACAAGCTGACTGGCGCATGTTTTATTCGAAAAGAATAGGTGTTATTAACTTAATAAAAGAAGGTAAATTGACACCAAATGAGGGTTGGAATAACTGGACATATGAACTCCCCTACGAATTTCCAATTATTTCAAATAATGGTAATGAAATTGAAATTACTAGAAATGATAGCACTAAAAATATGACTGTAACTTTTTGGATTTTCAGAAACTACTTTAATGCTCCATCGACATATTTTGTTTATACTGATGACCAAATAGAAATTAGCAAAATTGAAGATATTATAAAAAATAATCCTGAGGACAACTGGAAAATAACTAACAATTGGTACAGAAGATGTCATAAGTGATATAAAAACTGGCTATAACGGCATATTTGCAATAGGCTTACAATTAGTCTCAATTTGCAGTGATTTATGCGATTGGTAAATTCGTTTCCACAAATTTCATTAAAATTTAAACTCAAATCCCCAACATGTTATTCTGCAATAAAAAAAATCTTCTTGTAGACTTAATTTACTATACTTATCTTTGGCGTTAGTATCGTAAGAAGAGATGATTATATCATTTGGAAATAAGGAAACAGAGAAAATTTGGAATGGTGAACGAGTAAAGGGACTATCCGCCGAGATTCAAGAAGTTGGAAGACGAAAACTCAGGATGCTAAACAACTCTACCAATATTAGCGACCTGAGAGTTCCTCCCTCGAATAGGCTTGAAAAACTGAGTGGGAACTTTAAAGAGTTTTACAGTATCAGAATCAACGACCAATGGAGAATCATATTCAAATGGAAATCATCAAATGCTACTGATGTTGAAATAATAGATTATCATTAATATGAAAACATTAAAAAATATTCACCCAGGTGAGATTTTGTTAGAGGAGTTTCTAAAACCCTTGAACATAACCCAATATAAAATTTCAAAAGATATTGGTATTCCACAAACACGAATCTCTCAGATTGTAAAAGGACAACGCAGAATAACTGCCGATACAGCTTTAAGACTTTCTAAATACTTAGGAAATTCCGCAAAATTTTGGCTCGGATTGCAAGATGACTACGATTTGGAAGAGGAGAAAATGCACATCGAAAATTTGCTTGAATCAATTCCTAAAGCCCAAAATAATGTGGCTTAATTGAGTAGAAGGGTCTTCGTATTTATATCAATCTATTCTTAAAATAGGCCTTTAACAACTTAGATAATTTACTTACTAACAACGCCGCTCGCGTAAGGGATAGTAGCGGATATCCTTTTTGTGAGGCACGAGCAAAAAGATAGCAGCGGATAGCCCGGCCCGTAGGGATACGCCCAAAAGAAAATTTTACTTATACATGGAATTGAGTTGAAGAAAAAAATTGTTGTTTTATCTCTTCTTCAACTCAATGTGTTTATACTAAATTTAGTGTTTTATCTTACTTAGATTTTGTATGAAGTTATTGGCAATCTTGAGGAAAGCAATTTTAATTTAGCTAAAAGATTAAATATGATTCTAAAACTTATTTAATTTCCTGTTCTTTTAATACCAAACTTGTTAAAAACAATCCCAAAACAAATAGCGGCATCAATGGATTTCCAAGGGAACTCACATAAGATACGGCGATGGCACCACCTAAATAACTACAAATTAAGTAGGAACCCATTGTTCTCGTTTTGGGGATGATGTATACAACGACACAAAACACTTCCAATAAAAGTATTGGTAATAACTTATCGCTTAATTCCGGCGAGGGCAATTTAGTTGGATTCAATAAACCCACTATTTTCCCTAACATACTTAATACCAAAATCCCGATTGGAAGGAAGTGAAAATTTCTTTTTAGATTCTTCATACTATTCAAATAATTTATTGTAATTAATGATTTTTCCATCTGCCATTTCAATGGTTCTATCGCTTGCTTTTGCAAAGTCGTTATCGTGCGTTACCGCAATAATTGATTGACCAAAATCTTGCGATAATTGCTTGAAGATATCGAACACAATTTGAGTGTTTTTACTATCAAGATTACCTGTTGGCTCATCACCCATTATGATTGCTGGATCGTTTATCAATGCCCTGGCTATAGAAACCCGTTGTTGCTGTCCACCACTTAACTTAGATGCTTCTTTTAAGGCTTGGTCTTTAAGTCCTAACATATCAAGTTTCTCATAGGCGCGATGTTCAATTTCTTCATAGGAATATTTACCTAATTTTAGTGCAGGAATCATTACATTCTTTAAACAAGAAAACTCAGGCAAGAGGTAATGAAATTGGAATACAAAACCGATTTTTTCATTCCTTAACATGGCGAGTTGGTCTGTGGTTTTACCAGTTGCTTTTTCGCTATCAATGTATAAATCGCCCATGTAGTTTGTATCCATTGTACTAAGGCAATATAACATGGTTGATTTACCGCACCCACTTTTGCCAACAATCGTAAGAAACTCACCCTTTTTTACATCAAAACTTATATCATCCAAAACCTTAAACTCTTGCGGGTCGTAAAAGTATTTGCACAAATTTTTTGTGCTTAAAATTATCTCTCTGTTTAACATAAAATTATTTTCTAAAGATTTCAACCGGGTCTATTTTAGAGGCTTTTCTTGCAGGAAAATAACCTGCGCCAATTGAAACTGACAGGCCAAACATTGCTCCGGTTAGGTAAACTTTTGGGTCATGAAAAATGGGGAAATAACCGATTGGAGCACCGATATAAACATTCTGCATAATACTCACCAAAATAAAACCAATTGTAAGTCCTAAAAAGGTACCAATACTTCCCATAATAAATGCTTCTGATACAAATATTTTAACGATATCATTTCCTTTAAATCCATTGGCTTTTAAAATAGCAATATCATTCATCTTTTGGGTGATGGTCATGTTTAAGATATTGTATATTCCAAAGGCTGCAACTAGCATAATACAAAATGAAATCAAAGGTGTCATTGTTCCCAACATATTGTCTTGAGCCAATTGATCGGCATTTGCCGACTTCCAATCTTCTACATTGTAAGTTGTTATACCTTGTAATTTTGATGCATAAATTTCAGCCTCATCTGGATTTTTAACACTTGCATAAATATCTGTAACAAAATTTGAATTTTGCTTCAATAGTTGTTGCGCAGCAGCTATATGGATATACGATTTAGAATTATCGAGAGCCTTATTTCCTGTAGTAAAAATACCGCTTACCCTCATTATCCTTTTTATTCCAAGTGAAGATGAAACTGAAATATTATCGCCAATACCAATATTCAGTTTTTCAGCCACACCACTGCCAATGATAATGGCATTTAAATCAGAAATCAAACTATTTAAGTTTCCGGCAACCATTGTACTTTGGATATTAAACATGGCATCGGCTTCTGTTATAACTACCCCATTACTTTGTCCTTTTAAACTTGAATTACCATTGATATAAAACAAATCTACATTCACTTGTGGCGATGCAAAAGTGATATATTCTTGTTTTCTAATTTCACTCACCAATAAAAACGGATTCACAATATTGTTTGTAAGTGTAGTAATCTTTGGGTTTGTGATTACTACTAAATTCTTGTCGGATTTAAGAAGTGGCTCACTTAATTTGTCTTCATTAAACACTCTTAAATGAGGTGCCGATTTAAACATTTCGCCTTTTGAATAAGCACCAAAACCCGAAACAATAGAGTTAGAGAAAATATACAAGGCTATACCTATTGTAACGCCCATAGCAGCAACTATTGTTTGTTTCTTACGAGTAAGAATATGAGTTAATGCTATTTCATAATTTACTTTAAACCTCATATTATTTCAATTTATCAGTAACAATTATATTTGATTCATCAAGTCCAGATAACACTTGAACCCATTCACTGCTTACAAATTTGGTTTCAATCTTTATTGGGTCTTTCTCACCTTTAATCATCACTAAATTGCCATACTGCAAATAATTACGCGGAATCAACAAAGCATTCTTAGTTGCTCCCGAAACAATATTCACCTGCAATTGCGTATTAATTATGTTAAAATCGAGTTTTTCTGTGAAACGAATTTTACATACAAACGATTGGGTTTGCTCATTAAAAGCAGGCATAATTTCAGCAACTTTTCCTTTGTAGGTTTTATCTTTATCAACGTTTAATTGGATAACTGCTTCTTGGCCCATTTTAAGCTTAGCTATACTGCTTTCATCAACATTTACTTTAGCATATATTAAATCCGGATTTCCTATCAAGGCTATTACATCTCCTTTGCGAACAAAATCTCCAGTTTCTTTTAATTTCTTAAAAACCCTTCCAGAAAAAACAGCTTTGACTTGGTTATTACCTGAATAAATTTCATTAGCCCTTTTCTGTGCATTATTGATGATTAGTTGTTGTTCAGCCTGTTGTTTAACCAATCTATAATTATCTAATAATTTGTTGTATTCGGCTTTAGCGCTTTTATAGGTCAAATCAGCTGTTTCATAATCTAATTTAGAAACACTGTTTGATTCTAATAATTTCTTATAAGTCTGTGATTTATTCAACTCAAAATCCATTTTTTGTTTTGCATTATCAACTGCAAGTTTTGCTGAACTTAACTGAGGTGAATTGTCTTGTAGATTCTTTAAAGAAATAGATTGCAAAGCATTGGCACTTGCTTCATTAATTTCATTGGGTTTATTTTCAACAATTCCTAAAATCTGCCCCTGTTTTACATCATCGTTTTCTTTAAAATTCAATTTGATTAAATAGCCATCAGACTGTGAAACCAATTGATAAGTTTGGTCTGCTTCAAGATTACCAGATGCGAATACGGTTTCTGTAATATCCTTTCTAATTGGATTTGTTTCTTGGTATTTCTTTCCACAAGAAATGAAAGCTAAGAGGAAAGAAAAGAGAATTATTTTTATGTTTTTCATGTTTAGTTGATTTTATTATTGAGATTAATTTTTGCGTTCATCATCTCAACCATTTTCTGAGATGAAATAAAATTGAACTGACTACTTATCATTTCATTCATACTTTTAATAAGTGTTTCTATACTGATGATTCCTTTTTCATAATTGGCAAGATTCTTTTCATAATTACTTTTACGTAATAAAAAAATCTCTTTGTTTGAATCTCTTTGAGAAATCTGCTTTTGAGTTTCGATAGTAAGTTGATTCTTGTGGTACTGCTGTTGGCTTCTTTCTTTCTTTACCGTATTCTTCGATATCAAATAATCATGTTTTGCTTTAGATGACTGAGAAATTTCCATAGCAGAAGGAATTCTTAGGTTTAATCGAAGTCCGACATAATTACTTGGAATCCAATTCACATTAGGATTATAAAAACCAGATTTGGTATTAAACTGTTGCTCTTGATGAGAAGCAAAAGCCGAAAAAGTTGGTGTAAATGCTAACCTTGCTTTGTTGTAATTTGAACGCATTAATCGTTCATTAATCACTGCATGATTTAATGCCAATTCATTCGTACTAATTTGTGTAGTGATATTACTGGTTACTAGCTCATTTTTAGCTTCCCCTTCATCAATTCTAAACGAAATTTCCTCAGGAATATCGCATAGAATTTTCAATGTTAGGTATTGTTGCTCTATAGTAAACTGAATCTGATTGATGTTTTCTGAAACAGCTTTTCTTTGCAAAATACTTTCATTTAATTCTTGTTGATTTATTAGTCCGGCATTGAATTTGTTTGATGAAATTTCATACAACTTATTAGCATTTTCGAGGTGTTCTACTGAAGATTGAAATTGTGCTTGCAGAGAAATGATATTATAATAAATCAAAGCGCAGTTTTCATACAAACTCTTTAAAGTGATTTTATTATTAAGCTCGGTTAAACGAATATTTAATTTAGCAAATCGTAATCCTTCCCAACCTTGCAAATTGATTAATTTTAATTCGGTGTTTGCTTGTGCACTGGTATTGTACTTTACTCCAAACTGAACTTCTTTGAAGGTTCCAGCTTGTCCGCCTAAAACTTCACCAGGAATTAAATTTACAGGTAGTTGAGTATTGTTTGTATAAGTAGAAGAAACATTACCAACAGGATCAATAACACTATAAATTGCAGCAATTCTAGCGGCTTTAGCTTGACCTAATTGGATAGTACCATTTTTTATACTTAAGCTATTCGTCTCCGCCAAACCTATAAATTCATCGAAAGATTTAATACTTGTTTGAGCTGATAACTGTTTCGTATTTAAAACAAGGACAATTAAAAGTCCTAATAAAATTAGACTCCTCATTGTACTATTCTTTTAAAAGTAAAAGTTTTGGTGAAAATGAATTTGCCTACAGAGAATTTAAACTTATCTGTTCCCAACATTTGAATTTCAACAGAAAATTTATCTCCATTATCTGGGTTGATAATTGAACCTACATAAGAGTTCTTTGAATCACTCCAAACTAAATCACGGAAAACAATACTGATTTGATTGGGCTCTGATTGAATACTTTTTCCAAAGTACTTGCCAGATAAACTAAACA
>JAIYDG010000220.1 GCA_027487625.1 Bacteroidota bacterium
ATTGTTGCTGACACATTAGAAATCGCTACTAAATTATCTACTGATAATGTTTCAATTTCTGCAACTGCATTAGCAAATGCTGATTCTTATACTTGGACTGTTCCTACAGGTGTTGTAATTGTTTCTGGACAAGGAACTACTACTTTGGTAGTTAATTTCCCAACTGCTTACAAACCAGCTACTGGAAAAAACATGATCAGATGTTTTGCTAATAATTCAGCTTCTGCTACAAGATCAAATTTAGACTCAGTTAGAGTTACTTTAACTAAACCAGTTGCTTTCAGAATTACAGCTTTACGTTCTAATTCTAGTAATGGAATCGATAGAGGTTCTTGGTCTTCAACAGTTTCTTCAACTGTAGCTGTAAATGCAACAACAATTAACGTTGCTAGCACTTCAGGTTTAGAAGTTGGAATGATTATTAAATTAATCGCTGGTACTGGTGCTGGTGCAATCTCTACAAGTGCTAGAGTTGCTTCAATTGTTAGTGCAACTCAATTTACAGTTTCGGTTGGACCAACTACAGCTATTGTTGCAAACGCAGTTTTAGTTGGATTTAAAGTTGCTCAAAACACAACTGCTAATTATGTTTCAGCTGCTGGTGCTACTAATGTAGGTACTCTAGTAACTGTGGCTTCTACTACAGGTTTAGCTGAAGGTATGACAGTTTCTGTTACTTCTGGTGATGGTGCTTTCAGAGCTGGTACAGTTGTATCTAAAGTTGTTAATTCTACAAGCTTTTTAGTTAGCTTGGCTCCTGCTGCTGGTTTTAATCTTAGCAATAGTGCAGTAGTTACTGCTTATCCTTTATGGACAAATACTTGCGATATCACTCCTACTTCTGGTGTTTCTGCTGAATACGATTATTCAGTTGTTGCTACAACTGTAAATGCAATTGGTTACAGATTTGATGTTCCTAAAAATGCAACAATTTGCAGAGTTGGAAACAACAGTTTACCACTTTCAGATTCTACAAAATCAGTTTTCACTACAGCTACTTCAATTGGTGTAGTTTTCAATCCTTCATTCACATCTGGTTCTATCAAAGCTACTCCATACAACAATGCAGGTACAGGTTTAGCATTCAGTGTATCAGTAAAAAGATCTATTCCTTTAATTTACAAAGTTGTTAGCAGTGGTGTTGTAGACACAACTGGTGCTCCAGTTACTTTCACTGCTTCATTAACTAATGGTTCTACTGCTTCTTCTTATGTTTGGACTTTAGATTCTAACTACATTGTTAATTCTGGTTCAATATCATTAGTTGGTAAAACTAAAGTTGTTACAACTACTTCAAATACTATTTCTTTATCTTTCAAATCATCTTTCAAAACTGGAAATATTTTAGTAAGAGCTAATTCACTTTGTGGAAACGGAACTGCTAAATCTTTCAAAATTACTAAGAATGTTGCTTTAACAAAAAACAGCACTGGTGTTGATTTAACAGAAGAAGGTACTGAAGAAGAAATGAGCAATGAAAACTTCACAGTTTATCCTAATCCTAACAATGGTACATTCAATGTTTCTATGATTTCTTCAAATACTACTGATAATGCTGTAGTTGAAATCGTTAACATGATGGGTCAAGTAGTTGCTTCTTACTCAGTTGCTAACAACGAAGGTAATATCAGCACAGAAATCAATAACAACGATTTAATGACTGGTTTCTACTTCGTAAAAGTAAGTGTTGGTGCAGAAAGCAAAATCACTAAAATTTCAGTTCAGAAATAATTAGATATTTTCTAAATATTACGAAAAACGCCTCCTTCGGGAGGCGTTTTTTTTTGAATGAATTTCAAATAGAATTTGAATTGTTCAAAAATTAAATTTATGAATACTAGCTACTCAATAAAGGATTATCAAACTATCCTTACAATTAAAATGATTAAAATAAATTCCAAACAAAATTTCATTAACCAAAATTATACTCTGGAATTAGGGTTTAAGGAATATAAGATCAATGAATATATGTTGAGTAAATCAAACTTATCTGGCGAGTTTCAGAATATAATTTAAACTTAGTTGATGTCTAGCTTAAAGCTATGTTGATATACAATACATGAACTATTTCGGTAGTTAGTACTAAAGGCTTTATGAATTTATCAGCAAGCTATTCAATCTTACATAGCAAGTTCCTCATAAATAGATTTAAACTTAGTTTATACCTAATTTAAATCTATGTTGACAGAGAATAGATTAATTAATTCAGATTAAACGTTCAAATACCTAGAGCTCCCTGCAAACCTTTATTGGTGCTTTTTATCAATCAATTGAGTTAGTTATTATTAGTTTAGGAGCATGTATTTAAGAACAATTGCTTTAATCCTTTTTTTATCATAAAGAAGCCAGAAAAAATATGATTATTATCGTTTCTTTTAATTGAAGATTTAGATATACCTAGACCTAGATTTAGCAGCATTTAAAATTTCACCAATTTAGGCATTTTTAGCATGCCTCAGATAATATAAAAGTGATAAAGGCTCCTATTTAATTTGAACACTTTAAAATTATTGTAATCACATTAAAATTAAATACGTTTATCCGCTACTTTACCTAAAAACAAATTACCTAGACTTTATAGCTGATTATTATTCGTTTAAATCAAACTAAACCACAAAAAATGAATAATTCTTAGTTTTTGTTTCTTTTACCAAGTTCTTAAAATCCTGAAAGGATGGCATTGTTATAGAAAATAAAATATGAAGAAGCATCACCCCCCAAACTCAACAACGCGGACCAAAGGTCCGCGTTGTTGAGTTTGGGGGAATTTGGTTTACAGCATTTTCTAAAAACATGTGACCGCCTACGGGGTCATTAATTTCATTGAAAAAAGCAATTTAATTTCAAAATTTTTTTTGAAAATAATCCTCAAAACATATGCTGAATTTATTAAAAATACTTCTGGTATACATGAGGATAATCGTAAATTAGATAATAAAATGTGTATTTAATTGGATTAATACAATACCACTTGAAATGTCATTTCCTAAAAAAAATAAACTACAAAAACCCATATTTCTTAAACGTTTAAAGCATCTTTAAATCTTCAAATCAATGCAAAATCAGTCTAAGAATTATAATCTAATTTTAGAAAGAAAAACTAGTTAATGAAAATCAACAACTATTTACAACCTGGAATAGAATACTTTAATTTTCTATTATCAAAAAGTACTCTTAGCTCAAAACCGGTTGATGGTCTGTAGAATAAACTACCTTTCCAATAACCATATTTTTTATCTTCAACAACCATTTCTGGTATATTTGTATCAAAGGTAAGTGTATCATAAACTTTAACTGGTTTACCTGAGGCCAAAACCTTATCAAACCTAACAATATAAATAGCTCCGGGCTCAACAATTCCAGGATTAAAAAATTGTCCATTTTCAAATTTAATCTCTGTAGTTCCAAGTTCACAACCTAATTTCCAGAATTTTAAATCAATTGTTGGAGGTAAAACTGTATTCCCTGAAGGACAATTGATAATCGCAGAAGCAGTTAAAGCCTTGTAATTTTGAAGAACATTTACAAAATTTCCTAAATTAGAATTTACTGTTAAAGTAAGTGGATTATTTAGGTTATCACATAAATTAAAACTACCTAAAGTTTCATTTAATAAAGGCGGATTTCCATTACAAATATTAACCTGGTGATTTAAATAAATTCCAAATTGAGTTAATGAATTTGTGAATGCCGGAAAAATGTAATTGTATTCTGTAGATTTACCATCGATTTCAAATGAAAATTCATTCTTAGATGATTTTACACTTAATAAACCATTGATATTTCTATTTATTGGAAAACCTGGAATTTTCAATAAAACCTTAGCAAAACCACAAGATTTCTCCTGATTCTTATTTAAGAAAATCCTTCCATTTAGTAAATCATTTTTAAATACCAGTTTATAATTTCCATTATCTGTTGGTGATAAAAAAGTGTTACTTAAATTAACCGCACTTTTCATCTGATAATAAGAATTCAATTTACTAGAAAAGAAAAATCCATCTGCAAATAATGTGTAGTTGTTTTCAGGTAAAGTAACTTCAACTATTGGGGCTGATAAATTTAAATAAAAAGGAGAAATACCTAATCCAGTTTTTGAATCATAAAAGTAAACCTCAGGAATTCCAATAGAATTATTAAAATTGGTTGAGTTGTTAATATAGTTTCCAGTTTCATCATAATAACCCGATTCCTGATAATTCGTTGAAGCGAAAATAGCAGCATTAACAGAGCTTTTAGCAATAGTATCATATATATTGACAATTCTAGAAAAAGCGTCCAAACCAGGCTTAGAATAACCTACTATATTTGTTACTGAAATTGATTTAGTAGTAATCGTTTGTTTGATAGGATTGATATTAGATAAATTCCCTCCATATGATTGTAGGATCATATCATTTAACGATTTAAAACTCTCATTTTCTATACCTTTTGATATTGAATTTGAGTCTTCAATAAATTGAGAAACATTATAAGATTGTTCTGAATACCTAAACTTTTGGGTGCTTTTTTTGATAAAAACCAAGCCATTCAAAGGATATTTATAAGAAAATTGTATTCCTGAAGTATTTTTAAAAATAAAACTTAAGGTATCGGTTAAAGATTTGCCTGTAAAATCTAAATTAATTTTTGCAGTTGCGATATCATTCGGCAAATTAGATTCTTTTTTAAGAACCAAATTAACTGTAAATCTTTGTTCTTTTGAGAATATAAAAACATCTTGTTTTATAGGAATATAACCTTGTTTATCTAGGTTAATCGTAAATACCAAAGGATTATCAGAAGTAGGATTAGCATTGGGTGCAAGAATTAAATTAATCTCACCACCTTCAGCATTAAAGTTTGTTTTACCTTCTAAATCATAAATTTGATTTGCATCTTTTCCAGAAATAAAAAAGTTCAATTTTTCAGATGGAACTGAATCTTCAGTTAAAATTTTTACTTTAACCAAAGTATTTACCAAATTGCCATTTAGATCTAAATCTACATCTTGTAATTTTTCCATTGGAAATTTACAAGCACCAATAAATATAGAAAAAAACAATACAGACAAAAAGATTTTCATCGAGATTTTCATATCAATTAAATAAGCGATATTTTACGTGTAAATTCAAATAAGGAAAAAAACTCCATAGACTGAATGCGTCTGAAAGTACAGATAAATTCTCATCTGAATTTGTTGGTGAAAATACACCGGAAGCTTGAATGTTAAATTTCGGTTTTCCGTGAATAAATAAACCAATGTCTGAACCTAAACTAATTTTTTTTCTAGGCACTGGATAACCAAATCCGATACCTAAATATGGAACTATTTTAGAACCGTTTACATCAACTTTAATATTACCAAGTTGTTCTGGACTATAAGTAATGTAACCATAAGTTTGACTTGTTGCAGGGATAACTTTTGCTTCATATAAATTATAATTACGAACCAATCCACCTGTAAATCTAAATAATGATTGTTTAGATGGATAATAGTCTGCAAAAACATAAATCATTCCTAAATTAAATTTCGCATCAACAACAACTTTTGTGTTGTTATATGAAGTATTATAGGTTAAAAGTAAATTACCTTTTGAAAATCCTGCTCTAAAAGCTAAAGCATCGTTGTATTTCAAATGAACTGCTGCTCCAACACCTAATGTTGAAAGATTTAAAGAAACTGCTGAGTTTTGTTTAAAACTGAATTCTTGTTTTTGAGCCAATAAATTGTCTCCTAAACAAAATATCCATAAAAAAATAATAAACCATGCCTTATTCAACATAAATAACCTATTAAATAGAACCTGCAAAATAGGCCAACTTTAATTTTCAAGAAACAAAGAATAAGCAAAACAGTAAACTTAACAATAAGATATTTTAGAGAGCATATCTGGAGTTATTTAATTGTTAATTCAACTAAAATTTACTGTAAATTAATGTGTAAGTTAATAATTCGCAGATTATGAAGAACATCAAATTATTCATCCTTTTATTTGTTTTAGGTACTATCGTTTCTTGCAAAAGAGACTCCGATGATGTTTTAGTTAAACCTATTATTTCTCCGCCCATTATCAAGTGTTTTTATTCAGAAGTTGAACAAGGAAATTTGATAATTAAGTTTATTTTAAATAAAGACCAAACTATAAAAGAAATTCAAAAAACAAATTCAACATCGAATGAAATCATTACTTATACCAAATTGAATAATTTTATTGAAGTAAAAAGTAATTTAAATGGTTATATCTACAAACATTATATCAATAAAAATGGATATGCTGATAGTGTTTGGATAACCTATAGTGGCTTAGTTGATTTGAAGGCTTATCATCAATTCAATTCAGATGGTTTAATTATAAAGAAAACCTTAATTGGAACCATCGTTAACGTTCCTTTCGAAGAAATTACAACTTTCAACTACGATAAAGGAAATTTGATTAAAAGAATTACAGAAAATGATGGAGATATTTATGAAGAAAACTTTGAATACTATAGTGATTCAATAAATTATTTTATTGCAAACCAAGAAGCTGAAAATTTTATGCCTGCTAGTAAGAATTTAATAAAAAAAACCATACTTCCAGAAGATAAATTTATTAATTATAGTTATACAAGAGATACAAGTGGTATTGTTTATCAAACATCAATTAATGAAGCTGAAGAAACAAAATTATATACTTATACCTTCAATTGTAAGTAGGGATTAGTGAAAGCTTTATTTTTTTTTATTTAAGCCCTAGGTAATCAAAACTTATAAACTATTGCATTTACATTCATTCCGGCTCCAACAGAAGCTAACAAAACTACATCTCCTTCATTAATTTGATGTCCGCTTTTGTGGCCTTTTAAAACTAAATCAATTAATGTTGGAACAGTTGCAACTGAGCTATTACCTAATTCATGAATGGTCATAGGCATTATATTTTCTGGGGCTTTTTTACCGTATAACTCATAAAAACGATGAATGATTGCTTCATCCATTTTTTCATTGGC
>JAIYDG010000045.1 GCA_027487625.1 Bacteroidota bacterium
TTTGTTTTTATTGGCCTTTGTTTACCAAAAACATTTGTGGCAACTCAAAGCATTTTTATACTCGATTTTGTTTTTCGTTTTATTAACAACAATTTCATTTATTTCAAATACCAATAGAAGTTTTGTGAGGGTTTATGCCTATCGAAATCAAACCTGTTTATTGCTAGTAAATAATGGAAGTGTGACTCTTTTTGCGGATAGTAGTTTTATAACAAAAAATAAAACAATCAATCTAATTCAGCCTGAATTTATTGAGCCAATTTCGTTTGTAAATACACAGAATAAAGCATTTTCTTTAGAAATCAATGATTATGTTTTTACCAATCATCCTTTCTATTTTCAAAATAAAATTCCTGCAAATAAGAAGGCATATTTTTTAAAAACATCTCCCAAAATCAATATTTCAGATTCGATTATTTGTACCACTTTAAACTTAAGTGAAGATAATGGGCGAAAAACGAAAATTCAATTCAACGAAAATAGAGAGAACTTGCTTTTAAAATCTGGAGCATTTGAAGTATTATTGTAATGATGGAAAACTTCGTTTTGTATGAACTAAATGAGCGCATTGCTTGGATAACCCTTAATCGTCCAGAGAAAAGAAATGCACTGAGTTATAATTTTGTTGCTGAGTTAAAAGCTACAATCAACCTCGCCATTCATGAGCCTAATTGCAAAGTGATTGTGCTTAAATCTGCAGGTGAAACATTTTGTTCTGGTGCCGATTTGGAATCATTGCAAAAACTTCAATCCAATACCTATGATGAGAATTTAGAAGATTCGAAACATTTACAGGAATTGTTTTTAATGATTTACGAATCACCAAAACCTGTCATTTCTATGGTCGACGGACAAGCATTTGCAGGAGGCTGCGGTCTAGCTACTATTTGCGATTTTTGTTTTGCCAGTCACAATGCAAAATTTGCTTATACCGAAGTAAAAATTGGATTTATACCTGCCATCGTTATGGTGTTTTTACTTAGAAAAATTGGCGAACAAGCTGCACGAAGAATTCTCTTAACAGGAGATGTATTTGATGTTGAAACAGCTAAAGATTTAGGTTTAATTCATGCTATTTACGAAACAGAAATTCTCGAAGAAAAAGTAAAAGAATTCGCATTGAGATTATGTAAACAAACTTCGGCACAAAGTTTGGCATTAACCAAAGAAATGATTTCTAAAGTGCAAAATCTGGGTTTATATGATGCCCTTCAATATGCAAGCGAAATGAATGCTAAAGCTAGGGCTAGCGACGATTGTAAAAAAGGAATTTCAGCATTTTTAAATAAAGAAAAATTACAATGGTAAGATTCATTTTATTTGGAATTTTTGTTGCTTTTTCAGGCTTTCTATCTGCACAAGTTGTATTAGATGAAGGAAAGGTTTTATATGACATCACATACGATTCATTGTCCCCATCATTGAAGTCGAATATGGGTTACCTAGCCAAAGATGCCGCGATGTATTTTAAGGGTACAAAAAGCAGAACAGAAATGGGAGTGGGGCCATTTGGAAAAAATGTAACCATCAACGACCAAGATGCAAAAACACTCACTATTTTACTCAATGTTTTTAACAAAAAAATGGCAATGGTAAAAACTGATAGCGAAATGGTTGCCTTTAAAAATATGATGATAAAAGATTCACTTCCAACCGAAGTAATTGTTACTGGCGAGACAAAAAAAATATTGGGTTATATATGAAAAAAAGCTATTATCAAAAGGTATCCATTTGGACAAAAAGTCAATACAAGTGAGGTTTGGTTTACCCAGCAAATCCGCCCGTTTTATGTAGATCCAGATCCTGCATTCAAAAAGTTGGATGGATTATTAATGGATTTTCGCATCAACCAAGATGGCAATATTGTTCATATAAAAGCCAAATTGGTTATGCCAGCACCCATTGATGATAGCATTTTTATCGTGCCAAAAGATTATCAATTTGTAACCGAAGCAGAGCTCACTCGCATCATGAATGTTTTGATGATGGAAAGACAAAACGGCCGTTAAAATTTCAAAACTAAAGAGACATTTTATTTAGAGTCAAATTCTGTTTTGGGCGTGCCCCGCTTGAGGGCGGGTCGGGTCATCCACTGCTATCTTTTTGTCTGAATTCTTCTTCAAATAGACATCCAGCCACAAAGCTAAATCCTACTGATAGAGACAAAAAGGATATCCGTTTCTACCCCTCACGCAGTGGTTGAAACATTTCGTTACTAAAGTACCATTCCTTGAATTGAACTATTTTTGAATTTCATGTTTAGAGCTAGTTTTCAATTCTTTATTTGGATAGATTTGATAAAGCAATTTCTTAAAAAGCACTTTCTAATCTAAAATCAAATTAAGTGAGATTAATAAAACTTTTATTTGGGTTCATTTTTACCGCAATTACTGTTCTAATAATTTACTTGAACTTAAAATTGTATACTGATAACTTTACTAAAAATGAAAAGGTAAAAGACATTCAACTTCAATTAAATTTCCTGAGTAAGGAATTAAAAGAAAATCAACTGGGAGAAAGAATGCAAAATATCTTTCCTGAAGGATTTGTATTTACGAATGTTCTGTATGGCTTATCGTGGTGTGAACTGGGTCTTGCCGACTCAAATTTAACTAACAAAAGGTTTGCTTTAGAAGAAGCATTGTATGCCTTCAATCAAATAAATTCATCAAAAGCGAAATCAATTTTTGACCAAACTTTGGAGCCTGAAAATGGAATATTTTATGTGGGTTGGAGCAATTATTTGTTGTCGAAAATTTTGCTTTTAGATTCTAACTTTAATGAAAGTGATAGCTACAAATCTGAATACATTAAAAATTGCAATTTAATAGTTAAAGCATACAAGCAGAGTAGTTCACCTTTTCTTCAATCTTACCAAGATCAGGCTTGGCCGGCTGATATGTGCGTCGCAATGGCTTCATTGAAGAATTTTGAGAAAATTTATGATAGTAGATTTCATTCCATTATTGCAGCTTGGGTAGAACAAGTGAAATTAAAAGTTGATCCAATAACTAAGTTAATTCCACATAAGGTAAATGCTACAGATGGCACAACCATAGAAGGAGCGCGAGGTTGCTCAATCAGTTTAATTTTGAGATTTCTTTCAGAAATTGATCATGATTTTTCTGTTGAACAATGCGGTTTTTATAAAAAGAATTTTGTTTCTACAACTTTTGGATTGCCATCAATATTAGAATATCCTTTAGGAAAATCCGGTAAAGGTGATATTGATTCTGGTCCAGTAATTTTGGGTGTTGGTTTCTCCGGAACTATAGTTTCTATTGGAACCTTTGCCGCAATGGGCGATTTTGAATTGGCCGAAAATCAATATAAAACTATCAATACTTTTGGATTAGGATTAAAAGATAGGGAAATGAAGAAGTTCATTTTTGGTCAGATGCCAATTGCAGATGCTTTTATAGCTTGGAGTAGAACTTCTGAACTAAAAAATATAACAACTAATATTGAATTCCAGAATTTATGGGCCATCAAGTGTCACATGATTTCGGCATGTATAATTTTAGGAATCTGGATAGCTTTTTTCTTTGGATTTAAAGCTTTCAAAAAGAATTAAATTTTATTGCTTGAGATTTTTAAAAAACAAA
>JAIYDG010000697.1 GCA_027487625.1 Bacteroidota bacterium
CTGTTGGCCAAAAACGGGTTGTCGACGACCAACCCAGAAAATTAATCAATTGTTGTTCGCCAACTTGATACTACTAACCCCGGCTGTAGGATACCAAGGGGTTGTCGCTGGCCAATCCATATAACTAATAAATGGGTTAATTCTACATTATTTCCTTGAAATCGGTGGATTTGAAAATCTTTGCATAGATGTCTTAATAGTCATTTCGTTTGTTGTGTTTCCTTTTCCTTCTCGTTTCAATGTAAACATAGAAAGTCCGGACAGCAAAGTAGTTCAGAAAAAAAGAAAATGGCCGGAACATCTCATGTTTTTCCACGTGTGCAAACCGTAGAAGAAATCGAAGTTGAACGAGACCACTTCTTTGAGCGCATTAAGTATGTATACGTTCATGTGTTTAATATAATTTTCTTATATTTAAAAAATAGATTTTATTCTTCATGCAATGAGTAAACAATCATGTTTTAATTTAAATTTTCTTTACTTCAGGTTCTTCTTGGACCGTCTCAGTGACCCGGAACGTAACTACAGCGACGACGAGCGGACCACCTTGATGACCACTCTGGAGGAATACGTTGTGAGGCTGATGAGGTTGCCCGTCTCGGACAACGACCTCGTTGTAGCAATTCAGGAGGAGATTTGCCAGCTGTACCTGGAAAAGCTCATTGCCGACGTTGAGCACGTTCGTAGTTCTCTGAAGCGCGTGTCCGGATTCCTTCGCAGACATCGTTATCGTGTCAGGCGTCAAGAGCTAGCTGCTGCCACTCGCTAGTTTTGCTAGCAATTTCATTCGTTGACATTAATTCTTTCATCAATTTCAATATGTCTTCAAGTCGAGAAGACGATGAGTATTTCATCAATTTCAATATTGCTTCAAGCAGAGAAGACAATGAGGATCGTCGTCAGGAAATCTTTGGCCGACTCAACTTTTGCTATAAGAAATTAAGTGATCAAAGACTATCGAAAAGTGAACATGATCTGTTATTACTTAATTATCTCGTGCAAAGTAACATCAGCAAACTCGAGAAACTCCCGCTTCCGGACAATGATGAAGTTATCAATGAGCAGATTGAACTATGTGAGAGTTTTGCAAGTTTTGTTTGGCCATCTAAGAGGGCAGATTTGTCCAATCGATTCAAAAGTATTGCCACTTCTCTACGTATCAAAAGGTTGCAGGACATTTGCAACATGTCTCAATAACTTTAAAGTTCTGGAACATTCTGATATGTCTGTTCTACGTATCAAAAGGTTGCTGCACATTTGCAACATTTCTCAATAAGTTTAAAGTTCTGTAACATTCTGATATGTCTGTTTGTTATTTCTTCGATGCATTATCCCATCTGTGTTCCTCACATTTATTCACGACTAATTAACAGTAAATTACTTCATGGTAAGCACTTTTCCGTTATTTTAAAAAGATATAGTTCTATTTAGCATTTCATATCGATCTTGTAATTAAGTCATGTTGAATTAAGCCTCAATTTTGATTTTTATTGTATGTTTACATATCGGTGTCTGATAATGCATGAACGTTTAGAATCCTTTGTTTTTTTATGTTTGTTTATTTTCCACAATTGTATCATTACAGTTGTGACTTTTTTACAGCATGGCGTGAAAATGTCGGCTGAAGTGCCAAGTTATGTCAGTAAATTTGTACATCAGATCACAAGTTGCCTTAATCATTTGAACAGGACCAACGTTGCCACAGACCGATTCAGGCACCTCCTGCAACTTCAGTATGACTTTGAACTACTCCAGACTGATCCAGAAGGAGCTCGTCACTCCTCTTTTCTAAGCTTTGTTCAGTCATGTAGAAGTTTGTTGGACGCCATCTTTGAATTGGAAATGAGGCGGCACTACAGCTTCGTTCAGCATGTTGGTCAACTCCGTCGCAAGAACAACACTTACCTGCCTCCGCAACCACCTCAACAATAGATTAATTTTGCGCATACATAAATGGTGAGCATTTTCGGTTTTATTTTGATGTCATATTCATATTTTGTAAGAGCCCTACAATTTGAAGTGATCAATGCTTAGATATCTGTGTATAAGATAATGCATTTCTCGAAGTCTTTGCATGCTTTTCTTTTTTGTTTATTTTCTCAAATATTGCATCATGCTTTCATTATTTACTTTTTGAGCACGTCGGTAACAGCCAACATGTCTGAAGTGCCCAGATATGTTACAATCTTTGCAACTCAGTTCACGTCCTGTGTTCAGAAGTTGAACGCTACCGACGTTCTCACTGACCGATACACGTACCTACTTGAACTTCAATCTGCTTTTGATTCACTCAAGAATAATCCTGAAGGAGCTCGTCCCTACGATCCCGCTGTTGTGAGGTTTGTCTACACTTCCCAAGTTGTGCTCGATTTCCTATACGAATTGGAAATGAAGCGTTACCATGTCCTCGTTCAACATTTGGGCGCACTTCGTCGCCGGAACAGTCAATATTGCCCGCCGCAGCCACCTCTTCCCCCCGGACCGCATCCTCAAGAGTAGACAATTTTTTCCGACAGGTATATTTAAATTAATTTGCACATCATCTTTCTCGCTATCAGTACAGCTATTTGACAAATTTAAGATACGTTTCCTATGTGCGCAAATTACAGTTTTTTCTTAATTTTCTTTCTTGCCTTTAAATTACCAACGATTATCCAATTCTATAATCTGTATTCACTCCTCCTTCATTGCAGGCAACGCGTACTTCAAATCTGCAATAAAACGTGTCTTTCATTACTGTGCTATTATATCCTTAGGGTATGGTTTATTCATTGTTCTTACATTATTTCTTTTATTTGACGTCTTTTCATCACTTTTTAAAAGTCTTTGCTCAGTACTGTTACAGTTAACATGTCGTTATTGCCACAATGAATTAAAAACATTTTGTTTCTTGTTCTGTACAGGCGAGAAAAGCGGCCATGAAGTCCTTAAAGTTGGCTTCGTCGATGACGACCTCGCCGTGGTACACATACTTCAAGATGTAGTCGAAGGTGACATGACTGTTGAGTTGAGTTGCAGCTTCACAGTTTGCTTCTTCGAGGGATTGATCTTGCTCTTAATTTATTGAAGCAGGTAACAGAACATTCAGTCCTTTGGGACCCCTTTAAGTTTGTCGTGATAAATCCGTAATGTTTTAATTAGGGGGCATCTTAATTAGTTTACTGGTTAAAAAGGTGCTTTTTTATAATCAGTATTCACTCCTTCTTCATTGCAGGCAACGTACTTCAAACATGTCGTTCACGTTCACATTATATCCTAAGGGTATTCTTAAATTATTTCTTTCATTTGACGTCTTTTCATCATTTTTAGTAGTCTTTGCTTAGTACTGTTACATTAAACATGTCGTAATTGCCGAAATTTAATAAATTGAAAATATTTTGTTTCTGTTCTGCATCAGGTTCTGTACCATGGCCGGAACGTTTTTATGCCAAGACCTCATCGTCGCGTAACTCATCTTCAACACTAATTATCTCTGGCACAAAGGTATTTTAAATTCTTTATTTTTTGCATAATGGAGGCTATTTTAAATATCCTTTTCTACTTTACAAATGTTCATGAACATTAGTCTTTTGTTAGTATTAGTATCACTAACGTTGATTCCTTTTTGTCAAATTTAATTTAATTTCTTTTCAGGCAACCAACGATATTTCTCCAGTCAACATTTCTGTTAGTAACTGCTTAACATAGCAAACTACAGATCCGGTTATGTCGTCTTTGTTCGCCTATCATCGTTATCGTAATTGTTCAGAATGTGCCTTTAATTCAATTTGTGATATTGACGTAAGCTTCTTTGTATCATTCTTTAGATAGTTCAATACAACTGTAACTTAACATGTATATTTTCGAAAAGTACAAACCTTTACCTCGATCTCTTCTGAACTATGTGCTGTGTAATTTTGTGACAAATTGTACTTAAATTTGTGTCCTTCCTTTCATGCAAAATATACATAATAATTAATGTCAATAACCTAGTCTATACAGTCTTATTTCTTAAGGTATTTCTTATGACATTGGAACTTTTCCTTCAAAGGTTTACATTTGCAAAGGCAAATCTTGAAATTTGCAAAGTTTAAGCAGTTCAACGTTTTGCTTTGATAATAACGTTTATCTATCACGTGCAGGGGAGGGGGGGGGAGGGTGCATGCGCCCTGTATGATGCTAAGGCCTCATCTACACGACATCCCAAAACCATGCAGGTTTGTACTAAATTTGCAAAAAAAATTGCATGACATTTTGCTCTCGTGTGCATGTATAAATCCATGCAGCTATAGTACACAGATCGAGCCGTGGTGACCTGTTCTCCATTGATCCCCAGTTGCATCGTTATTTAATCTCATTTGTACTCAACTAAACAAATCTGGAAGTTTTTACAAATCATTTGACTCTTTATTGCAAATTAACAATGGAACACATGGAGCTGGATAAAATTGATCTTGAGATTACGGAGATTGACATTACAGTTACGAAAATGGAGTTAGAATTAAAGGATGTGTTGTCACAAGTTGAGACGCCAGAGAACTCTGATGTCGAAGGAGACGAAGTGGACGAAGTGGCATTTGCAGGACCGAGAGAGGCGCTTCTCAATGTTGAGGCGTTACCCAGGAGGGAAACATCCTATTCTTCATTGTACTTGAGCCCAGGGTACTGCTTGAAGGCGGAAAAGAAGGTCAAACTCATGAAGGAAGAATTGAAGAAAAATCGTTTATCTGAAATTATTAATGATCCGGAATTTGCAACGGTGCTTCGTCAAATTCAAGAGATTTACCCGGATGATGGTGGCAGACAGTATATTAACTGTCTTGTGGCTTGCCACGACATATTGAACCCCGAGTAGCATATACATATTGTGTTACTTAATAGTGATCACACTAAGAATGCATAATAAAATTTGGGACATGAAAGATAAATCTATCTGTGTAATTATTTCGTGTGTCGATATTAAGTTAATTGCGTCATTAAGTAACATTTGTTCTTTCCATAATATATTGACGTTTCATGTAATAACGTAATTATTAATTTTCTTACTGCTCGGGGGGGCCATATCTCCTGTACAGGGTCTCCAGGGCTTTAGCCATGTTGGCGTTTTCCCTCTGAACCCTTTGAACATCAGCTGCACGTATGTCCCTGATTTCCTGTGTTACATTTATTCAACATAAATTATAACTTATAGTGTAGATATAGGAAGGTAATTATCGTATCTTATTATACTGCTTTTAATGTAATAAACGTTAATTGTGTTGATGATATACAAACCTGCAGTAGATCTCTAATTTCTACCAATATCGCCATTCTACGGTGTTCTGTTCCGGTTTCTTGGAGCTCTGCCTTTAGTTCCCTTTAAATAATAAATAAGAATTCACAAGTGTCACAATCAATATTATTTGAGTAAGAAAAAGGTACGTATTCCTGTCTAATTTAATACAGGTAGTAATGGTAGTAATTTTCTTACGTCAGACGCTGATTCAAATGAGGCAGACGATCCATCTTTTTCTATTCAATGTAGCAGAATGACAAAAGAAAATAACCCGCACAACTATTTATACCACGTTTTTGCCGCGAGATTTTTGCAAACAAAGGAATTTATACGCTACGTGTTTGATTATTATCGAAGCAAAACGTTGACCTGCTTAAATTTTGCAAATTTCGAGTTTTGCCTTTGCAAATTTAAACCTTAAATTGAAGTACAAGTTTTTTTGTTAAGCAAGCTAGTCGTGCATGCTGTCGATGCATGTATTGAAGAAGAACCTCGTGACTTTCTTTACAAACAAAATATCGTGCCAAAACATTCTACCAATCTGTTACACAACATATTTTCTATGACCGACACTAATACAGTTTCGATAACCTAACATAGCGCTTGAATTGCAATGTATACCTCTCCCATGTAGATAAGACAAATTATCCGTTATAAATTTTTATTGATTCATAACAGTAGTGGGACAATTATTTTGATTGCACATAATAATTTTTTCAAAAATAGATACACGTAAATTATTTTAATACTCGCCAACAATAGAAAAGTAATCTTTAGTGTAATAAAATGCTTCCTAATGGCATTTGAATTTACACTTTAAAATAGCAGCGGTTACATACGTAACAAAAAGTGAGAAGATATGTTGTAATTGCACAAACATGTTAGTCTGCTCCTACTACTTTGATTTACCTTTTCATAAAAATAAGGCTGAACATTGGTCCTCATTAACTAAGTTTCAACTAAGTTTACAAATTAAAAAACGTATTGTACACATTGTCATTTCCGAACATTAGGTTACTTAAAGGTAGCCGGCCTTGGCCTTCGTTTGTCTGGAGATTGCGCGACTTTCGGCGTCCTTCTTGGTTGCAAGTGTCGCCTTAGCTTCATCTAACCTCCTCTGGATTTTCGCGATTTTGAATTGATGCTCTTCTTCCTTCTCCACAGCTTTCTTGAGACAGCTGACCCTTCGTAGGTACTCTTCGTTGTTGCCTTTCCAGAAGTTATCACTGGCCATCTTTGTCCTGGAAAAAACGTACACAATTAATCAATGAAATCATAACAGTTAATATCATGTTCCGTTTGTAAAATTCATTAATTACCTTGAAACATGAATGTTGCTACCTTTTCAAACACTTTTGCCGTTAGAAAAAATAGAGTAAGGCTACCATTTTTAGTGTACTTAATAGAAAACTTTAACGTACAAAGAGGCATGACTTCGGACAATTGTTGATTTGAAACGGCCTAGCTTAGCAAGTGCGGCCCACTCCAATCCATAAGTCGTACCTCTTGGTACGCTAAAGTTTACACAAATTCATTAATAACTCACTTGAAAGCTTCCTTGCTGTTCTCATGTCGTTCTTCTTCGGTGTAGAGTCTCATTTTGATCCGGCCCACGACGGCTTCAGCTTGGGCAACGATGTCGTGGTGTCTTTCAACGGCATCATCAATCCTTTGCAGCTCTGCAATAAATTTACAAGTATTTACTTACAATACACATATTTACATATGAAAAGAGAGGTGCGTTGAATCCAATTTTAAATGCAGACATCTTAAGATTATTATGACACTCACCTGAAGCCGTGAAGTTGTATCTGACGAAAAAATTTGCCATTTGTGCCGTTTGAGTCGCGGTTTACAGATAATGTAGTCTGCAACATTAAAGTTCATATTTACAAAGGTTATTACATTTCAGCATAAAACATATGAAAATTCTTGCACTAGGATTGATCTATATATCGAGATTGCCATGTTAGGTAATCCAGTACGTCCAGTGCCAGCCAGCATCAGCTTATTCCCATTTTTGGGAAATTGGATTCCATCTAAGTTTCTCAATTTCATTGAGGACAATCAGTTCGTCGAGTTCCGCATCAACGGCAGCATCGATGTATCGGCCGAGACTTGAGTCCTCATCGATGTATCGGCGGAGACTCGATTCAGCATCGAGGTATCGGTCGAGACTGGAGTTCAGTCCTTCAGCCTCCGAATCGTTGGAGTCCGTTGTCTCCCCGTCATGAGAGTACGTAGTCTCGACTCCTTCAACGTCCTCGTTTGACCCTGTAATATGTTTACACGTGTGTATAACATAAGCTGTACAATTAAGATATGTGGTAACATGACAATAAATTTTTACTTACAAATGTAAGTAGTTTTAAAACAATTTACCTTTCGCTTCAGGACTGTCCTTGACAACTTCTTCTTTGGTCGATTTCCTTGTATTGACGAGTAGTTCCTTGTTCATCGCGACGATAGATTCACAGACACTGTTGTATTCGTACTTTGTTGCGTTCCTGATGTGCAGGATGTCTGAGGACGTCACCACGAAGTCCGTCTTGCGAACATCGCTGGGGGGGAACACGATCTGTCCGCCAAACACGTAGAGGTAGGTTGCGACGTTCCCGTTGTGCTCGTCTCTGTCGATCACAAGCTTTTGCCTCAAGTATGCATAAGCTGTGAAGTGGGTGCCACAGGCGTGTGGACGTTTTGCAATCACACAATACTCTCGGCCAACTTTTGTGTCAGTGAAAGCCTGTAATAGAACATTGAACAATTAAGCACAACTTTATATTACAACCAACATTACATTAAGTAGATAATTAAAGGAAAAAAGTTGACAACAATGGTTTAATCAAAAATCATTTGAAAGTTTTGCTTTTACCTCACGTCTACCTCTCCGGTCGAGAATGTGATAGTGGCAGAGTTCATTTCGCTGGGCAGAGCACAGGCTTGTTCCTACTTTTGCAAGCAATTTCCTCTCCGGATCTTCTTCTTCCTCCTGTTGCTTTGGTCCTTCTCGACAGGCCTCGAGACTGACCTCGTCCTCCGTCGTGTCGTCATCTTTAAAAATAATCACAATTCATAATTAAGGACATGTGAACAAAAACGAAATGATTGTTTCTAAAAGTAAGATGAAATTGTTACCCCCTAAACGCTACTACAATTTACTTGACAAATAAACAGAAAGTTATATTTACAAGTGTCGTGTCCTTTGTCCTCTTGGAGGCGAACAGCACCTATTGCTGGTCCGTTGATGACGTCCTCGATGTCGTAGAGAGACCTGTAGCAATCATACAGAGGTTGGCTTTTCACACTGCAGGAATTATGTAAAAGTGTTAACTATTGTACTAGAAATTACATTGGAAATTTAAAGTTAAATTTAATCACTACAGTTCTGCTACCTGATCTTGTCGAAATCCCTCCTTGGAAAAGGTTCAATTTTGTAAATGTAGTCGAAGTCCAGTAATCCACGCCAAGCAGTCGGGTTGAACTTGCAGTACCCGTAAGTAACGCCTTGGGCCATCATGTAATAGGAAGTGATGTTCTTGTTCCAGATTTCTCTACTGTCTCTGGCGTGCCAGTCGACTTTGAGCAAGCCGTAGACCTTCCTGTGCTCAACATAGGCCGTTGGTACGTACCAAACCATCCTGTAGACCTTTCCTATTCTGAGGCCCTCTGCTATCTACGGATTAGATTAGTTTAAATCGGAAAAAATTCAACTCGAAAGTATAAAAGAATAGAGTATTGTACACAATTTATGTTGATATTTCTTAACACAGAAAAATATAATAATTTTGGGCAACGCATTACCTCAGTCTTCTCCTCTTGTGTTGTTGGCTCTCCATGGATAAAGGCTTCTCTCTCATTCTTGACGTTCTTGCTCACGATGATCGGGTGTAAGTTGTCCCCCATGTTGCAGCTGGCACTGGAAACACTGTCTTGCAACACAATTCCTCGACTCTTAATAAACAACTTAGTAATTGTTAATTGGTAATGGCAATTAGATAGACCTAAATGTAGGACCTAATTAATATTAAGTTTAAGAAATGAACACTCACCGTTACTTGTTCGAATCTCCTTGTTGAGAATAGAATTAGCAAGATTAGAGAGTTGATAGTTGTCTTCGATCTAAGTTCGCTCGATGTGGAATGATTTTGTAGCATTTCGAAAATTCCTGAAGAAATTTCCTTTCTATTTCGGGTAAAAAACTTTTGGGGAGGGTTATAGGTTGTTGTAATTATGGGCTTTTCTAAAATCTTGGAACGACAGCGGGGGTGTACATCATCGTCAAAATCCTTTGTTATTTATTTCATGGTAATTGTCATTCACCATTGCCACGAACATTGTTGTTAATAATAACTTATTGCAAAACATTTAATTTATAAAATGCATTTTGCAATAACCTCGTACAATTATATTAATTTTATATTTTTTCCCAATTTTATAATTCAATTTTATTTTTCATGACTTCTTAATTTCACCAACGGCTTTGCGCACGTCCAGCAATTTCTGTTATGGAATCGTCGTCTTTTGTGTACTAAGTTGGCGTGCAAAGAGAAAGGGAAAAAAAATTTGTCATTTTTAAAACGACACTTTCTAACAGTTTCCATATGAAATAAGTACACTAAGTACTTTAAGAGAACATGTTAAGAGAACATGACGAAATTGTTTTAAAATTCTTTCTTTTTCCGGTCGCATTTTTTTGAACGAACATCGTTTGAATTTTGCTCCTCTTTAAAAATTAGAAATCTTTTTGCATTTCTTTGACTTCTTCTCCTTTTAAAAGGTAAATTTTACATTAATTGCGGTAAAATTGTTTAATTTGGTAAGTATATTTGATTTTACTTGATTCTGGTGTCGACGAAAGTTTGTGATTGGCTTAACATAGCTTTCTCAACAATGGGGAGATCCCGATCATCACTTGCTCGACACTTGGAAGAAAAAAGGAAGGAAGACAAAAGGAAGCAGAGAAAGAAGTTATTCAAGAGAGAAGAGAGGTAAATTTTTGTATTAATATTTCAATTAATTGAAGACCGAATTGTACCTTTAAATTAGAATTTGAAGTCAATCATTTGTTATTGCCTAAATATGTAGAAAACTATTTTCAATTTATGGTTATTTTGTTTCTTCAAGAACGACTTGTACATTATTATTAGCATTTGAAGTCAATAACATCACAAGATCCTCGTATGAGTAATGATTTGTTAATACCTAAATAATAGAAAATTATTTATAATATTTTGATTTCTTCTTAACGGATCTAAGACAGACGCTTTGCCACTTTTTATGCGTTTTTTTACAATACTCAGCTTTTTTTCCAGGAAATGTCGCGATATCGACTTCAGAAAGTACACCACCGTGATAGGGGCCGATGAGTACTCTGACCTACCCTTCTTTGAGGCCGATTTCGTCAAGTAAGTACTGGAACAATAACTTGTATGCTAATTACACATGTAATAAGTTAATTACTGTCGAATAATGAGTATTCCTTACTTTTAATGAGTATTCGTTACTTTTAAGGAGAACATTTCAATTTGGAAGGGTCATTGTAACTGGAATCTAGTACTAAAACTAAAAAGTATTTACTTTCATACTCAATTACTTTTCCCATACCCTGTTGCTATCACCACGGGTTCTTAATGTAGTAATTTTATTTTTTGTTCACACTATAAATGACGTTATTTACACTGTAATTATTTTTTAAAATTAAGTACTATTTCGTTGACTTAAGGTATTGTTACGCTATTGTTACGCTAATCATGTAATGTGCTGTGGAAGTATTTTTAGCTGTAATCAATTACATCTTTGCTAAAGTAATTGTATGTATAATCAATAACTTGGCAAAGTAACGGTACTCATACCTTCTTACCATCTAATTAGTCCTCTGTTTTAACGCACTTGGTACATGTTGTGTACAGTTTTGCCTTCTTTTCTACTTTACTGAAAGACGTCTCTTTTCAAGTTTTCACGTAGTGTGTGCCATAATTAGTTAACCCTTACAATTATAATTAATGGCAATAACATATTCACTACTGCTTAACAACAGGTCATGTTTCATTACTTGGAGAAGTAAAATAACATTGTTCATTTATACTTTCAGAGTTTCGCTTTTCTACTCTGAAACCGCACTTCGCGACCTTCTCAATCAACTGTCAAAACCACATGCGATGACAGGTTTGGGCATCATGGTGGGCGGGCTCAACAACCTGATCAAGAAAGCTCGCGAAAACTGGAGAAAAACAGTGGATAAGTACGTGAAGGAAGTTGCAGACTTTGCGCGAACAATTGAGTTACCCACGGTTGTGATCCAACTTCCATTCCGCAATGACTCTTCAAGCATTCTCCGTGTACAACGAGAGCAGGTATGACTGGGTAAAATTAGTAAAATCTTCATATTTCTTATCAATGGCAAATTGTTGAGATATTCTTTTTCTTTGGACAAAGAAATATTATTAAAGTTTTTTGCATCCTTACCCTGGGACGAAATTCTTAAAACTTCTTACGCAAATTCTTACTATTTTTTGTAACTTTGGGCCTTGAAATTATTATATAATATAACAACTTTAAGTAGTTCTTCAAGCAGATAGCAATAAAGGGTGATGTTAAATCATAAAGCACCCATTTTCTATGAAGAACAACTCTGTAAAAGCACTTTAAATTTACGAAAAATATTACGATTTTGCGTAAGAAGTTTTGTGAATTCCTACCCTTGTTTTTAGTGCAATTTTATGAACTATACCTATGACAATCTTTAAACTTAACTTAAACTTCAATTATAAGTTAATTGAACAATAATTAAATTTATAAGCGAGTCTTATATTTTGTAATTGTTTCAGATCCGTGCCTACGTCACGATTGAAGTCGAAAAACAAATGCTCTCAGCAAGAAATCTCTTGTTGAGCTCCGGCTTTGATGTCACTGAGGAGTGGTTGAAAGGCGACGGTGAATCTCTGACCTATCACGGACGGCGAGCTCTACGGGACTTTATTGTGCAAGAGATGTACGACAAGAGGTAAAAATCTACTCATGTTTTTGATGCATTCCTCCTATCAGAGTTCTATATGTATATGTTTCGAAGCACAGTAAAAACAAAGAAATTTTGTTAGATATTTGGTTTCATTATAAAATTAGATTTTTCTGGATATCATTTCATTCCCTTGAATATTACATATTACCTACGACCTCCTACGACCTGCTCTCTTCCTTTCAGACATGAACACGACGAGATCGTGGAAAGGGAAATCGAGTCCTCCCATTACAGGAATCCGGAGTTGCCAGATGGCCTGACAGCGAAACAAAAACAGGCCCTTCGTAATGAACCTTTCTATCATGCTCTCGACGTGGCCAGGTAAGTTGTCATTCACAATTAATTTTGTTTCATTACAGTCAGTATATTTATGCACTCAACATATTGGTGTATTCACTACATAGCACCTTGCTTCCTTTTTGTATTTTGTTCTTCGGATTTTAAGATATCGAGACCCGACCGTAGTTTTGTTTTGCCCTCGCAATTTTCGGCATTGTTATTGATTGCCTTATTTCTCTAGGTCCGGACTGAAATCGACTCACCCGGAAGACGCTCAAAGGTTGACCACTCAATACGTTCCAAGGGACGTGGCTCTAATGGACCGCGATCGAGAAACAAAGTACTCGGTCCGCACGGTCGCCTACGACGTTGTTCCGAAGCACAACTTTATCCGTGGGTGGTTTCTCTCTCGAAGTGTGATGCGCGAACGTTGGAATCACCCCCGGGGCGTGTATCGGACCAAGATTGATGACTGCCTGGACAGATCCATCGAGTTCACCATCATGGAAGTTTTACCGGGACAGTTTGTCCACCCACATGATCCGTTCCTTGCCCAATTCGTTCACTACACCGAAATGTGCGGATTCATGGCGTTTGATACTGAAAGGACCGAACATCCGGTTATGGTTCAGGTACTCTTTCACCTCATATTTGTTTCCTTAAGTTACCTTTAATTATGAATTCAAGAAGTAAAATATATAGCTTTATCTTGGTGACTTATTTCGACGTTGTCTGTGATCATGTCCTTTACGTATGTATTTCAACTTTTTAATTTTCTTCTTCATGCATTCCAGTTCGGCGCACCCAACGGATTTGTCTTCATTTTTCACGTGCCGTCCTCTGTGCCGCAAGTTATCAAAGACATGGCCTCCGATCCGAACATATTCTGCATACAGTCCTCAGCTTTTGCAGACAAATGCCTTCTCAACAATGTAAGCACTTTAGTAACTTAGGTTATCCTGATTGCATTAGGCAAATGACATTATGGTATACAACGAACGTTGATAATTTGTTGCAATTTATCATTTTCAGTCGTTCCCCGTTAATGCTGAAGTGGACAGTCAATTGCTGAACAAAATCTACTTGGGCGCAACTGACAATTTCGGAATCAACTTTATTGCTTCCTCGATTGGTGAAGTTCAAATCCCATTCTTCGACTACACACGGGCACCACGCAAACTCGATTTTGATTGTGGCAAGGTTGGCAAAAAACTTTCTCCGCACGCACTGGTCCATGCTGTGCAGGTAATTATATTTTAACAATTCTGGTTGTAACTATCTGTTAACATATATCATCAACAGTAGCGGTAACATTATAGTGTACTACAGTTTCCTTACCAGTACAGTATAGTACAGTTGTAATGTCCACAATGCTACTTGGCATTTGCATTTCAATGCACACGTTTCTGTTTCATGGACTCGTTCGTTTGTACAGACAATTTTTTTCATTTTCCACGCAGGACGTTCGGCTTCCACTCGCTGGCCTGGGCATGATAGTGGAACGCTATTGCCTGGCTCACAAGATACCGGATCACCGCAATGTTCTTCCACTAATCCATCACATTCTTCTCAGGTACTTAACCTCACTTTCTCTCATGGTACTCATTTTATAAAGGCTTCCTCTCATATGAGTACTTACATTATGACATTATGACACGTCATTACATAAATATCCTTTTCACAGCGTGGCTGAAATACCGACAAAGGATAATATGCCCGCTCTTCCTCGTCTAACACGTGTGATGGAGTCAAACGAAGGTGTTGAGGACAACTGCAACACTGATGAGGCCCGATTGCTTTGGCACGCTCGTTTAACTGTCGGTCACGACAGTGGAAGGTTCAAGCAACTCTTCGCATCGCACGGATTCTTTGTACACTTACATGACTACAATCTTCCAGGTAAATTGCCTCACTTATAATTAATTATTGTGTTTACCAACTGAGAGCAAATGTATGCCTCTCGCAGCTTATTTTTGATATCTATTGGTTGCAAACTTGTTATTGCTTATCCTCATGTGCCATATATAACAATCTAATAATTAGATCATGTTCCTTTAGACGTTCTAAAGCCGCCCCCTCATTGGCTGTTCACTGGACGCGAACGCGGAGCCCGTGCAGCCCAGCTTTGGCCTTACCCTGAGGCCTTGCCAAATTCATCCCGATGTCACTGCCGCACCATGCACTTCGGTAGTCGATGCAGAGTTTGCGGTTTGTACAAACACTTTGCGGCCATTTGCTACGACAACGTTCCCACTCTGGTCTGCGACTATCCTTTGTGTCGCGAACGCCAAAGTCACGTCGCCACCTTGTGCCCTGTGTTGTTCAACCTATGCACGTCCTGCCAAATGAGAGGCCATCGTGAGCACCACCATGACAGGTTAGTTCGCCGAATATTTGTTTGCACATTTTGAAATGAAATAGCGCACTTCAATTACTAGAACTTGTAACAGTATTTCAATTTACGTCATATTCTGTCATTACTTATTTTGACCATTTTTCCAGTCACTCGCACGCGGATTTAATCTACACCTTCCTTGCCTGGAGTCCGGTCGGCCTATTCACCTGCCTCCCCTTCCTCGAGTACGAGGATAAATACCGCCCTGTGGTAGAGGACCGTCACTGGAAGTACCACCTCCTCAATTATACGCGTACGGCATGTCAGAAGTTGTTCCAAATCATGGGGATGCCTTACGTCCGTCCAGAACCAAGAGACGTTGCGGATCCGTTGTACCAGCCGAAGAAACGTTGAAGTCCCCATTTGTTCTTGAGACATCCTTACATGCCTGTCTTTTACCTTGCCTCAAAGTAATTTTCTCCTTTACTTTTCCTGTGACCGCAACATGTCTCATTATCTATCATCACGTTCTGTGGCTCTATAGATATGACTAAAGCCACTTAATATGTATCAAATTAACTACGTAAACAAATTTTCATGTTGGTTATTAAACGTACCTGTACCTTGCCTACAAATAAAAAGAAAATATAACATATTTTATATTGCTTACTTTCTTTTTCTTGCTACAGAATGGAGGTGTGTACCAATCCTGGTGTGAAGTGTCCAACCTGTCTGGGAACCTACTACAGTGTCGGTCAATACTTCACACATGCTCTAACCGGTTCGAAAGTGTCATAATTTTAACACCACTGTATGTTCTGTCTTAACTTTTCGTAAATAGCTTTCAGGAGTTGATCCTATACAACTTTTTTTTCTTCATTTTCTTTTCTTTGGCGTTAAGCTAGGTCATTTTCCTATCAATGAATTTTTGCAATATGTAACAAACACGCGAGCTTACAAGCAAAAAACGGTAAAAATATGGTTAGCAAGGAAAAAAATATTTATAGGATTGGCTACTGGAAAGACATTTTAATTTTTAATAGTTTCGCTCTTCCTGCTTTTATAGTGTATAACTTAGAGTATAACGGACAAGTTATTTTAAGACAGTGATTCAGTGCGTTAAAATATTGCTAATCTCAACCCAGATCACCCAAACGTCAGTAAAGACGTCCTTTGTCCAACCTGCGCTGGTGAGCGATCAAGATTTGTCAAATTAGCGGCGTTGCACAAGCACATGAAATCTAAACATCCGACAAAAGAAGTTATTACCACATTCAAGTGCAAAGACTGCGATGCTTTCCTTACTTCCAAGAACTACAAATTACACTTGTTGAGACACATTGAAGCTGGAGGGAAGTTCACCTGCCCATATTTAAATTGCAACGTAGTTTTCGTCTCCACAAGGAGTCACTGTTTACAGAAGTTGACAGAGCACCGAAGAATATGTCACGAAGACCGTGAAGTGTTTCAGGTGGTGGACCCCAACACAGACCGAGTGGAAGACTTTGTAGGCGAAGATCACTTTGACGGAAGCATTGATGGAGACCATGATCACTTTGACGGAGGCATTGATGGCGACGACGAAGAAATGTCTGGAGTCGATTCGGACATTAAGCAAAGAGACGATTTTTACACAAGATTTTGGGCACTGTGGCTTGACGTCGAGTTCTGTCACATTTTACCGGAATCTGAAATAAGTTTCATAGTCGGTAAATTACGTCACCTTGCGCAATTGTCAAGCAACCACTTGAAGAAAAAGCTACAGTCGGTGTTTCAAGGGAACGAAGCTGCAGTTGAGGAGGCGTTTGAAACAGAGGACTGGCTGACATTGTCCTTAACAGACCCTGCTTTGGCGTCTTCTTTTCAAAGGGAAGCTGAGGCGAAGAGAAGAGCAAGAATCCTACCCTCACGTCAGAATAACACGCTTCCCGTCCTGAAGACATCTATAAAAACAGTTGCACATACCATCAGCATCGAACATTCGATCCTGGCAGCATTGGAAGCCAAGAATTGGGAACCGGACGCCAACAGCGGCTTTCAGGCTGAAATGGATCACGTCAAGAACTTGCGGAGGTATGACAACGGCGTGATTGCCAGCTACAGAGACAGCTCAAGATACAAAGAAGTAGAAGCCTCTGTTCCGCCCGAACAACGACCTGGGATTCACTTGCAACTATACTCTGACGAATTCGATCGAGATCTCATGGGAAGTTCTTCAAAGCGTCACAAAGTTCACGTTACGTACCTCCGGGTCCTCAACGTTGCCGACGGCCTAAGACGGACTCCGGAGGACTACCACCTGGTACAAATAGTGCCTAGCCAGACCTTGCAGAGCAACGGTTACGTCCATGTCATGCGGCCTTTAATAGCAGATATTGCAACTGTGGTCAGGAATGGTATTGAGTATGGAGGAAAAACATTTGGTGTCAGACTAGCAATCCTCCAAGGAGACGGTCTCGAGAGGGCATCAATGTTCGGTATGGCCCCTAATTTCTCCACGTTGTCGCACATTGACCCATTGTCATATTTGACCAACAAAACAAGAACCACCTGCCAGACAGTCGAAGAAGTCATTGCCGAAGTCGAGCAGGTACGCGACCGAGAAAGCTACGCTGAAGACTTGACGCATTTGCACGACCGTCAAATTGAAGAGCGCGCGGCACGTAGATCACGCGCGGCACGTAGAGGCCGGCAGCAACCTGCAGCGTCGAGACCAATAAAACCGCAGTACGAGTACAGCAGGGGCATGAAGTACGATAGTCCTTTCAACAGGATACCTCATTTCCATGTGACGGATCATGGTGCTATGGTGTATTGCATTGCCCATGACCTATACTCCGGAGCCTTCAGGTCTGACATGGCTCGTGTTCTAGTTTCACTCTCAAACCTCAAACATTACACTTGGAAGGAACTTCAAGACCAATTCCGTACGTACCGTGAGAATCTGGCAGGAGAAGACAGGCAAGCCTGGTACGACATCATATCGTCAAAGCCAACTTTCAAGCAGTTGCCGGGCAACCATTCTTCCAACCACTTGGTCATTCGATTTCTCAGTTCCTTTTGGGTGAAAAGGTCTCATGAAGACTCTCTTTTCCAAACAACAGCCTGGTCACTGTACTTGGTGATGAAGAAAATTAGTGAAGTTGTTAGCTGCAAGATTGTCAACGATTCCGTGTCACAAACCCTGAAAGATCATGTGAGGGAATATCTGGAGGTAATTTTATTTTTCACGTCCTATTTTAAAGTAGGAAAACAATATGTATTGTGCTATGTTGGAACTGACTGAAATAATTTGTTATAATGATAACTTTTTCTTTCTTTCCTACTTATGACTTTGCGTACGTTCGCCAACCAACTGTTGATGTACGTTGATTACAGCATTGCGCGACACACTCTTATGCATATTCACATTTTGTTACAGCTGAAAATTCAATTTCGTGATGAGAACAAAGGCGACACGTTCCTGGGTGATAAACTAACTCCGAAAACCCTTTGGATGCTCCATTACTGGAAGTTAAATAAGGCTTATGGACCTGTCATGCTGATGGAAACTAATATTGCCGAAGTGAAAAATGGCCAAATGAGGAAATTGAGCACGAAGTCCAACCAAGCCAAAAATGTTTGTCTCACGATTGCAAAGAGGTAAGACAACATCGTAGAAGCAAACTTATTTTAGGAATATTTCATGTCAAAACTTAAAACATATTGATTTGCTCAAATTACTTATTATGAAACGATCTTATTGTTAACCATTACTTAACCATTACTTAACCATTACTTTCTAGAGAATTACGGCGATCAGGAATCAAGCGTTGGCTTCGAAGCATTGGTGAGGATGAAGACATTCGCGAAGAGAAAGTGCGACTTGACCCTTTGGCTGCACAAGTTGCCCTAATGTCACCCTGGGGGTTGCAAAAAAACGACGTTGACGTTATGGAACATGTCACCCTCTTTGGAACTTCATTCAGGTCAGGAGAAGCCCAAGTTCTTCTTCACGTGGATGCAGCCCGACGGCAGCATTTCGGAATCTTGAGACTTATTGTCCGCAAGAAGAACACCGATAAATACCTGTTCATTGTTGAGGACAGAAAATTTGAATACATTGCGCATCTTGGCATATACCAGCTGCTAGACGGACAACAAGAGATGACTGTTATAAACTTCAGAGATTTGACATCTGCAGAGCCTCTGAACTTGTATACTTCAAAGGACTGTCATGGCGAAGACATCTGTTTTGTATCCTTAAAGGAAGCCCTAATGTTTGATTGTTGACGTTGTAATTATCTTACAGATGGCGAAAACGAGAGGTGGGGGTGTGGCGGTGCCTACTTCAGGCCGGAAGAGGAGAGCAGACGAGCCAATTGTGTTCTCATCAAAGAGCAACACATCGGAACGAAAGTTCAGCACGATGTCATCAGCCAAGGACACGTTGGACACAAGCAATGCTGAAGATCTGAATGGATCGGTGGATTTTATTACGCAGCCAGAGGTAAGCAATTTATATGCATTACAAAATAATCAATTTCGGAACCTCATTTATTTTCCCTCCTGCATTACAACCGTATCCGTTGCTGAGTAATTTTTCAAAAGTATCACAGCAGATGGTGCCATGGTAGTAATAATTTGTACATTACAAATGTAGCATTTTAATTGGTTAAGTACGTAAGAAAAATATCTAAGTGATCATGGATACGTATATTCATCATATGTTTATACTAAGGGGTAAATAAAAAACCTAAACCTAAATACATGTATTTCTCAATAATTTAACAGCTAGGGAGCAATAGTCATACATACATAAGTCGAGTAAAATTTGAACTTTATTTCCTGATCGATTTGGATACTTTGTATTCAATATTTTTACTTCTACTATTGGTTTTGAATTATAATATACATCTCTAAGGCCTTGCTCATAAAAGAGAAAGAAATGTTTATTTTTTACTCGTGTGAATGATGCATTACACTACGGTCACGTTAACAGACCTAATAAATAGTACTTGACAAATGTGATAAAAAATTTTCCAACAGTAAGAAATGAAACACATTTTTTCGTAACTTTAGTATGATGTTATTATTGTACCAAAAATATTTAAAAATCCAAGTTAACGATAATTGGAGAAGTTAGATATGATGTAAAAGTACAAAAAGAATCAATTTCTAAACCAGAATCATGTTCCCTCCTGCATTACCATCGTTACCGCTATTACCACCTCCTTGAAATTTGTCAATCTTTTGAAATTGAGTTTCGTCATCATCATCAGTATCCGTTTCTGACTCAGACTCAGACTCGTATTCTGTTGTTAAATGAGACTCTAGTGCAACCAGTTGGTTTAAAAATGCCCGTCCACCATCGTCAACATAAGTTCTCTGAATCCGTAGCAGATGAGTCCAAAA
>JAIYDG010000554.1 GCA_027487625.1 Bacteroidota bacterium
ACATCTCCTTCCTTTTCTTTGATCTGTATGCTTGTCGTTTCCTGCCGCTTTTTACTGCAAACAACCAATACTTGTTTGTCTTCGCCAATTAGAAGTGCTTTTAGGCTTCTACTAATGGTGCTTTTCCATTTGAACGGACTGATCTCGTAACTCAGTTCAAAATCCAGCTCAGCGTAGCGCTCGTTAACCTCTGTCAGGGCCTTATCGGTGACAATGGTTTGTAATTCCAGATAATAAAATAGCTCCGACAACGCTTCAAGCGAATTGGATTTTCCACTCCCGTTCAGACCCACCATGCAGATGGGTTCGGTATTGTCACCTCGATAAGAGTTGTTTTGCCGGAACTGCAAAGTAAAACCACGCGGCAAACTACGAAATGGGCTATTCAGAGTAAAATGCCGAATTTTCATCCTCTTGCATTATTTGCGACCAGCCAAATATGACCATCGTCTGAAAAATTGGTTTGATCGGGGTCTATTCCTGTGCGCTTGCGCTGTTCCATCCATTCCTGAGTAGCGTAGTACTGCTTCAGTTCCTTATGTTCCAATTTTTCAAACAAGAAGTCTTTCACCTGTTCATATGCATAGTCGAACCCTTCGTTTTTCAAAAAAGCCTCAAATTGTTGAAAACTAAAACCTTGGGCTTTTTGTGTGAATTCAGTACTGAGTACGGCGTTGCCCTCGATAGAATTGAACGGAATTTTACCTGCTTTTCGTTTCTCCCGCTGGCTTTGCCAAATCGAAAGGGCAGTCTCATTCTCCTGCGTCAGCCGTAGTGGTTCTTTTTTTCTTTTTTCGGATTTTGGGGTTGTAGTGGATGTGGGCGTGTCGCTTATTTGTAGTACCTCCTCCGCTGAAACCTCCATGTGGCTCAAATCCAGTTCCCCTTTGAATGCCCGTTGACTCAAACTACCAAACAATTGCTCCAATTCCTGTAAACTGCGCTGATACTGGCTTTTGAGGGCTTCGATTTTTTCTACGATTTGGGCAAATTGGTTTTGGAGTTCAAGAGTTGGGATAATTATTTTTAATTTACTAAGAATTTCAAGATTAATATTCTGTCTTGCAGCTTTTGGCGCGTTGTTTAATAAGATTGGCCTCCAGAACTTCATGGTAAATCCAAGGAAGTTACTAGTGGTGAACTCTTTTTTTGCAGTAATGCCAACAATACTATCAGTAGCATAAACTTCAATCTCTAATATTGCAGTGGCACCAATAGTTGCGCCTACAATTGCAGTAACGATGGTTCCTTTTTCGAATCTCTTACTGACTCTTTTACCTTGTTCATTTAAGGTTTGATTAAACGTAGTCAATTTGTTTCCACTTTTGCTTATATCACCAGTTTGAATAAAGGGATAAATGCCATTAAAATACGATGGGTCATTTCTTGGACGAGGTGAAAACTTTCCTCTTTCGAGTTTTGAAATTTCATCTAACCTTTTTGTACTCCAATGTCTGTCATTTCTCACCGGATCTCCAAACATCTCCAAAAAAGTACTTTCCAAATATTTATCCAACAGGTCGATACTCTCTTTGCGTTGGGCAATGAATTTTTCAGCTTGGGTGAGGACTTGGGCTATTTTTATTTGGTGGATAGTGGGAAATACTGGGACTCTTAGATTTCTTAGCAAATCGCCATCAATATGGGGGATCGTAGCTCCAGCTGTTTTACTCCTTAAGTAATTAAACTTACTTTGCAAAAAACTTCCCAAAAAAGGGGGCGAAAAATTTATTCCCTCTTTTGCTCTTAATCTTGCTATTGTACTTCCAATAAATCCTTTTTTCCCATAACCAATTGTTCCTGCATTCGCTCCATCCCAGGCAAGCAGTACATCGCTTTTTTCAGCAAATACTCCTGAGACCTCATCTGTGAATTTCAGGTTATTGTCATTTCTTAAATCATCAATTTGTAAAACTCTATGTGAAGTGTTACTCGGGTTATCTGTAAAAACGGGTTTTTTACCTTTTTTGATTTCAATTAAATTACCTAGTTTTTCAAACTTCAACTTCATACCATCAAATTTTTTAGCTCCGCCAATCCCATTTGAATTTCTCGTTCAATGGCTTCCAGTTTTTCCATAATGAGTTGTGGTTTTTCGTACACCACTTCCTCGTAAACTTCTTCTTTGTATTTGCTAAAGCTAAGGTCATAGCCATTTTCGGCTATTTCGGCTTTGGGTACAAAAAAGTGTTGCTGGCTACGATCGTTTTCTTGTATAGGGTTTTTCGCTTTGAAGGCGGCTACCACTTTGTGCAAATCACCAAAATCACGCCTGCCGTCAGGCAGGGTTAGCTCATTGCGTTTATCGTCCAGACTTTTGCCATCGCTGCGCAGCTCATAAAACCACACGTTTTTGGTGCTGCCACCTTTGGTGAAGACCAAAATGGCGGTTGCTACGCCAGCGTAGGGTTTGAATACCCCTGAGGGCATACTGATCACAGCTTGGAGTTCGCAATTTTCGATAATCAGTTTTCGCAGGTCCTTAAAGGCATTTCCACGGCCAAATAGCACTCCCTGCGGCACTACTACCGCGGCAGTGCCATCCATGTGTAACATTTTGTAGATTCGCTCCACAAACAGCAGTTCTGACTTGGTGGTGCTGATCGTGAAATTAGGGTTTAGTTCACCCTTGTCTACACTGCCTGTAAATGGTGGATTGGCTAAGACCTTGTGGTACTGGTTTTCTTCGTTGTAAAACTTGCTCAGGGTATCGGTGTAGTCAATTTTTGGGTTTTTGATGCCGTGCATCATCAGGTTCATCAGCCCTAAGCGGATCATGGTAGGGTCTATGTCGAACCCATAAAACGTATCATCTTGCAAAACTTTCTTGTCGCTTTCTTCTAACAATTTATCTGCCATGCTGCCTCGCATAAAACCGTTGTCATCTGCTTTTACATACGCTTCACTGGTAAACTGGGTTCTGATGTAATTAAGTGAAGCCAACAAAAAGCCCGCACTGCCGCAGGCAGGGTCGGCGATGCGTTCACCCAGTTTGGGTTCTACCAATTCCACCATCATCTCGATGATGTGTGGAGGAGTTCTGAACTGGCCGTTTTTTCCTGCCTGGTTCAATTGTCTGAGCAGGTATTCGTACACATCGCCTTGGGTATCTGTAAAGCGATCTTCTTTTTGTATTTCTACGTAGAGCTGATCAATAGTATCCATGGCTTCTTTGAGCAAAGAAGCTTTAGGAATCAGAAACACTGCATTCTGCATGTGTTTCGCAAAAGAGGAACCGATCTCGCCCAATTCTTTGATGAAGGGAAAGACTTGGCTTTGCATCCGCTGAAAAATGACATCACTTGGACCTTGGTTGATATTGCTCCAGCGCAGGTCTTCTTTTTGAATGCCATTGCTTTGCACATTTTTATCTAATCCTGGTGGAAAATAGACCCCATCGAAGATGGACTTGTACGTATCTCCTGTAAAATCGGCATTGCGTTTTTCGGTAGTATCGTTTTCGTCCAATTGTTTGATGAACAACAGGTAGGTGATTTGCTCAATGGCATTGAGAGGATTGGAGATACCTCCACTCCAAAACTTATCCCAGAGGGAGTCTACTTTACTGCGGATATTCGATTTAAGCATATCATTTCAGTTGCTTGATCGTTGCGTTTTGTACCAACGATCTCATTTGGGTGATGGCAATTTTGTTCAGTTGTACCAGCCGATCTGCTTGGCTCAAGCCTTGATGAATCAAAACGGCGTTGATGCTTTCGAGATTAGATAGCACCACCAATTGCTCCAGAGTGGCTTCGTCACGGATGTTTCCCTTGCTGTCTGGATTCTCGGTACGCCACTGTAGAGCGGTTTTACCAAACAAGGAGACATTGAGCAAATCCGCTTCACTGGCATATGCCAAAGCGGTGTCTTGGGTGTCGATCAGTCGGGGAATGATATTTTCCTTGATGGCATCGGTATGGATACGATAGTTGATTTTGGAGAGTGTCCGTTGCAAATTCCATTCTAATTTCAGCCGGTCGTTTTCCTCTTCTTTGAGGCGTTGGAATTCTTTGATCAGGTAGATTTTGAACTCGGCAGATATCCACATTCCAAATTCAAAGGCAATATCAGGATGGGCATAAGTGCCTCCATAACGGCCTGTTTTAGCTTTCAAGCCGATAGCATTTGTTGCCGCTACCCATTCCTTTACACTGATTTTGTAATTATTCAACCCTGCTTGATTTCTAATTGTGGCGAATTCGCCATAATTAAAACTGGGGTTATAGACCGACTCCCAGATGCCCAGGAACTCGACAGTATTCCTATTCCTAAGCCAGTCGGCAATGAAAAAGTCCCCATCTTTTGCTTTGAGCATATCCGTCAGGGAGATGAATTTTTGCCCTGCATCGTCTAAAACGGTGATGAGCGTCCCTCGAACTTCTAAAGTACTTTTTTTAGACATATCGTTAAATTTTGCCAATTCCACTGAAACTTATGCCAGTAGTCAGCTTGACAAATACCAGAGCTTAATAACGGTAATCGCTGACCTGCAAGACGGGTTTACCAGACGACTCCTATGTTTCTATGCCTAAAAGATTTTGAATGAGTGGAATGCGATCAACTTGAAAGAATAAAAAACACGACAAGTTGATTTTAGCAGAATCCATCAATTGCTCTGCCCAAAAATAAGTATTTCATTTAAAAAAAATACGGTCTAAGTAAAATTATAAAAATCAACACGAGTAAAAAGAGCCCCAAATTGATGAGCTTTTTCATGGCTGAGCAATTTGGGGCAAAAAGTAACCTCGTTTTACCACTTGGTCACTGCAAAAAATGCCTTCTTCGGCTGATAATTCGCATCA
>JAIYDG010000688.1 GCA_027487625.1 Bacteroidota bacterium
AAGCGGGCATCGAGCGGCTACGAGATCGCCTCCGGGAGCTGGAGGCCGAGGTGCGGGCAAAGGCGCATTTTTTTGAACAATAATTTGTAATTTGTTGGAATCGAAGTTATCTTACCACAGTTATTTGACTGGTTGCGGCAGGACAAGATTCGATGCTCCTTCCGCTACAAGATCATTATACCCCGTGCCATCCCGTACAGGGTATAACTGGGGTTTAGTTTTACTTAGGCCGAGGTGCTATGCGTCTCGGTTTTTTATTATCAGGAAGTATGGCCTGTAACGGTTGTCATTTTACCAGGAAGATTGAATAACTTTATGCCATGAGTGAGATCATTAAATTCGACTACGAGGGACAGCAAATTAGCTTTGAATTTTCGGATGGCAACAAGATGATTAATGCTACCGAAATGGCTAAGCCGTTCAAAGGTAAATTGGCGGGGGATTTCCTGAGATTAAAGACGACCAAAGACTTCATCCTGGCACTGGAATCCCGTTATGGGAATTCCCATAACGGAGCAAATCGTGAGGTTCTACGCATTATTCAAGGCGGTACACCGGAACTACAGGGTACATGGATGGACGAACTCCTTGCCTTGAAATTTGCTTCCTGGCTCAGTCCCTATTTTGAAATCTGGGTCTACGATCGCATTCAGGAGTTGCTCACCACCGGAGTAACCCGCCTTCAGGGTATTCCCCCCTCTGGCTTTGCGGCTACGTTGCGCCTCCTTGCCGAGCAGTGGGAGAAGCAGGAGCATATCAATGAAAACGTGCGGGAGGAATTGGACAAGACCGCCCAGCGCCTCGATGAGCTGGAATCCAAAATCATCAGTGTCGATGACCATTACTACACCATCGCTGGCTACTGCAATTTACATAAAATTCCCTGCCCGCTTCACCAGGCCAAGGAATGGGGAAAAACCGCAGCAGCATTAAGTCGTCAGAAGGATGTTCCCACCGGCACCGCGCACGATGAACGGTATGGCCAGGTCAGAACTTATCATGAAGATGTATTGAAGGAAGTGATTGGATAACTCAGCGTTTGTTTCTGCTCAGCTTAGTAGAATGTATTTCCGGATTTATCAACAAAAAATTGATTCTTAATTCAAAATAGCTTACTTTTGTAGCATCAAGATTGACCATCTTGACCAGTTTTTTTTTGTTTTTGTATATACACGAGCCGTCCTACCCGATGGCTCTTTTTATTTACCGCACAGCCAACACTTCTTCCAACTCCACATACACATCCTCATTCAGTTCACTGTACAGCTGTACGGTATTCCCTCTGAAACCAGCAATGCTCAAAATGCACAGATACCCCCAGTCGGTCTCTTGCACCAACTCCCAGGGATACCCTATACTTGCCAGTTCCAGGAAATTGTCTTGCGGAATCTCTGCCCGCACGGTGGCATCCTTATACTTCTGCTGGATGCCAGTAGTGGTACTTACCTCAATCATGGTTTTCTATAGCTTTATATGAAACAAAAAGTCAAGTTAAGCAAAAACAAGAAAATTTCAAAACAACCTGGCGCTCTAAACCCCAACAGCAGTCGAAACGATGAATCAACGTCTCCGCATAATGCCCATCATTACTTATTAATCCAATCACACGCGTCAACTCCACTCATTTTTTCACTCGGAACAAAAATCGCCTGGTCATCCTGCGTGAGGTATCAGTGCTCAATTGTATTTTAATCCCAAATCCGGCTCACAATATGTCGCTATCCCCCAACGAATAATTGCCAAATGCCTACGAATAATCGAAAAGTGCCTACGAATAATTGCTCGCCCACTCATTTTACGCACCAGACTCGCATCTTTGAACCGTTCACAAAAAATACCACTATGAAAAATATTAAGCCTCTCATTGCTGCCGACATCTTGATCCTATTTGCTTTTGTGCTTGGAATGAATGGAGGGCTACTGGCCAATTACAATCCGATTTCCCCCACACCCCAAAAAGATCGTCAGGCACTAATTGCTACATTTAAACCCTACATAGAGAGCATTGCCTGGGTAAACGAGTTCCTCAAGGAAGATTCCAGCTCCACCCGGGCGTTCCAACTCAAACCTGTCCTCTCCTTGAACATCAACTGGCTGGACACAGCCACTTATGCAAAAACGGTTCCTGCTGAATGGCAACTCTATTGGCGCGGAGGGCTCAGTGATGGGCTCTTAGATGTGTTTAAATACAACGTTTTTTACGAGGATCGCCTCTGGCGGGTTCAACAGGTCGTTTATTCTAAAGACATGCTCTTGCTGAAGTTTGCAGACATCTTAACTACTAAAGTGGTCTTCATCAATCGTCAGCTTAGTGATGGTGTGGAAATCGGAGTGAGTGCGCATGAGCTTTTCCCTGAAAAATTTAAGGAACCCATTTCCTACCGTTTATCGTTGCGCAAACGTGAACAAGTCACCAGTCTCCCTGAGTTTTTACACGGGAATTTTGTGAGTACGATTCACAAAAAATCGATCACCAAAGTAGATGCCAATACCATCGAGGCCCTTGGTAAACGTTGGCTCATCCAAAAAAAGGGTGAGATATTTTACAACAACCGCAGAGCTTACCGCGCCTATGCATTGGAAGAAAAAACAGGAGTTCCTGGGTATTTTATTTTTCAGACAGTGACTGATTTTTGGGTGCTCAATCTGAACCTGGAGACTCCCAATAGTACTAGTCAGAAAGCAGCATATTGGTTAGGTGAAAAAAAGGATACAGCAAAATCATGGAAACTGGACTACCGCTGGGTCTTGCTTTTGATCTTTCTGGGACTTGGCGCTTACCTCTACTACCGCAATCGGGTGAAAAGACTGGAACGGGCTCAGTTTCGCACCCATTTGGCCCTCAATGGTCTCCGCGCCCAACTCAATCCCCATTTCCTCTTCAACTCCCTGGCCTCCATCCAGGACCTGGTCAACGAGGACAACAAAGCTGGGGCCAATCGCTACTTCGACGAAATTGCCCGCCTGCTACGCTACGTGGTGGATAGTTCCAAATATGCCTATATGCCCCTGGTTCAGGAGCTGGAGGCTTTGGAAAAATACTGCTCGCTCGAATCCCTGCGCACCCCTTTCCAGTACTCCTTCGATATTTCAAAGGACATCGACCAAAACAACACCGAAATCCCCACGATGCTACTCCAACCCTTTGTGGAAAATGCCATCCTGCACGGCCTGCGCCCTGGCACTGATCCCAAGGAGCTCAAGATTAGCCTTTGGCCCGAGAGTGGCAACCGCATCGGCATCACCGTCGAAGACAACGGCATCGGCATCGAAGAGGGGCAGCGCCGGAGACAAAAACTCCAGGATACCCGCGAGCACCAGGGCTTGGCCACCACCCAACAACGCATCGACCTCCTCAATGAGGGCAAAAAAGAAAAAATCACCCTTCAGATAAGCGACCGCAGTCACCTCAAACCCGGCCAAACGGGGACTGTAGTCCAATTGTCTATACCTATTTAAACTTCCTGTTCTTTTTCTATTTTTCCTGAATTTTTATGCTTGACCTGGGAGGTTGACCCCTCCTCAAACACCTTACATCAATGACATCCTTTCAAAAGCAATTTCCTCTTGGTTTACTGGTATTGTTTGTGTTTTGTACAACGCTCTCCAGCAATGCCACCGCAAAAACCAACCTCGATTCGCTGCGCAAGGCTTCAATCCATTCTATCCTGCCTTACCTGGAGCAAATCGAACCTTTACGCGAAGCGGTTCGCAACGACAGCATGACTTTTATCGGCATGCGGTTTATGTTGCGAATGGACAACAACTGGTTGCAAAACGCCCAGTTCGTTACCTCAGTTACGCCAGAATGGCGAGGCTTTCGCAAAAATGCTGCGCAAAAGGATCCGTTGGATCTCTTTGCGGATTATGCTCAATTCCGGGGCAAACTCGGCAAAGTGACTTCCTTTTTTCACCAGGGCGATATAGCCGTAGTGGTACTGGATATCCCGGGCAGTTACACCGTGATCATCCTCAATCGTGCGCCTAAACAGATCAATCCAGGTGGAGCCAGCATCAACATGTCTATGTTTGTTTTGCGGGAAGACCGCCCAATTGAGGTGAAAAAACCAGAGTCTTTCTACCTGCCTACCCAACAAAAAATGCCTAAAGATGCTCAGGGTGAATACATCCCTGCTGAATACAATTCACTTAAGGAAATCCTGCGCAATCCTCCTACACTCATCGTGAAGGACAGTACCATCAAGGCGCTTGGCCGCAACTGGAAAATCCACACTGCTGGAATCATTGACGCTCCGAATGGCGGCAACAAAAAGGTTTACCGCGCCATGGCCTTCGACCAGTCTGGTAAGGCTGGGTATTTTACCATCGAACTGGGTTCTCTGGTGCAGATCAATCTGTTGTTGGAGCAAAGTGACAAACTTGGACGTGATGCTTACCAGTTCAAGGTCAAACTCAAATCCAAGATGTTGAACCGCGAATACTTGTTCATGCTCTTTAAAGGTCTTTTTGTGGTACTGCTCGGTTTTAGTGGTTTTTCTTTTTTCCAAAACCGCAAACTCAGCTTCCAGCGCGACCGCGCGAGTTTGGCCCTAACTGGCCTGCGCTCCCGCCTTAATCCTCATTTTTTGTTCAACACCCTGGGTTCTATCCAGGACCTGATCCACGAAAAGCAGTTTGACGCTGTCAACCGCTATTTCACCGAAATGGCTCAACTCATGCGCTATGTGGTGGATAGTGCCGCCCATGAGTTTGTGTTGCTCAAAGACGAACTTGAGGCCCTGCGCAAGTATTGCTGTCTGGAGGCTCTGCGCAGCCCTTTTGATTTTTCGATCCAGGTTGACCCTCTGGTGGATCAGGAAAATGTCGAAATCCCCACCATGCTCTTGCAGCCTTTTGTCGAAAATGCGATCTTACACGGCCTTCGCCCCAGCAATGGTCCCAAAAACTTGCGCATAAAGGTGGAACAGCACTCGCCTCAAATGCTCAACATTGCCATCGAAGATTCGGGCATCGGCATCGAGGAAGCTCAACGCTGCCAACAAAACCGCGACCCTGACCCCAAGCGCGGCCACCAGGGCATGGCCATGACCAATCAGCGCATCGACTGGCTGAATGTGGGCAAATCGGAGAAAATTGCGCTCCACATCCAGGATCGCAATCAGATTTCTCCGACCCATGCCGGCTCCCTCGTCCAGCTGTCTATCCCCCTGTAGGCGCAGCCCTCGCGGCTGCCCAGCCTTTCATCGCCCGAAACAACCCCGCCAACCCACGGATTTATCCATGGGAGGCCACCATATATATCCACCCCATGGCTTTAGCCGTGGGAAAAAAACAACAAATGATCCGAGCCATTCACATCGACGACGAACCCCACAACCACCGCAGCCTCGCCCGCATCCTGGCCGAAACCTGCCCCCAGGTCCAAATCCTCGGCCAAGCCAACAACGCCGCCGAAGGCCGCACCCTCTACCTCCAAACTCAACCCGACCTCATCTTCCTCGACATTGAGATGCCCGACCAAAACGGCTTCCAATTCCTGGAGTCCATCACCCCGGTGCGTGCCGAAGTCATCTTCGTCACCGCCTACGACCAATACGCCCTGCGCGCCATCAAGTTCGCCGCCCTCGACTACCTGCTAAAACCCATCAACGCTACCGAAGTCCAGGCCGCCGTAGCCAAGGTGCAGGAAAAGCTGCTGGCTCTCTGGGGCAAGCTCCAGCTCCAGCAGCTCCTCGAAAACCTGCGTAACCCACAGCAGCAACCCAAAATCGCGCTGCCCTCCATCGACCGCGTCGATTTTGTGGAACCCGATCAGATCCTCCGCTGCCAGGCTGAAGGCCCTTATACCCATGTATACCTCAGCGATGGCACCAAGCTCCTGATCACCAAAACCCTGCGCGACTTCGAAACCCTGCTCACCGACCACGGTTTCCTGCGTACCCACCAGTCGCACCTGGTCAACCGCAAGTACATCCGCACCCTCCTCAAAAAGGAGGGCGAAAGCCTCCAGCTCGTCGATGGATCGGTCATCCCGATCTCCATCCGCCAAAAGACCGAGGTACTGGCTGCTTTGAAGTAGCTTTTAATCTGCTGCTCGCAATTTTTTTTCAAAAACCGAAAAAAATGACCGCAACTTTAAAATATTCGCCCGGCTCATTCGATCATCTAAAAATAATCCCGCTGCCAACCCACGGATTTATCCGTGGGAGGCTACCATAGCGCCCCACCCCATGACTTTAGTCGTGGGAAAAAAACCATGGCTTTAGCCAGAACAAACCATCCATCTCCATCTGACTTTATACACATTCCGCCAAAGTTCGGAACAGGCCGCGCTTTGGGGAGCAGTAGCCGCAGCCCTATGTGGCTGCCCCTCGCTCTCCCAATCCGCGCCCCCTGTATGGGTTCGATGCCCATGACGGAACCGAAACCGCCAGGATACCTGGCTTCATGGAGATGATTTGATTCGGTCTATCCGAGCCCCGTTGCCCAAAGCAGCGGGACTCGTAGACCTTTCCCGAGTGACCAGTTTTTTGAATGACCCA
>JAIYDG010000706.1 GCA_027487625.1 Bacteroidota bacterium
CTTTGTTTCAAGAGAGGTGCATATCAGCTGGATATGCATCAAACAAGTTTACTATGGATAGTTTACACGCAGCTCATGGATCTGAAAATCCAATCTCTTTCTTGCCTCGAGCGAATGGGTTCAAGACCGATTTGCGATGCATTTTGGCACCCTTGGATTACGTGCCTTACGATCACTTAATGGATCGAAGCGTGAGAGAGCCGAATCTTGGCATAATTTACGATGATATGGTGCAGATCCAGGACTTTCAGGGATCAGCTCCTTGCAAACATCCAACAACATGCGAAAAGGAGCTGATGCGTGAGGAAGAAAAGGATCTGGAACTTTACTTTGAGTGTGATGGATCTGAAGGACCATCATCGAGCTTAATCTCAACTGCCTTAGGATCAACGGAGATTAGGATCAGAATTAGATCCGACTTGGATCCTCCTGATGCTCCAGTTACTAAGCGAATGAGGATTGGGCAAGAATCAGGGACTGTTCGAGATGGAATTACAAGATTGCCATCCAACGTCAAGATTCAAAATACACTTTACCGTCGCAGAAGGCGGATCTGGACGGAAAGTGAGAGAAAAATTCTCATATCTGGAGTGGGTTCCAGGTTGTGTTGGACCTCATTACTGGCCGATTTACAGCGTAATGGTTACAATCGTACAAGTTACGATTGCATGCAGGAATATCTCTGTCATCAAAAGACGCTTGCTAAGGATCCTGTGGTTGCTGTAAGTTTTTCTTGTCATGTATATTTTATTCTTGCTTTTTATTCGATTACTTTTTTTATTCTCCTAACTCTATATTTTTATTTTCGCATTGCAATATATTTTGATATTACGAATTTTCATTTTTTCGTTCGCAATGATTCAAATTTACTGATATAAATATATTTCTAATACTTTGGAAATATTTCAATCGCGATTCCAAGTATATACTTATCATTATTTCTTTGTATAGCATGACGGTGAAGATAAAGATGCGGATTATTCCAGGTACAAATTTGAATATTTTACCGAATAATCTTGAAAGCACAAAATTTTCAATGAATTATTTCGATGAATCATTGCTTAACGCTTTTCGTTACCCATTCCACTCTGATACCCCCCCCCCCCCAACTCTGACCAAGTCTCTACCAAAACTTTACTTTGTCACTCAATAGTGACTTTGATCCTTGATGACAACCTCCCTTTCTTTCTATGAAAGGCATGTGTCACAACTCTATACGCAATAAAGATGAGCAACATTGTTGCACAACAATGGATTGTCGTTTGATATTACTTTCTTCAGATTATGGGTGACGTCAAAAAGATGCAAAGCTAAATATTATTTTGTTTCGAATTAAAGTGAAATATGTCAATTGTTATAAATTTCAAGTTTTTTTTTGCAATTCTTATGAATGTATATATCTATCGTTTACTGTATGACTCCTTGGGTTTTCTAGTATTTGCTTTATGAAATAAAATACAGGGACAGAAACCGTGGATTCCGTGATGATCTATTAGTTTCAACAATTCAACATCCATAAAACCTCTGAAACACATATAACACTCACCCCATTATATTTTTGTTTGTATTCTTCTTCTGGGACAATGCATTCTTACTTATTTTTTTCATGTTCATCGATATTTATTCCTTATATCTTCTGAAAATCAGACTCTTTTCATGAAATAAATATTTTGATCATTCTTTTCCATCTCATTTCCAACAATACCCATAAAAATTTAGAGTACCAGTCGTCTTATAATGTTGTTGTTTCCCTTTATTTTTATTCTGGTTGACAACAGACTTTGTGAAACAGATGAATTTATACGATTGAATGTGTGTGTGTGGGGGGGGGGGTATAAATGTTCACCTCATCTTTGAATGGAGGGGGGGGAGGAGGGTGGATATCAAATGGGTCATATTTGTCTTCCAATTTATTTGTTATTTTTTAAAGTATAATTGCATGAATGCAAAATTTTTGTATCAAGTAAAATCTTCAGGGTTCTTCATAAATGATGATATGGTAAAGAATATTGCCACTGATAGTGATGGTAAATTATATAGAGATTGCCATAGTATTCGTTCAAAATTGAATTCAACCTCGGGTATTTGATCCTGACGTATGTATGTACATGTGATGTCAGTAATAAATTCAATGATGATTTGAAAAGCAGCAGACGACAATATGTCTCCTATTGTTGATGTTGTTTTGAATAGTAAATATTGTTGTATTGGGTGCAGCAGATAAGATACCAAAGATAAAGCAACAATGGCCTGAATTTCGTTCTGAAGATTTTTGTTTGTTTGATGATTGTAAAATGAATTGACCAAAACCCCTTCCGATGAGTTTCTCCATATTCTAAACTCTGTTTGAAATTTCCTCCATGAGTTCATGTTTGCGTTTTTCAAAGACAATTGATTGGAAGAACGATGCTCTAAACAAACTAGATTATCAACCATTGGACTATTTTTTTGTTGCAAGCTGTTCAAGTTTAAGGATCGAGGTTTTAAATTGTTGATGAAACGATTTGCATGTTCAATGAAGAAGGCAAATAAAACCCTTGTCATGTAAAACCTTTGCATGTATGTGATTCTCAAGACTATCTCGCTGATACACGAAAAGATTGTAATGATTGCCACCTCTTGAATGCTTTTTGAGTTTGTCACCATAAATCGTAGGACGACTACATGGATGAGAGATATTATTCTGAGTTGAATAAATCGATGTTTCATATATTCTACAGACGATCTTCTTGTCAGAACTGTTTGAATATATTCTGATAGTGAAAGTATACAAGGAACTAAAATGATTCTTATTCCTATTCTCATGGAAGTTGATGTTCCTGGTTGGAGTGAATATGCAACGAATTGGTTGATTGTTATAAAGTAGAACATCATGAATACATAGAAAGTCTTTGCAAACATCATCGGTGTTCCATTAGTTGCTAGCGTTTGACCTCGATTCAAGATGACTTGCTGGTTTCCAGTCACAGCAGCGTTAGTTGTGATGTGATTGACGGATATGTTTCCAAGTGCTGATATTGAACGAAGATACAAATAGTGGTGAATGATGCATGCAACATATGAGGCAGTGACAAGAATAGACTGCTTTAACCATATGTTCCTCATTAGAACAGAGGCAATGTTACTCATCAACCAAGGAACTCCAATTCTCATTATGCTTTTATATACTGGTATCGAGTCGAATACAACATAGAAGACGACCCAAGTTGCTATAAAGTAAAACACACCTCCGCAAACAGATGTAACCACCACATAGATCAAACCGACTTTGTTGTTCACATTCAAGAATTGAATGGGTAAGTAGACAACGAGTATCAGAATCAAGAATGGCACCATCGACAATATAGCTTTTTTGTATAAAGTAAGAATAAAATTTGAATAATTTTTAAATGATTGTTTTGATTGAGATTGAGATTGATTTTGTTGTGGATTCGCATCAATGAAAGAATCGCCATTATCATCTTGATTCTCCAAACTGTGGTTTTCCAAGGTATTTTGGATACTTGTAACTTGATTTTCCTGATCAACTTCACCAATTTTGATTGATTCATTTTGATTGTAATCCTCCACAACAACATCCATGTCCTTATTTTTATCTTGTATATTTTTTTGAACTGTTTTGGTTGTCATTATATTTTGAATTGATATTTCTTGGTTGAAACTTGATTCCATTGAAGATTCTCTCATTCCATCTGCTTGTTTGTTTTCATCAGTTGATGCGGCATTGTCGCAATGGACATCTTTTTCGACTTTTGTCATATGATAGGATTTTGATTCGAGATAGTAATTCTTCCTACTTGATGCCATTGATAGCAAGATGAAAGCCTTTTTTCCTTCCTATAGACATATTGTTCAAGCGATTTGATGATTAGATTATTTTGATCTCATAGAATCCGCTTGTTGAATCATATTTTACTAATCACAAGCCTATCTTTTGTATCAATCCGTTTCAGTTCAGACAATTGGATTCCAAAATATTAGATTATCCTTTCGTTTATGAACCACTTTGTGGAACAGCTTACTTCATGATACTTTATTATGAAAAAGAAACACAATATAATAAATACTAATCTTCATCATGTTTGATTTTATTGACAAGCTTTGAATCAACATTCTCTATTACAATTTCTTATAGTCAAACAAATGGATAAATTTCTTGAGTGTATAAGTTTCTCATCTATCAACAAGATATCTTTTGTTCCTTCCTTCTCTTTGTTACTTCATTTTTTTTCAAAAAATTATTCCTGCCTGGTGTATAAAATATCATTTCAAAGATATGCAATAGATTATGAATGAGAACAACAATGTGTCATATAGTGATCCGTGTATATATACATGTCCTCCTCCACATCTCATATCAAGGACATAAAAAAAGGTAGAAAGAAAAAAACATAAAATAAAACTGATCAATTTTTTTGAGTTTTTCCTGTTGAATGGATACAAATCATATAGTGCGATCACTGTTGATGATTGATGATCTCTTTATATTCTATACCCCTTTTTTAACTTCATTATTTTAAAACAGATGTCAAAGATCACATTGATATTTTTATATCACTTACTATCCGTTTATACAATAAGTTTTAATTTCCAATGAGGTATTATTCGTTTGTGTGTTTTTCTTTCATTACAATGTATGATATAATATCAAATTATGTTATGGTTATATATGTTAAATCGGCAAAGACAATTTCATGTCCGTTATTCTAGCAGACATCAAGACAAACATATTCCGTTTTGATAGATTTTACTTGCAAGCTTCAGGGAATTCGTCTGTATAGAGGGAATTGTGTGTAATTTGTATCTTACCCCTGAGAGTCGATGTTATGAATGGAATTGAAATC
>JAIYDG010000302.1 GCA_027487625.1 Bacteroidota bacterium
CCCCCCGCCAAACAAAAGGAGGGAAGGGAGGGGGGAGGGGGGGGAGGGGGTTGGGGGCTCTTGTTCCTAAAAACCTAAAACCCCCTCCCTTTTTCCTTTTCCCTCCCCCCTCTTCTACGAGCTTTGACAAAACTCACCGCTGGATGGATACAGCGCAGCGGCGTCGTAGTAGCCAACGTGATTCGAGAGATCGCCGTCGTCAACGAGGTGAGCGTTGTTTCGATAACCCGGATCGTCCTCGCACCCTCGGGCGATGGCCTCATCTTGACCTCCGGCCTCGCTCCTTAGAATAGTGCACAGACCGCTGAAAATGAAAAATGAGATGAGAAAAATTGCTTTTGGTGATATAAATAAATAAATTTATAGATAAAAATTTGTTGGTGTTTACCCTCTCATGCCATTGCGAAGGAGACGGTAAACTTGGCTGTTGTTGGGAAAGAAGGTGCCAATGTGCTGCTGAGAGGCCGAGGACTTGAGACCGGCCAGATTGCTCAAACTGGAGATGGTGTACTTTCCAGTTTCGACAAAGTCGATTCCCACATAAGTCTTCAAAGTTTTTCGCCATTCCTGCGTTGCTTTGTACAAGATGAGGACGTCCAACCGGAGATAGGCTCTGAGGTAGTCTCCTAGATTACGACAGTTGGCGCTTTCAAATAATCTCTGAGCCTCGGCAATTTCTTCAACGGTGATTTTGTCTCCGCCCGTCAAGTCGGACTTCCAACTTTCGGGATCTGCCGGCAATCCGGATCGATTGAGCACCTTGACCGAGGTTAAAATTCCAAACGGAAAGTGAGCTTTGGCTTGCTCCAAATTAAAGAGTCTGCCAAAATTTCGCAAATTGGTAGAGGGGGCCAAGAGCTTGGTGATGTCACGAAACGATGTTCCGTTTCGAGTTTTGATGTTGGAAACCTTGTTTCCCCTTTTTTCCATTTTGGGACCGTACCCTTTTTCAAAGAGATAGGGTACCAGGTAGCTCTCCAAGAGAACGTGATCGTAGCCGGAGCTGAAAAAATATTTTTTTCAAATTATCGCCTTTGTATAAAACACACGCATTTGTCTGAAAATTTTATTCGTTGATTGTTGCTTGATAAAGATAAGTAAATTATTTAAAGTAAATGTTTTCTCACCCGTAAAAGCTGAATACGGTGTATTCGGTGATGAGCTTCAAGAGTCTCCTCTCCAGCTGTCCGGGAAAAGAAGATACCCAAGCCTTGGTGATGCCAGTCATGTCTGATTCAAAAGCCGGATTCTTCAGTCGCTGTTGGTCGACCCACTTGGAGTAAACTTCAAAGTGAGCGTTCTTGTATTCGGCAATGAGACCGAGGAGCGGAGCGGCAATCTTTAGTTTTTCATTTTTTGCACGATTTCGTAACTCCTGCACGTGCGCCCAGTACTCTCTCATCATCTGATAGATTGATTCTTCGGCGTCCGTGGAGGCCTGAAAAACTTTGACGCAACCCAAATCCAATTCGTCGAGGTGAGCAATCATGATGGGCTTTTGAACTTTTTTAAAGTGTCCTTCTAGTCGAGCTCCGTCGACAACGCTGTAATTTAACCCTCCTCCTTCTCGAACGGGTGGCTCCAGGTCGACGCTGAGAGTCATGGACTCAATGTCCATGGAGGCAACCGAAAGCTTGCAAAGTTCCTCGACGGCAGCCAAATTGCTTTCCGTGTCTGCACCCAAAAGTTGAAGCAAGTCAGAAACGTCTAGGTAGTAAGAGCAAAGTCTTTCGGGACCGTCTACATTCATGTTGAGATCGAAAACGTCTGAACGACACGTAGAACAGTCGCAAACTTTGACTCTCTTGTATTTCGGCTTTTCTACTCCGCCATTTAGTTTTCTTTTTCTAGCCTTCTTTTCCGCGTCCAACTTTGCCAAAGCCAATCGTCTTTCTTCCAAACTCACGATGGGAATGGACGCAAAATTATTGGACATTGGTTTGTCCCTCCTCGAGCTCGACTTGTACTGCTCAATTACTTCTTTGCGAAACTCGTCAAGCAAGAGACAAGCGTAGCTCTGACCGTAGAAGCAAACGGCTAGCTCGATCGAGTCCAAATCGATCTCGGAGACGGAGCCGGATCCGGAGGGGGCAACAATGCCCAAATTAAAAAAATAAGAAAATCTCGGTTGCACTCTTCGACTAAAGTTCCGCACTTCCTTTTGATTAAAGTTGCTCTTGCAAAAATTAACGAGTATCACTTTAATTTTCCAAAGGTCGTAAAGTCGATCAACAGAAAAGGCCAAATCCAGCATGGTGGGAATGGGAAAGCCGGGTGCCGACAATTTCAAAGTTCGGGAAAGTAATCCTCCGTAGTCTTCCTTCCACCACATGAACTGAGTTGTCTCCGGTTTGGCAAAAAAGTATGATCCAGACATGAAGATGGTATCCAGACTTGCGTCAAACTTGTAGAGTCTGCGCTTTACGGTCAAAACGTAGTACAAGCAAGGAGCCGAAAATATTTTTTTGGATCTGTGACGCACCGAATGCGGAGACATGGAAAATCCGTCTTCCCTGGAAGGGGGACACTGCTGACTGAAGCCTCGAAAGTCGTGATAGATCTCAAACACTTTGAAACCGTCGTCGTGAGCGTAATACACAACAATGTCTTTCTTGACGGCTTTGGCTAGACGATTGAGATCGGTGTGCGAAGAGAAATTAAAATAAGCCGGATCTTTGGAAGGCTCCTTGAGATTGTACATTGTGTTTCTAATTTTTCTCTCTTGATTTGGTCGCGCCTTGAGACAGGAAAGATTAGAATCCTCGTCGACAAGAGTAAAAGGAAAAAAGTATTCGGCGTAAACTTCTTGACCTGTTCGCAGCGGATCGCAACTTGACAAGAGAGCCTTGGAAAGCGAAACTTTTCCATTTTCGGTTAAGTCAATTCCCCTTTGAGTCCACGCTTCGGCCGGCTGAGAGATCGGCCTTCTTTCTGTCACCTCCCCTGTTGCTGACAGTGGACGCGACGTCGACATACCGATAAATGAGATAGACAATGTTGATGAATTTGTGTATGCTCACCGCGGAGGACTCGAAAGCTCTCCTGTGTTGACGCAGCAGAGCTTCGGACTCAAACTCTGTGGGAATGTTGTCGACGTCAGAAAGAAGTCTGACCAAAGTCGTTGTTCCGTACTTTAGCTCAGGAGCGGCTCCCGAAATGTTGCCGGCTCTGTGATCGTGTCCGTAAAAAACGGAAAATGTAGGTTTGCTTTGATCGCTCTGATTTGTCAAGATTGCGTTAAAAGTAACAACAACTTCAAAGCCGGAATCGCCGCTAAGAGTGTGCTCACGAAAAAGATCGAAAAAAACTCGGCGAAGAGTAGGTCTAATGATGGTCGAGTCGAAGCGAAACCGAACGGTAGTTTGCAACAGACTGCCAAAATTAAGTCCGGCAATTCTTGTGGCTCTCGTAGTAATTGCGGGTTCTTCGGAAAGCAATCTTTTGTGATGGTCGAGCAAAACTTTTTCGCTGTTGTAGTAGGCTAAATTTCGAGCTGCAAATCTCTCTCCCGATCTAAGGGTACCTCTTTCCATTTCGAAAAATTGACGCAAATTAAAAATCAAAAAAGAAAAAATTACCTCTCACACACTTTTATCTGTGCCCACTTACTTTATCAAATCGATGTCGTCGTCGTCGTCGTCGTTGTCGGTGGTGCTCCCGCTGTCGCAGTCCAAGTTGTAGGAGTAATTAATGATTTTATAATTATCTCAACTCAATCTCTTTTTCGCTTTCTCTCTTTGTGTCTCTCTCTCTCTCTAAACAATTTCTTTCGCGCAATAAAGAGAGGGTGCGTGAGTAGGTGTGGGTGAGGAAATACGACCGACGCGAGAACGCTCTCTCTAAAGCTAAAAAATTGACGCACTAGGGTTGAGTCAGTTGATTGAACAACACATCTCGATTTTTATCCATCTCTAAAAATGGCCTCAAAAAAAGCTCAGGTTCAGTGGGGAAGCAAAAGCGACTCCGAAGGCGAAGAAAAAAAATACAAAATTGATACTACTTGGATGATGCCCTTGGAAGTAAAAACTCTTTCCAAGTGCAAGTTTCTGATCAAGGCAGGGAACAGAAACTACACGCTCGACGGATCGGCGAAAAATGGGGGAACTTCGGAAGCGTCTCTCAGGAGAAAATACGAGTAAGTCTATTTTTAAAAGCAAAAATGTGTTATGTCGTAAATAATTTTTTAAAAATTTAGCTCCTAAAATGCTTTTTTTAATTTTTTCAGAAAGATCTACGCTCTTGGAGGTTACTTCTTTCTCCTCCACCTCATCGACTGGAGTTCATCCTGGCATCCGGAATCTAAAATTATCATGGACATTCCGACCGCTGTGACCTTCTTTTATGAAAAGAAGGAACACACGAGAAAAAAAGTGTTCAGGATGAGCCAGCAACTTGTGGATGCCTGGAACGAAATGTACGCTGGAACAAAAAACGTAAGTTAAACTACATTTTTTTTCGCAAAAATATTTTTTGATTTGCAAACTATTTTATATATTTTTGTTTGATTATATATTTCAGACTGCAAACTCGAGATCGGCCTTTTCAGACTATAAGGTTATATCCCATTTGGATTGGTGCGACAAAAATGGAACGGCTCAGGTGACCGACATAGTCCTAACCATCTCGAATTGGCACTTCAATCGGGACACGCTGAAAGAAGCAGTCGGGCCAACCTGCAAAATGGAAAATGTCATGGTTACCTTGAAGCTTTCTTCGTCCGTCTTTGAGCCTTCGACAACGCCAACGGGAGGCGTGACGGCCGAAGATGGCGAAGCGCAGCCTGCAGGAGCGGAAAAAGACGAAATTGGCAGCATCGGAGAAAAAGCGTACACGAGCTCGGACGGCGACGTTTTTTACTTTGACAAAAACGGATGCATCATTCCCTTTGTAGCATTCAATCAGCTGCTAGACAGCGACCAGCTTGAATCCTACCTCGCTGCTTTGAAGAAAAAATTTGAAGCAAAGCCTTCATTTCTGAGAGGCCCCTCAACTCCGGCGGGAAGCGAAAACGATGAGGAAGATCTAGAAAGTGTTCGAAAAAAAAGACTGGAAAAAAAAAGGAAGCTGGCCATGCTTTACTCGAAAAACAAAAAGAATATTGAATATGTCGACGAAGACGGTAACGACGACGGAGACGACGACGACGACGGAGACGACGGAGACGAAAATCAACGAAACTCCAACGATTATCCCCACAACATGTCAGGCTCAGGCTCCCAAATTCCCCCATTGTTTGAGGATCCTGAAGACACCGGTGTCTCTACAACCAAAGCCACTAGAAAAAGACCAGGAAAAAAATGATGGGTGATCCGGCACTGAGAAAAGTCAAGTACGGGGCCATCCTCGTACTTGGAAGGTAGAGAGATAAAAATAACATCAGCTCCAACGATCTCTTTACAACTTTTTTACTTTTTTATGCACTCAAACTCGCACATTTTCATTTTTAAATGCACCTTCTTGCACAAAAAAACATAAAAAAACATTTTTTCAAGATTAGAATTGTCGCGTTTTGTGTAAAACTGCTTTATTTAAGATATTGACATCTGCCCAAGCCATCATCATTCTATTTTATTTTATTTATCGTTCGAATCATCTTCTCACGGAACACACGCATATAACTCTCTCAGTAACTTCTTGACCAAAAACCATCTCGGTCAAAATTAACGGCCTAATGTATAGTATGTTAGTTTTAAGGATTTTTTAAAAATTTCTAAGCACTAATTGCACTTTCAAATGCGCGAGAGAATAATTTTTAAAAAGAAGAAAAAAATGTTAATTTATTTGAGTGCATAAAAATAAAAAAGTATTTTTTAAAAAATGAATGATTTATTTTTATTTCTCTCTGCAATTAATTGCAGAGCTGGAACGGGGAAATCTACGCTTGTCAAAAAAATTGTGGAAAAATCTTGTTGCAATAAAAGTAAAAAATGCGGTTACAAATTGTACCTGATAAACGTTGACGCAAAAGACAGTTCCAAATACAAAAAAAGTTTTCCGAACGTAAAAAATATAACTTTCAGTCAACTAGAAAAAGCTGAAAAAAAATCGTGCATTGTTGTCGAAGACATAATTCACATAACAAAAAGGGATGAACAGCAATTGAGAATAGCAATTAATTATCAGGCTCATCACAAGACCCAAAAGATTATTTGCGCTAGTCACGCGATATACAAAACGCAAGTTTACTCTCTCTTAGGTTTTTTTAACTTTATCATTTTCACAAGCTCTATTGCAAATGTTCCAACCCTTAGAAACGTTTTCAATTATTTTAAAGTAAGCAAAAGCGAAATTGAAAAATGGATAGAGCTTTTCAAATCTGTGGGACAGGGAAAATTAGACGTGTATTTTTATTTCGACTGCGAAAAAATGGCATTTTGTTATTCAAAAAAATCTCTTTTTCAATTTAGAAAAACCTTGGCTACAGTAGGGGGAAGTTTTGATTCGGGAAATTTTGAAAAATCTAAAAGCGAAGTAATACATTTTCAAAAAATATTTAGTCAGTTTGTTGAAAATCTACCGCTAAAAAATGAGGCAAATTCGGTTTTTTATATAATATCAAATTGTCTCGATCCTAGGTACATTAGAAAACAAGATTTGTCAATTACTTTCATGTCAAAAACGGGGGAAAAAAAACACGTTTCGTTGATCGACTACGTAATTTCCCTTCTCACTCCCGATGCCATTGTCAGACCCCCCCTAATTGCCATTCACCGTTTCGTTGGAAAATTTTGTAACGTTCCCGATTTTTTCGTCAAAAATAAAAGCTTTGAAAAATAATCTCTCGTATTTTTTTTCTTCACTCAGTTTGTTTTCCGCGCTAATTAGATAAGCAACAAGAAATTTTTGTTTTTCAAAACAAAGTGTGTGCAAAGAAAAGATGGCAAGCGAAGCCAAGAAAATTCGAATTTTTGAAGCCGACTCGTTAACGCGAGAGGAAAAAATATACGCCGCAAAACTTAAAAAAAGTTACAAATTTACGTCGCAAACTCCAAGATATAAATTTTACTTTCTTAGACAGTTCATCTTTGGTGTTGGAATTATTAATTTGCTGCTGGGAAAATGCGAACTGCTAGCAATTTCAATGATTCTCTCTTTTTTAAATTCAAAAGAATTTGTCAAGCTTGCCGCCTGCGCAGATCCGACCCTTCTCAAGTTTTTTTGGTACGAAAATTCAAAAGTGTTTGAAAAATTTAAAAGAGAAAATTCTCTTTTGAGTCAATTCAGCTTTTACTTCCCGTCACAAAAAAGACTTTTGAGCTTACAAAATGGACGAGATCTGCTGAGAGAATACTACGTGTTTAGAAAACCAAAGCTCGACTGGAAAATTGACATTTATCCAAATGTGTACGTTAGCTGTCTGAGCTTTAATCCCGTTCATCCTATTTTGGCCTTTATAGAATGCGGAGATATAAATGTCATCGCATACGGAGGACAAGAGAGAAAACAAAAAGGACAAATTATGTATGCTACGAGAAGAATGGGCGAAAGTAGATATTACGGAATAAACTGGTCCCCCTCTGGAGAATATCTTCTCGCTCTTAGAGGCAAAGAAACAACAACAATATCTTTTCTTTGGTACGACGCGAAAGAATTCTCGATCTCGGAAGTTTCAACTTTTCCTTACGAAAATTTCGAAATGTGTAGCGGTCTAAACACAAAGCATCTTTGGGTAGACGAATCGACAGTCATGTTTGCTTCGGCTCAAAGATACGTTATGTCAATTATAAAAATAAACGGAAAAGAAAGAGAAATGAATTTTAATCATGTGAATTTGGGAAAAACAATGATAAACCTTGACGCGGCAGTGACAGACAGAACGTTCAAACACATTGTCTCAAATTTTTTCGTTCTTCCAAACCCAAATTCAAATTTTTTTTACTTTGTCGTTTTGTGTGCAAAACCGGGACACCAACATCACAGGATCATTTACGTTGACAAGATAACTTTGGAGATTGTAAAATGGGTTAATCTCCCGGGAGAAACGGTGGAAATTTCAGTGTCGTCCGAGCGGTTCTACATTATCGTGCAAGAGAGAAAAGAAGAGTCTTACATGCACAATCAGCCGTTTCTATTTTCTGTCATAACAGATTTAGTTACGGATTTTTCGGAATGCACTTTTTCGGAAGCTTGGAAGGGAAAATCTACCGCACCGCACACGAATATGGCCAATGTAAAAATTATAGTCTGCGACGAAAACAGTGTCGCAAACTTTCATCAAAGATGTAATCCAGGACACAAACTAGGATACGTATATTACAACTTGACTCACGACTCTAATAAAGTTTACAGCAAAATCAAGGAAACTCTCTTTGAAGTTTCTTCCTCAAACAGCCTGTACGTAACAAATGACTATTTGTATTACACGAAAGACAGTTCGAGAGAAACGCAAGTTTACGGGCTACATCACGAATTCAAGTATCACGTCAAAGAAACTTGGTTTCACCCGTCCATTCCAATCTTTTTCCAAAAATTTGATCCTTACAAGCACATCTTTTATCTCAACGAAAAACTAGCGAGTGAAGAAGAAAAGATGAAATTTAAAAACGCAAAATATTTCGAGTACAAATCAAAGTCCTATTTTTCTTTGACTGGCCCCACTCACGCTAATTAATAGATCAAAAGAAAAATAACATGAATATTCGCTCAAAGAAATAAAACACTTTTGCCGCCTGCACATTATGAATAAATTATTGAGATCATTCGTCGGTGAACTCTCAAATTAAAAAGACAGTTTTTTCACAATAGAAATCTTAAAAATGACGTTGGTCGCTAATCTCACGTGCCTCATAAGTTTGTTCTCAAATTTGGAAAATGTCGAAAAATATAATTTGTGCGAGGGAGGTCTCTGCCTGTGCAGAGACAATTTTGAGCCCCAATGCGTGACGGAAGAAATCATAAAAGCCTTCTGTCTTCCGGTAAGTTCTCAATCAAATATTTATCAAATTAACGATAATTAATCGAAAACAGCTTAAACCAATTTGTGAAGCGGAACATCCCGTTTGTAATTTGGTCAAAAATAATGATGAATTGTAATTTGTTTTCGCTCAATCAAAATCACACGTCAAGAGTGATTTTTTTAATTACGGTATAATAAGCGGGTTTCTAAAACGGAAAGTAAACATGTCATCGTCAATCAACGTCCGTAAAAATTCCCGTGTGACAATTTTATCATCCTTCTTTTTTCGCTCTTAGGAGGTGAAGTCGGCACTCGACGATCTCGAGCTTCCGAGAACGAGCGAATCCCGAGAAGAAGAAGTAAATCACAATTTGGCCTACGGACTTATCGGCTCAACGATAATTCTTTTGGCCATTGGTTTCGCCTTCCTCCTAGTACGACACGTCCTACACAAGAGAGATATGAATGTAATTTTTTAATACTAATTTGTAAAAATAGTTTTTTTTTTCAAAATATTTTTGTAACCTAAATAATTTCTCTCGAACTTTACAGCTTCGCTTTGATCGACACCGCGCACGTGCTCACGATGACGCGGAAAATTTTAAACGAGATCTTCTCAGAGAGTAAGGCGCCCCGTTTAAGTCAAAATAATGATTAAATGCGTAAATTGCTATTCTATCGATTAAGTCGACCGTCAGCCCGAAACCAATTAATTTTTCGATTAAAAATGTAATTACCTCTCTCACCATTTTCTTAAATATATTTTTAAAATATTTTTTTAGACTTGAAGCTCATCCAGGGGTTCAAAATTTAGAGACTCGGCTCAAGCGAGGACCGTCTACTTCTGCAGCGGCCGACGCGGCAGCCACTTTAAACAACCCACCTTCCTATCCGCCCCCGCCTCCTCCCCAAAACGACTTTGTGGAAATAGAACTGGTTTTTTTAATATAAAAATACTAAAGCGGTGCAAAATTATATTAAACTTTCAAAAAAAGCTAAATCTATTTTGCTACGCTCATGTATGTTTATATACGAAATTTGTTAAAAAAACAGACACCCATGCAGCAAAGAACGCTACCCCGCGTACCCATCATCTTAGAAGAGGACGTCTCTTCAGACATGGTACGATCAATCTAACTAGGCTCGAGCTCAATCTTGAAATTCTATCTTTTCGCCATATTGTTTTCGTAAAAACAACCCTTTTTCTTTTTCTTCATTTTTTCCAGACAACAAGTCTATTATAAGGAAAAAGGTGATCTAATATTCTTATCTAATTTTCATACATTTAAAAATAACGATTCTTTCTTTCACTTACTAATAAAATATTTTTGGAGCTCTGCAAACACTTAATTTTTTCTACATATAATTTGCAGAAATGATGGATATTGAGCAAATACTCGCCATGGCCAGTCAACCGCAACTCAGATGGAGTAGACGAAACAAGATAATGGAACTTCTCAGAACAAAAATTGAAAAAAATAAAAAAATTATTGAGCAGCTCGAACAAGCCCAACAACAACTTGGTGGTGGTGGTGGTGGTGCCAATGGCAACAATTAATCAAAAAAATGTAGCTTTCTATTTTCAATGCACAAACTAATTGGCAAAAGTGTTTTTTTCGAAATATATATTTTTCTAAATTTTTACAAATTGTGTGTTATTAGATTGGAATTTGGTCCAACGACTGCGTAATAAAGTGTCATTTTTCAAACGCATTGTTTTTGAACGATCAAAATTTTATTTCCATGATTGACATTAGCGAAACAAAAATACATTTTTAGTCTGACATAATAAGCATAAATACTTTATCGATGCATTGCTCCTTCAAACTAAAATGAGTAACGGCCTGAAACAAATTGACAATAAAATTTTGGGAAAAACAATGATGCCTGCTTAAATTAAAAAGCTCGGCAACAGCAAATTTTTCATAAACTTGACATCCCTCGTAAACAACTTGACACTTTTCCAAAAACGATTTGATTTCGAAAAATGTCAATGTCAAATTTTCAAAAGATCTGAGAAGAGAAACGTACTCTTGATGTAAAAGACTAATTGTACGAGTAATAGTTTCTGAAAAATTATGCTGCCGAGCTTTTTCTAAGATGGTCAAAAAACAATGAGACTCTTCTACAGACCAAACCAAAACATTATCTGTTAGCGTATAAGTTTGATAGCGTGTAGCAAGTAAATCAGGAAGAGACAAAAATAACTGTATTAAGTCAAGAAAAACTGGTCGCAAAGTTAAAGATATGTTTTCCCAAGTAAATATTTCTTCGTCTTCTTCATCACTTTCGCAGATAGTAAACAGATAGTTAAATTCAAAGGTCACCGGGTCTTTTGAAAACTGCAAAAGATACATAAATTCTTGATTTTTTATTCCGAAAGAGGCCTCAATGTTAAAAACAGTAGGATCGTCGTCTTCGGCGATTTCGACAAAGTTAGATTCTTCAGAGTCGTCGTCACTCATCTTTACACTTCGTTAAAAAGTTCATTTCTGCCACTTAGTTCCCTGTAATCTGAAAGCAAATTACGATCGTAAAGTTTAGAGCACAAATCAAATAATTTGTCAAAAGCGTTGGCCGAAAAAATGCGGTGCCTTTGCAGATGAAGCAATTCTGAATGCCCCCAATCAGCGATGAGCACTGCCACGTTAAAAATAGGTTGACACCGGTTTAAAAATTCTTCAATTTCGTTTTGGTCAATGTCCCTGTTGACGAATCCGAATGTAAGATCTCGAAACTGCTCTCTAAGATCAGAGATGACGCTAACAAACGAATTGGGATAATTTTTGTTAATCCCCTCTTCAATGCACTCGTCGTACAGCTTGCTGACTAAATTCAGCAAAAATTCTCCGGTTTCATCGGGAATGTTTTCTGCGCTTATTCTACAAGCTGTACACAACTTATCCGGGATAAGCATCAAGATTCTCGTCATTCGATGAACGAGATCGAAATGATTAACAGAAATATCATGCCACGAAAATAGCTCTTCCCCCGCGTCGTCGTCGTCGTCGTCGTCGTCGTCTCTGTTTTCGGTAACCAAAACGGTGAGAGATCTATCAAATATCAAAAGATAAGAGACAGAAAAAAACTTCACTAAAAATGAATTATTTTTTTGAGTAACACGTACATTTCCATCTTCTTCTTCCGCTCCCATTGTTTTTTAAAGCAACTGTCTCTCACTTAAAAAGTTTGTTTATTCCACGTAACTTTCGATACTCGGAAAGCAATTCTCTACCGTAAAGTTCAAAGCACAAATAGAAAAGATTGTTTAAGGCGTTGTCCGAAAATGTTTCGCGAAAAAAGACGTGAACCATTTCAGAGTGTCCCCAATCAGAAATGATTTTAGTTGCTGTCAAAACCGGCTGGCACCTTTTTAAAAACTCTTCTATTTCGCTATTGTCAATATCTCCGGTAACAAATCCGATTGTTATATCTCGAAGACGCTCTCTAAGTTCAAAAATGGTGGAAATAAACGAATTTGGATAATTTAAATTGACTGCGTCTTCAATGCTCTGATCGTAGAGTTCGCCAACCAAATTTAAAGAATTTTCTCCAGTTTGGCCGGGAATATTTTTTTTAACATTTTCAAAGGCAGTTGCCAACTTGTCCGGTAGGAGTATGAGAATTCTCGTAATCCTGTGAACAATGTCAAAATGAATGAAACTAATTCCCGACCACGAAAATATTTCTTGAGCTTCCTCGACGTCGTCGTTATTCTTGCGAACCGAAACGAATAATGCTCCCTTTCCTTTCAATCTATCTCCGTAGCTGATAACGAGATAAGAAAAAGAAAGAAAGGTTGCTAAAAAAGAATTGTTCTTATGCCTCACACTCACAACTTCGTTTTGTTTTTCTAGCATCTTATATTTTTGATTGCTTTATCGACTTCAGAACTGAGATTTGCCATCTGTCGATAAAATTCTTCCAACTCAGAAACATCAAAAAGTTTGTTTTTAAGTTTTAAATGTAAAAGCCTGAACACATTGTCAATATTAATTTTTTCGTTTTGAGAAATAAAAAGTCTAAACGGAGTCGAATTCCATTGTTCTCTAAGACGCCCAAACTGGTATCCGGCTTGACACCAATCCAAATGGGAATACATTTCAAAACAAACTAAAATAGAATTCGATGCGAGAGCCAGCACAGAACTCTAGAAAAAAGCAATCACGATTAATCGAAACAAGCAATAAAATTTAATCGCAAACAGTCAGGTTGGCCGAGCGGTCTAAGGCGTCAAACTTAAGATTTGATACTTCAAAGTTCATGGGTTCAAATCCCATACCTGACATTCTATTTTCAACATAATATTTTTTTTCTTATTTTTAAATGTGTGTAAATAAAACCAGAAACAAAGTCTCCGAACTAAAAATAACTTTCCGGACGACGAATCCGCAAGAGAAAAAAACTTTCCGCATGACAGATCTAAAAGAAAGAAAAATGGTATGGCACAGAAAAGTCCTCCATCCTGTGCGTTATCAAAAATGCATCGTAGAATAACTTTTTGGAGCTCAACAGCGGCTTCTCTGACAAAATGGTAGGAATACACGGTGCTGATGGCTTGGAAACTTTCTACCTGTCTTCCTGCAAAGCAGGCAGAAAAATCATACCTGTCTTTACATGCACTGCATTTTTTACGCATCCTAACTCGGATGATATTCAATGTGTTCACGACACTACACCTCTTACTACTACTGCATTGACCCTTTCTACCTACAGTAATCAACAC
>JAIYDG010000129.1 GCA_027487625.1 Bacteroidota bacterium
AAACTGAGTGTTCATGCTTGTAGTTTGCGCAGAAAATTGAAGGTCGATAGGAATCACATCCTTCTCTCCAAGTTTCTTGAGACAGTCAGAAACAATCGCGGACTTGCCGACACCAGTAGTTCCCACAAAAAGGACAGACTTTTCGATTCGAACAAGGCGCTGCAGAAGGAAGGAATAGCACACCGTGTCGGAAGTGGGGACAATCATATTGAAAAAGGGCGTGTCTGGATTGTAAACAAACGCAGGAACGGTTTCTCGCCAGGAGAAAAAGGTGCCCATCTTGGGATCCACACAATAATCATAGACAGTGTCTTGGGCAGGCATGTTGCCTGGAGAGATCTTTGTGCGAACAAACGTGTCAAACGCAGGGCGTGAGTCAACAACCAAATTTCCGCCGATGGACCAGATGTAACTGAAAATGAATATTGTGTCCATGATGTCTCCAATAACCTCATCAGTAGCATTGAGGTCAACTCCAGGATCGTACAAAAACAGCGACTGGAACAACGAACAAAGACTCACAACAAGATTGAGGTCGTTGGAGGGAACGTCTTCTTTGCACTCTCGCCGAATAAACTGGAGGCCTGCTGGCACATGACTGTCAAACATGTCAGTCAAACGAGTACGCAATCCATGGGAGAGATTGGCGGGCATCACACGCGCAACCCAAGAAACAACATAGGGTCTCCATCCTAAAACCTCGGGAGGCATGTAAACCATACCACACCGCGAGACTGTGGCGGGAGATGCAACAGCAAGATCTTCTACTTCAAAAACCATACGCATGGTGTCATTTAGTTTGATACGTTCTCCGTTTGCAAGACAAAGGGTTTTGTTGTCATCGAGCACAGTGTTCATGTTTTCAATCCAGAGCGCATCCACAGGGCCGTCAAACACAACCCATTTGTAATCAATACTGGTGTTGCCCACACACTGACGAACAATCGTGGCTGCCAACCCGTCTGTCCATTCGTGCGTGTTGATGTTGTATTCACCATAGAGCTCTCCCATGTTGATGCATTTGGGATTCATCACGAATGTTTTCACGGTTTGGAATTTCTCGTTTGTCGATCCGTTCGCTCGTAGGACAGTGTATGCATTCTTTAAAACTCGATAACAGGTTGTCTTGCCACCGCCAGTTGGACCAACAAGCATAACACCAAAGCGGACGTTCATCGTTTCGTGCAACTGAATGACCTTTGTGATGTAGTTTTGAAGTGGCTGCAATCCTTGCTCCATGATATTGTCCTTGATGGCAATCTGCAGCTCGCCATAATCATGGTCGGGAATCTCAACGCCAGGAAACAGATCGGATACGATTGCTTGGAATAGGCCAATGTCATCGGCAAGGAACTTTGGAATGTTGCTGTCTCTCATGGCTCTGATAAGGACAATGTCTTCATTGAGAGATGGATTTGAACGTTTGAGTCCTCCAGCCATCACAAGAACGGCCTTGACAGCACGCATACCAAAGTCATAATGGTCTTGCTGTGAAAGCTGCTGACTGCAAAGCATGTAGAGCTTGACCATCTTTTGTGACAAGGACCTTGAGTTTTCAAAGCCTTCAGAGAAAAGCATGATTTCGGCAATCAGAGCATAGTCGGGAATCATCATGGAGACTGGTCGGAAAAGAGCCTTTAGATTGTCAGGGAGTTCAGTTCTTCCAGCATAGCCAGGATTCATGGTGATAAAGACACCACAAGTCCTGGTGATTTTCATTTCACGGCCTTCAAAGACGAATTTGGAAACCTTGGTCTTCAACGCGTTTTGGATAGTCATCAGCTGTTGGGCAATGACAGAAAGCACTTCAATGTCGATGCGATTGAATTCATCGAAGCAGGCCCATGCTCCAGACTGAGCGAGACCAGAAAAGAACTTTCCCATAAACTTGTAGTCCAAACCCTCACCACAATTGAAGACGACACATTGACGCGCAAGAGCTTTTGCCAAGTCCTTCACCGTCTCTGTCTTTCCTGTACCTGCTGGGCCTGCTGGTGCTCCACCAAGATTCAAATGGATGGCACCTGATAGTGTCATGTAGCATCGATCGGTCAGAGGTGTGATGACGAGTCGGGGTGTTGCACCAAGATATTCATAGCAGTATTGTAGAGTGGCGTTTGATTGTTTGACTGTGATATCATCTTGCTCATAGTCCCAGACATAGCGCAGCTGTTGCAGCCAAGAAAAGTCGTTCACATCGCGGCACTCTTCCGTAATCAACTTGTCAATGATGTCTCGAGCATGCACAGAAATTGTGATGAGCGCAACAATCGAGCTTCTTTGCAAAGGCGTCAAATCAGTACGCACAAGAGCTGCAAGTTGGGAAAGCTGTTCTATGCATTTGACCTTAAATTCTTTCAAGGCCTGGATTGTGTCCGCTTGTTGAAGACACTGCTCGACATCCCTACCCCAGTATACTTGGGCCACGGCAAGGACAATCTGTGCAGGATGGAAAATGACCCATTCGCTATAAGGGGTTTTTTCATAGTCCAACATGGCTGCTTTCATGGCCTTTTTCAGACTGGCAGCCATTTGGGATTCTACGCTGCTTAGCCAAGCCTCAACATTTCCTCTGGCCTTGAGATTTCGCCCAAGAGCTACTCGCTCACCTTCCGCAGAAACCATGGCGAAAATATCGACACTCTTTGGATCAGGACCAAAGTCGAGGGCCTGGAGATTGTCAAAGCATTTGCGCAAGTGGGGCTGAACAGCGTGAGGATTTTTTGTTTGTGCCAAGATTTCCAGCAACTCGTCATTCGACAAAAAGTAGAATCGTGGGAATGCATTGCGCTTCGTTTCCAAATAGTCTTCCAGATTCTTTTGCACTTTGTCCAGAATCTCGTTATTCTTTTGGAAGTTTTCCAACAATCCTTGAGCAGTGGCCGACTAAAAGACATTGTGAAAAACAAAATAAGGGCGACTGGAGGCAAAACGGAGATAAAGCAGGATGGAAAAAATAATATGAGGGTGGTTTGTATCGATTATAGGGCATATAAATGTGACGGTGGTTGTTATCTACCTTTAAGGCATTTGGATACTCGCTTGTCTTTTTTAATGTATCTTTCCAGAAGCGGTCGACTCCCATAAACATCTTGGTTTCTTGCGGCAACTGTCTTTGAATGTCGGGGGCCGAAAAAATACTCTCCAGATACATCCAA
>JAIYDG010000111.1 GCA_027487625.1 Bacteroidota bacterium
AACTAGAACAAAGAAGGAAACTATTAGGCAAATCTTAGAGAAGGAAAAAAAACCATTACGACGCTATCTTATTTTTTTAATTGCCTTTTTTGGAGAAATCTCCGATGAAGACTTTGATTATTTACTGAGTACCTTGGTAAAAGATGATAAAAAACTTTTAAAAGATTATAATAAAGGATATAAAAAGCTTCTTCATAATTGTTTTATTCAACATACTACTAATAACGAAGAAGACTATATTGATATGGTACTGGATTTCAATAAATCTGAGTATAGAGACCAGGCTATCCGCTACTTTTTTATTGAAGATTTTCAATTTAATCGGACTCAATGTAATACTCTTTTGCAACAAGGATTGTTGATACAACAGGAACCTTCTTACTCTGTATGTCGCAACTTCATCAAATTACTCAGTAAAGTAAGCAGAGCTTCCACTGGATATGGTATCAAGTTACTTAAGTGTGTTTTGGCTTCAATTTATACAGGCAAAACAAGTGTGAACATGAACACACCAGAGGAGGATATCTATACTATTTTCAAACAAAAAAGTGATGATGATGAATTTAATATTTGGGATTTATATGGTTATAGCGTGTTAGCTTTATTGATACAGGAAATGCTGTCTCATGAGCGCTTAATTCAAGATGTTAAGCAATTTTACGAGATACTAATTAACTACAAACTACATAATATAGCCATTAGCGTATTTGATTTTATACCACATTCTAGTAAAATTGATAACATAGGCATGGAGTGGCTTCGTCGTCTGATAAACAATGGTAATGATTCTATTAAAGAAGAAGCTTTCAAACGTCTAATCAGTCTTACTCCGCGTAATGCAGAGCAGTTGTACGATTATTTGAATAGAGTTAGAGAATGGTTACCTAACGATACAGACCCATCTACTTACTCTCCAGCTAATAAGTTTGGATTGAAATTTATATTAAATTATTTGTATCGAACCGAAGAAATCATTGGTTCTCCATTTATCACTTATGGCACACATAAATCGCCTTACCCCCTTTTTGGATTATTTCAAAATACAGAGTTGGGGTCTGATGATTGGATGAAAAAATTGATTGGCTGGCTATTTCATCCGAATATAGAATCAGCTTACAATGACCAGAAAGAAGATATTTCCATTACTAAGAAGCGGTATTACTTTGATGTTGCGACCTTAATTGAGCGCTGGTACGCAATATTGCATGGTTTATCAAGAGAAGCAGATTATCCAGATAATTTAAAAATATTTGACAGAATAATAGAATTTATTGGCTTGAGAATAAAGGAAGATAGAATTATTTTTCAATCTTTGGTACATGTTTGGAATCAAAATGCCAGAGGCTACGAGGCTGAAATACAGTATTGTGTACAAATCGGGAAATTTATTACAGATGTTGAACTAAAGAAAGCAATTGAACAGAATAAACAAGAAGTTGCAGCACGGAGATATCTTTTGATCGAAAAATTTATTCCCACGATCAAGAAAAAACTAGACCCACTGGTTACAAATTCACAAAACTAAAGTTTTCAGCGCATGGAAGCATTTTTTATCAAGGCAGCGGAGAAATATCAACCCGGATATCGGGAAAAGCTCGTTTATGTGAACCCTAAAAACAATCAAATATCGCTTAACCTAAGCGATTTTAAGACTACCTGGGGGTTTGGTAAACCAGCATTAGACACTTATGTCGCTAAACTTACGATTGAAGCAAAAGGAAGCACGGGCCAGTTTAAAGTTGATGATTTTTCAACGGGCAAAAAAATAAACCTATCGATTGAGTACTTGCTTCAGCTCAATGAAGTTCACCTGGATAATGCCTTGCAAACACACCTTCGTTTGGAAGGAGTAGAGAAGGTATTCAATGATCAAATCAGACAATTTGTCAAAGACTTCGGGCGAGATCATGATTTAATAGATAGCCCAGATTACCACTTGCCTGACCTTCAGCGTTACATCACGGCAAGGTTGGCCCAAGTTGAACCAGGGTTTGTGATTACGCTTAGAATAAACCTGGTGGATTATACGCCTCAAAAAGAGCAAGTTAGCTGCGAGGGTTTAAAATTACGGTTTCGGGGGGGCAAAGGGGATGTAATGATCCATTTTGATGCAGAAGTTACCGTTGATCAGCTTAACCGAGACATCGCCAGACAAAGTAAATTGAATGATAAAGCACAACTACTGATTCATCTGCAAGAATGGATAAAAGCTCATTTTATCGAGCAAGTATCTGCGGCTGATTTCTTTAATCGGAGCTATCGACGAACGACCCTGACCGATCAATTGGAGTCAATGCTGAACCGTGAGTTGAGATCACATGGGCGTAAACTGGTCTTTTTTGAAATCAATGAGAATTTTCTTCGCGAACACAGTGCACCAGGTACAATTACGGTACCAGTGCAAGTTGGTTGCCAGGTGCGTCAAGCCTCCAAATTTATTCAATTGGATGTCTCCACGAAAGTTACCATGGAATTAGATGATGAAGGCAAGGCCATTTTAGCGGGTATGACAAATCCAGGGGCACTAGAGGCCTGGGCAATGAAAAACATTACGGAGATAGTAGAAACAACTTTTCTTGAGCAAAAAGATTTTGCGGATATCGTAATTTCTTTTTTTGATGGCTATAACACTATTGAAAATTCAATTGGGAATGAACTCCGCAGGCGTGCAGAGAACATCGGTTACCGCTTGAAATACTACAATGTATTGCCCCATCTGTCTGAGTATGAAAACAAACATATAGAAGTAATTGTATCAGATATGGTGTTTACTACCAAAGGTGGTGATATTCCCTTGTCTTTATCTTTTGAGATTGAAGGGACCATAAAAAATTGGGGAGACATCAAAGAATACCTGCGGCCCGATAAAGATTTAAATAAGAGCATTAAGGAGAAAGCTATCGCAGCCGTTAAAGAGATACTATTGGACAATGATGCGCACCGACTCTATTTACATTTCTATGAACCCTATGGGCATCAACCTTCTGTAGAAAAAGAGCTACAAGATAAAATTACTTCGGCTTTAGATGAATTTAGACTGGAAGAATTGAAAATTCGACTCATTCCAGCGGGTAGTGACATCAAAACTCGCTCCTCTAAAATTTTAAATAAAAAAAGAAGTGCAAGTATTGTTTTTAAATCACTAAAAAAAGATAGCCCTCCAGAGAATATTTATTACCATTTTAACTTCAGTATCATCGGCATTGTAGGATTCAACGTTTTTTATTCTTCCAAAGATTTAGAGATAGAACCTTGGATGCAACAGATTTCAGAATCTTTGGAATCATTGTTAACCATTTTTTTGCAAACAATAGAAGCCCAGCATGTTAAATACGAGCATGAAGAAGTGCGAAGATACTTGGAGCAAGTATTTAGGCAAGATTATGCTGTTCCTGAAATTAAGCGAGGGTTTGGGTTAGAGATTGATATCTTCGAATTTCGACGAGACCTTACCGAAAAAGAAAAAATGGAAAGCACTACCGCTTCTCATTATTTTGCAGAAAAAGGCAAAAATGATCAAGAACGTATTAGTAAAGAATTTGTCAAGCTACTTGATGCTGGAGATACTGAAAGAGAAAAAATCACAGAGCGGCTTGAATATTTGCGCCAAAATGCTTTCAGAACTGCTGAAGAAGAAGAGGAAATGCGCAATCTTGAAAAACAACTTTTAGCACTGAAGAAACGGCAAGAAAATCCAATCGATGCTTTACATGCTAAGTATGGAGGAGAGAGTCCGGCAGTTGATCCACTGGCCTTATTAGAAGCCAAAATAGCGCAGAGGCAGTTGAATACTGTGCAAAAGCCTGCTTTGGAAGAAAAAAATGATAATTCAGAACCAGAATAACCTCAAGATCGACTATGGAAGAATGGAGACAACTGCTTGATGATCAAATTTACGGCCTGGTTTTTAATGACAGCATTAGCCTGAAGGAGCTTAACTTGTTCTTGAAGAGATTTTTTTCTGGAGTTACAGTCGAAGATATTCGAACTTGGTATCCTGACATTCACATCATTGTAGATGAAGTGGAGGAGCACCCTGCTTCAGACCTCGCTGAGGATGAGGATAGGGTTGTAATGGATATTGAATCTCCATCAAGGGAACAACTCGAGTCGAATCTTCCAACAAGGACTACAGAATTACTGGGGAACATTCGTGAGCAGCTGATTCTAAAAGATTTAGTTAAAGCCAAAGCACTGCTAGCTCAATTAGAGGCTAGCTATGGGGATGAACAATCTCTGCCAGAACTAAGAAAAGCATTAGAAGCTTTAATCGTAGAGATCGAAAATCTTCAGATAGAAATCGGTCGATTGGAAAGCGCTGAAAAATATTACGAGTTAAAAAGGAAAATTGACCTATTGGAAATATCTTTTCCGAAATACCCCGGATTGAATGAAATTAAACTAAAAACTGAGGATAAAATTAAAGTCGCTGAGTCATACCTTAATCATGCTCGGAGAACCAGTGCAGGTAAAGAAAAAGTCAATTATTACCTCCACGCATTAGACGCTTGTAAAGATTGTGCCGAGGCTATTTCCGCTTTATCTTTACTGCCCCCAGATGCCCCCACAAATCTACAAATAGAGCAGCAGCCGAATTGTATTTCATTGAAATGGGCTTCACCTGCTTCTGATCTAGGTGTAGTTTACCGTTTGCTAAAGAAAAAAGGCGACCCTCCTACTCATCCAGAAGACGGAGAGGTGCTTGCCGAAATGACCAATCAACATTACAATGATACCAATGTTTTGTCTGGAGAAAGTTATTCTTATGGAGTCTTCTCTATGAGAGGTGGAATTAGTTCTACCAGCTCAGCTTCAACTGGCCCATTGTTATTTGTCGCTGAAGTTTTAGAAGCCTCAATAGTGCCTGGGTATCGAAAGGTTCACTTACGCTGGCAGTTGCCTTCCAATGTTAAAGGAGTTGAAATATTTAGAAGTCTGAATAACGCTCCGTCTCGAAGAGTAATTGGGGATGCTTTTGCCAGGCTTGACCCAGTAAAAGAGTTCATTGACAAAGACGTGTATGATAATATTACTTACGGGTATCTCATTTGTACTATTTTTGAGGACTATAAAGGCTTCGAACGATTTTCCAATGGAATAAAATTAAGTGCTAAAACACTTACGCCTCCCTTACCAATATCTACGCTCGAGGTGAAGCTTGATGCTGAACAATTTCACTTGAAATGGGAAGCATCTTCCAATAACTCAATAATTATTGTCGTATCCGATCAACCACTAAATATTGATTATGCCTCAATTATTGATGAGGCAAAAGTTACTGAACTTGGCCAACTTTTAATGATTTCAGAGGATACTAAGTATGCTACCTATTCACCGCAAAGGGTGGGGCAGCATTATTTTACCCCAATTTCTGTTTCCAATGGGCTGGGCGTAATTGGTAAAAATGTTAACGTAAACTACCTTCCACCCTTAACAAATCCTCAATTTTCAATCGGGGGTAAAGAATTGTTTCTTGAGTGGAATTGGCCTGCTCATAGTTCATGGGCGCATATAGAGTATTGCAATGATTTATTTGTTTTTGAACGAGCCGATACTCGCGAAATGGTTACCAAAGTTATTAGCCGTAAGGACTATGAGATTAATCAAGGCTTTGCCCTGAAAAATCTGGAGAAAAAACCTTATTTTATTAGGCTATTCAATTTACCATCACCAGACGCTAATCCTATGGATTGGTCAAAACCATTAGTCATAGAAGTTGACAACTCTACAGAAATAGGCATTAAATATCACATAAAATTGAATTATAATTTGTTTGGCAAGCTCAAAGGGGCTTTTTTACATATTTCTTGCCCAGAGTTCGATAAAATACCTGATAACGTACCTGCACTTGAGTTGCTCTACAAAACAGGCGGAATCCCTGTTCAAAAAGAAAGTGGTAAACTCATTTTGAGTGTCAGTAGGTTTCAGTTAACTAAACCGGATATAAGTATCGAACTTTCAAATGAATTTCTCGGTGCGAATCGATATGCAAAGTTGTTCTTTGAACATGATGCGATTAAAAACTTACGATTATACCACCCTAGTCGTGAAAATCTTCAATTATTCTAAAATCTGTATGGTATGGGATTTTTTAAAAAATCTTTTGTATGTCCTTATTGTTTCGAGGAAAACGACCTTTACAAAATTAAATTTCGGTGCCAGAACGACCCCATGAAATGCGCACCAGAAGTAGATGATGTTTATGGCAATTTCCGTAACACAGGTAGCGTGCCTATGCCAAAAGTATTTGATATTCCGAATACCAAAGGGAATTTCAGCTCAATGAAAGACTATATGAAATTTGAGCTACCAAAGAAACTACCTTGCCCACATTGCAAAGAAAAGTCTCAATTGAGAATTTGTCCACACTGCCACTCAGAACTACCGTATACTATCGGTGATTATAAAGATTTGACTATTGCTGTAATTGGGGCAAAAGAAGCAGGTAAGAGTCATTATGTAGCGGTACTAATTAAGCAGATTCAAAATCAAATTAGTCAGGCTTTCAATGCTAATTTACAACCGATAAATGACGAAACCATCAATAGATATCGAGAAGATTTTTATAACCCAATTTATCGAAACAAAGAAATTATCTCTGCTACACGCTCGGCTAGAACTCAATTCAGTACCCGTGTTCCGCTGGTCTACTCTTTGTCTTTTGTTGAAAAGGATTGGTTGAAAAGAGAAAAAATAGCCAATGTATCAACCTTAACTTTTTTTGACACAGCAGGAGAGGATCTTGATTCAGAAGAGTTAATGAGAACTGAAAATAAATATATATACAATTCTCAAGGCATAATATTATTAATTGATCCTTTACAGATACCCGAAGTGAGGCATACATTGGAAGGAAAAGGAATGAATTTACCTAACCAAAATACAGAGTCTGAAGACATCATTTCCAGAGTTGCAATGCTCATTAGAAAAGCAAAGGGTTTGAGCCAGGAGACCCTGATAAAAATTCCCATCGCAATTGCTTTTTCTAAAATTGATGCATTGAACAATCTTATCGATGCCTCCAGTCCCTTAAAATATGAGAGTAATCATAATGGCCATTTTAATTTTTCTGATTTCGAGTCATTGAATACAGAAATGTCAGAGCTTTTAAGAGAATGGTCAGGGCAATACATCATCCAACAAGTTAAAACCAATTTTGCGTACTATGGCTTTTTTGGTTTAACTGCACTTGGTGCAAATCCACATGATGGAACAAAAATAGTAAGGATTCGACCCCTTAGGGTAGAAGACCCCTTTTTATGGCTTCTTCATCACCATAACCTGATCAAAGGAAAGAAATGAAACTACTACAAACATATTACACGTCTTGTAAAAAAGGCCAATTGGGGGGAGCAGGATTCCAATTTTACTCTTATTCTGATGGGCTTTCAGCTGATGAATTGAAAGAAATTAGCATCATTGGAAATTATTTTCCTCCTTTACATTTACCCACTCAGCCTTCAGCAGAAGAAGTAGAAAATCTATTCCCTTTGGCTTTTAGTTACTTTAAACTCAAAAGTGGTAGGATAGGAGTATGTCAAAGTAAGTACATTGGTCAAGATTATTCTGGGCGATACGGAAATTTTTTCTCACATTGCTTAATTCTTGAAGCAGGTAGTTTTCCTTTTTACCCCATTAATTTGTTTAAGCATCCAGTTTTTCGCCAAAAATTAACTGTACTAGAAGAAAATGAAAGTGAAAGGCCTCCGATGCTTCCTACATTAAGTATCGAAGACTTAGAGCCAATAATTGACACGGGGCCAGAGGCATGTGGAGACTTCCTTTCAACTAGCAGAGAATCAGCTTTCAAGGGCGTTGTTGACGCTCTACTCGTACAGAGTACCAGCAATAGAAGAATTGTTCTTGCTGACGAACCAGAATATGCTTATCTTTGGCTGAAAACAATTACGTCTTCATTTCCGGTAGAATTAATAAAAGATATTACATATACTACTTATAGTTTTGATCCTGCTAATTCTAACTTTGATCTTTGTTATACATTGAATAAAGGAGGAAGATTTATTTTTGATAATCAGATGTTAAGAGATTTTCAGTTTTTTGTTTATAACGTTCATGATCAAAACTATAGTAAATCTGTTATTGAATCAAGTTACGCAAAAATGCTCCTTATTGCTTTTGGTATTTCGACTCAAAAGCTAAAACAATTTCACCAGTTTCTGCACTATTTTAAATATCCATCACTTAACAAAGATATTGATGATGCACTAGGGCTGTTTAATCTTATTCAAGGAGGAATGAATTTACAGAAAGTAAATTTCTTAGATATTCAGCGATATTTTAAGTTCGTTCATCAATACGATATGGGTGAGCATGTTGTGAAAATTCTTGACTTTCTCACAAAACAAAACACCGCTCATTTCTTAATTGAAAAATTTGAATCTTTTGAACAAGCAGCTGTTGTCATCGAGACACTTTTTGTTGCCGCAGTAAAATCACCAGAGACAAAACAAAAACAATATTCATGTGATTTTTACTTAAACTCTTTAATCGCACTAATCATCAGTCAAGGATCATCAAAGGATGATCAAGCTGTAAACGATTTTATTAATTTCAATCATAAAATTACTCACTTAGAATTTGCTAAAAGCAATTTCTTTATAACGGACATTACTTCGAACGATAGGTTGAAAGCTATTGCTGAATTATTAGATAATGGTGTTGATGAAAAAATAAGAAATGCTAGTTCTTTTTACTTTTCTTTATTTTTTAGTGCAATTCAAGTCACTTATGAACAGGAGCATAGGCCATTAAATCACATGAGCAATTTTATCAAAAATCAGGTTTTTAAGTATGTACATGATTATGATTGTTTGTTTAAGTTGTTTGGATTGCTTGTCCAAAAACCACGACTTTTTTACGAATATTTTGCTAAAATTAGAAGCCATGTATCTTCTCAAAGTAACTTACTTGAACAATTGCATAAAGTATTCATTACTATTTACAACCAACAAGAGCTTGATTCAAGGAAATTGATAATCAAGGAGTTGTCTAAAAATGAAGAAATCGAGTTGATTTTTACATTGGCAAACTCGGAAATTCAATTAATCACAAATAAAGCAGCGGCTTATCACTCCTATTTAACTAGGAATGAACAGTTTTTTAAAAGATATGCTGACCGATCTGTTGAATTTATGCTGGAATATGCCAGAGTTTTAGCGTTAAAATACCCTAAGGAAGAAGTAAAAACTTACTTAGGGTTCGCAAATCAAATATCTGATGGCAGATTTCATTATCAGTTAATTACCTTGTTAGAAGCTGAAATTAACCTCAATAATCCTGAAAAAGTTGATTCGGATATAATTCAGGGAATACATTATGTTCGACAGAAAGCCTCTCCTAAGCCAGATGAAAATGGACTTGAACATCTCTATTTTGGCCAACAATTAGAGCATGAAAATCTTGAGTTAGCTGACTTTATTAAAAAGATTCCGTCTATTGGTGTATTAAAATCTAAGAATACTGAATCTGTTTTAAAATGGTTGCTACATCTGATTTTTGCAGCAATCGATAAAAAGGGTAAATTTCGTTACTTTACCGTGTTTGTTACTACGAATATTAGCCCCCAATATTTGAAATTTGCCTTGAATGAATTGTTTCTATACGGGTATCATCATGATATTGAATTAATTTCTTGGTTTATTGCATATTTGACGATAGAGGAAAAAAAGAGCAAAGAACTTGCAATTGAATATCAAGGAACATTGCAAGAAATAAAAGTTATCCTTCCTGAGGTTCTTTTGGAGCAAAAGGAAAGTTTTCTCAGTAAGATAGAGAAGCACTTATTAGAACATGAAGCGTCAGGCGAAAAATATTGGAGTGCCATTTTCGAAGCATGCGAAAAACTCAGACAAGAAAGGCCAAAAGGCTTGATGAATAGTTTTAAATCCCTTTGGGGGCGTAAATAAAAACCAATACTATGTCAAACAACAATCGAGAAGGAGGAGATGGTGGTGGTGCCATTTTTTTCCTGTTATTAATTATCGCGGCTATCATCGCGGTGATCCTTCTTACTCTATCAATCGGTGCGATCTACGGAGGAGCAAAAGCTATTTATAATTATGCTATTGCGTTCAACAACAATGTCGCATTAGAAAAACCTGGGGCGGGATGAATTTTATACTGGTAAACAGAATCATTAAACTACAAACTTTAAACAATGGAAAATCAACCAGCAATCAAAAGTTATGTTTTTGAGAAAGGTTATAAAGACCTTTGGAATACCATTCAAGACAGTTGGAAAGCAAATTTAAAAGAGGCTAAACAGCATTTTGGCCAATCTGAAACAACGGTAACGGGTGCTTTTCACCTGGGTGTAGGCATTTCAATTATTGTATTTGGAAGTATTTTTTTTGGCATGATTAGTCTTCTACATGTATCGCTCATGCTAATTTTCGCATCAATCATTTATCTTGCATTTAGTATAATATGGGGAGCAGATAAATTGTATCGAAGTATCAATAAAATATTTACGGCTTGTCCTCATCCCGGATGTTACCATAAATTCGATATTCCTATATATCATTGTCCCAACTGTAATTCGCCTCATACACGCCTTCATCCGGGGCCTTATGGCATCCTAAGCCGAACATGCAAATGTGGAGCAAACTTGCCTCAAACTTTTTTTAATGGAAGAAAAAAGCTTGCGGCAAGTTGCCCAAACTCAACTTGTGGTTTACCCATTGATACAAAAGAATCTCGGCCGATCGTTATTCCTATAATTGGAGCCCCATCGGTTGGCAAAACTTGTTTTGCTACCTCTCTTGTCTATTACATGAAGGAAGAACTGGGACCTACTGAAGAAACGCAGTTTGAATTTACTAGCCAAGTTAGTAGTCTTACTTATGAGCATAACCTAGCTTCCTTCAAAAATGGAGGCGCTCCACTTAAGACAGTTGAAGCTCATCCTTCCGCAATAAATATATTTTTACAGTTAAAGCATCAAAAAATACGAAGAATATTATATTTATTTGACCCAGCTGGAGAGGCATACTTGGATACTTCTAACACACAGACTCATCGTTTTTATGATTATTTCCATGGAGCTTTTTTCTTGATTGATCCGTTCTCTATTCCTGCTTTTTACCATGAGTATGCCGAAAAAATTACAATAAATGATGTCAAACCTAGTGCCGAACATCTTGAAGATGTTTACGATAGAGTTATTATCAACCTAGAGAAAAACTATGGGATTAAACCTGACCAAAAAATAAAAGCTCCGTTGGCTATTGTTTTTACAAAAGTTGATGTTGCAGATCTTGAAGATAAATTTGGAGAAACCGCAGGGAGGATAATCCAAGAAAGCGATCCTAGTAAATTTAAAAGCCTTGATGATGGAATAAATGAGGCTTGCCGAAACTTTTTAATGGACTATGAAATGGCACCAATTCTGAATAAATTCGAATCGAAATTTAAAAATTTCCGATTCTTTTCTGTCTCATCTAAAGGTGCTAATTCAGTCAGAATAAAAGCCCCCACGAAATGGTTGCTAGAACAAATCGATGCGTCTTTTAAGAAAATTGATCAAGATTAGTGCATTTCATCGCCAAAAAAATTAATGACGAATTTTTCGAATAACGAATAACGAATCGGGAGCGCCCCCAATTCGTCATTCGTCATTCGAAAAACTCGTCACTCTTTAAAAGCCCACTCCAAAAACTCCCCCATCACCTTACCCCAGGTCGTCTGGTCGTGGCGGCCGCCTTCCACTTCGCGGTACACAATATCTTCGTTGAGGCGATAGCCTTTTA
>JAIYDG010000512.1 GCA_027487625.1 Bacteroidota bacterium
ACCGTTCCTAGTTATCCAAAAGAACCAATTGCTCCAGGTGTTGAAGCTTCAATCGATGTGCAATTTAATAGCGCAGGTAAAGTTGGTGTTTTTGATAAATCTGTAACAATTCTTGCAAATACAATTCCTTCTGAAACAATTCTTGCCATCAAAGGCGAAGTCTTAAATAAATAAATATGAATATACTGTTTTTAATGGGTCCTCCTGCTACTGGTGCGGGCTCTAATTCAATCATGAGTTTTTTACCTTTCATCCTCATTTTTGTGGTGTTTTACTTCTTTATGATTTATCCTCAAATGAAAAAAAACAAAGCTCAAAAGAAGTTCAGAGAAGCTTTAGGCAAAGGAGATAAAGTTATAACAATTGGTGGTGTTCATGCAAAAATTATTGATGCAAATGAAACTACTTTTTTGATTGAAAGTGAAGGTACAAAATTACGTATCGATCGCACTGCTGTCTCTATGGAGGCTTCACAGGCTTTAAATGAGCCTAAAAAAGAAACTAAGTAATAATTAACTTATGAAAGCTTATGAATTCCAGGATTTTCTTGTGATTTCATAAGCTTTTTTATTTCAATCTTTTGAGAAAAATTGGCATTACAGGTAATATAGGTAGCGGAAAATCTACTGTTTCTAAAATATTTCAGGTTTTAGGAATTCCGGTTTATGATGCCGATTCAAGAGCAAAATGGCTCATGACAAATGATAATAACTTGATTATCCAAATCAAACAAATTTTTGGTAATGAAGCTTATTTTAATGACAATTCTCTCAATAGAAAACATATTTCAGATATTGCTTTTGTCAATAAGTCGAAGTTAAATGAATTAAATTCTGCCGTTCATCCTGCGGTTGCGCAAGATTTTAAAAACTGGTCAGACAATCAAAATTCAGATTATATATTAAAAGAGGCAGCGCTTTTAATCGAAAGTAAATCTTACCTCGATCTTGATGAATTGGTTTTAGTTAAATGCCCTTTAGAAACTCGCATTCAAAGAACGATGAGCAGAGATGGAGTTGATAGGTCAAGTGTTGAAGCTAGAATTAATAACCAAATGTCTGAGGAAGATAAAGTACCTTATTCAAATTATATCATCAATAATGATGGTAATGAATTGGTTATTACACAAGTTCTCAAAATCCATCACCAAATTCTTGAAAAAAATTAATACCTGGCTATCATTTTTGATGGCTTTTTTTATGTTTCAATCTAGTATGGCACAAAACTCAAAGCCTCATCTAAATCCAGATTTACCTTTTGTAAAATCTAATGTTTCAGGCAATATCAAAGATTCAAAAAATAGATTTGTAAATCAATACAATCCTTTTGAACCTAAAACAGCTGACCTTTGGAAATGGCAACGCGAAACCAATCCTCAAAAAGCATTAAAGACTAAAGGAAACTCCGGTCTGGAATTAAAACCAGATACTAATTTCTTTCATTCAAAAAATGATGGAATGATTTGGCTTGGACATGCTTGTTTTTTCATCAGAATAAATGGTGTTTCAATTTTAATCGATCCCGTTTTAGGTAATGCAGGTCCTGTTAAACGCCGCTCTGATTTACCTTTTGCAATCAATGATTTAAAGGATATTGATTTTGTTCTAATATCTCACGACCACCGAGATCATTGTGATAAATCCAGTTTGAAATCTTTAAAGAAGAATAATCCTAAAATGATAATTCTTACTGGATTAAACATGGCACCTCTTTTAAAATCATGGTTAGGTAAGGATATTCAAATCCAGGAAGCGGCTTGGTATCAAACTTATTCTCAGGCAAAACTTAATGAAGCTGGAATTAGCCTTCATTTTATGCCTTCACGTCATTGGAGTAAAAGAGGTTTATTTGATACCAATACCAGATTGTGGGGTGGATTTATGTTACAATCTAATAAATCTAATATTTATTTTAGTGGAGATACTGGATATGATTTACATTTAAAAGAAGTTGGTGACCTTTTCTCCAAAGTTGATTTCTGCATTATTGGTGTTGGTGCATATAAACCTGAATGGTTTATGTCATCAAATCATATTTCACCCCAAAATGCTTATAAAGCTTTCAAAGAAATGGGTGCCAATAAAATGATACCTATGCATTATGGTACTTTTGATTTAAGCGATGAACCTATGTTGGAACCTCGTCAGATTCTAAAAGATTTGCAAATAAATGATAATAGTATTTTGTTACCGGCTTTGGGTGAAGCAATTTTATTTCGTTAGTTTATGAATATTATAAAACTATTTAGTTTTTTATTGATTGTTTTGGGATTCATTTCATGTAGTTCTCATCAACAACATTTAGAATTTAAAATCATTGTAGATAGTAATTCTGCTGAACATGATTTATCGATTTTAAAGAATAGAATTTATGAGCTTTCAGGGGAGCAAGCTGAAATAATTGAACTTCCAAATTCGGTTTTTCATTTTAAACTGAAATCTTTTCAGGACTCTGCTCTCATTTTTCAAGCCATTCAAACTCCAGGAAATTTCGAGATTTGTGAGTCTTTTGGTTTGTTAGAAATATATCCAACTTTGGTAAATTTAAACAACCAATTAATAGGTTCCAACAATTTGCCCCAATCTTTAATGGCTGATACTTCAGTGTTTGTGAAAAGTAATCCTTTGTTTTCTATTTTAATGCCGAATACAACTGAACAAAGTTCATTGGCTGCTGGTAATCCTATAATTGGATATGCAATGCTTAAAGATACAGCAACTTTAATCAGCTTATTAAATTTACCAAGCTCCAAGGTGATTTTTCCTGCTAGAATAAAATTTGAATTTGGGGAAGTAATAAATGATAATGTCTATCCAGTTTTTGCTAAAAAAACGGCTTTGAATGATTATTCAAATATTAGTTCAAAAATGTTTGAAAAAGTAAGTATAGGCAAATCTGAAAATAGTGACGGATTTGAAATAAACATTTCGTTAAAACCTGAATTTAACAAGATATTTTCAACTTTAACAAAAAATAATATTCAAAAAGGTTTAATTATGAGCTTAGATAATATAGTATTATCGGCACCAATAGTTCAGTCTGAAATTACTGCAGGGAAATTTATTATCAATTCGAATTTTTCTAAAGATGAAGCACAAGTGATTGCTACTTGCCTAAAAACAGGTATATTGTTAAATAAACCTATAGTTCAGGATTTCGGATTTATAAAGAATAATTAAGCTAGAATTTTAAGCTTAGCAAATTTCAAAACCAGCATTTTTTTTCCGTTTCCTTCAAAATCAATATTGGCTTTTTTATTGTCACCTGCACCTTCAACACTTAGCACAATTCCTTTGCCAAATCTTTGATGTTCTACATTCATACCTGTTTGTAAATTACTAGTATCATCTCCAACAAAATTAGGGTCGGGTGGAGGAGAAGCTGCTGCTGTTTTTGAAAAGCTCGTTTTAACTGGATTTAATACTTTCTTTTGTAATCCACTTAATGACCTTCCCGGAGAATCAGAGATTTTATTTTCTTTAAAAGTTCCTTTAGAGTTAAATAAACTTTCAAAACTTAAAAACTGAGGGTCTATTTCTTGAAGAAATCTACTTGGTTCTGCATTTATAATCGAACCAAATTTAAACCTGCTGGTTGCAAAACTTAGAGTAAGTCTTTTCATAGCTCTTGTAAGTGCAACATAAAAAAGCCTCCTTTCTTCCTCTAATTCTTGTCTGCTATTTAATGATAATTGTGAAGGGAACAAATTTTCTTCTAAACCAACCACATATACATATTTAAACTCTAATCCTTTTGCAGAGTGAATGGTCATTAAACTTACATGGTCTTTGTCTAAATTTTTGTCATTGTCATCGTTTGTAAGTAAGGCAACATTCGACATGAAATCAGCCAGTTTATTAGGTTGTAAAACACCATCTTCATCAGCAGTTTCTTCAACACTAAATTCTTTTATACCGCTTAATAATTCTTCAATATTTTCATACCTAGCAATACCTTCAACAGTTTTATCTTCATATAAATTTTTCAAGACACCACTTTGTTTAGCAATATGCATGGCAACATCGTAGGCGTTTTTATCCATTTGAACCTGAAAACTTTTTATCATAGTTACAAAGTCTTCAATAACACCTCCGCCTTTTAATCCAAACTGACCAATATTTTCAATTACATCCCATAAACTAACTTTGTTATGGTCGGCAATGATGGTAATTTTTTCCATGGTTGTTTTACCAATACCTCTTACTGGATAATTGATAATTCTTTTTAAAGCTTCTTCATCTTTTGGATTGAGTACAACTCTAAAATAGGCTAATAAATCCTTGATTTCTTTTCTTTGGTAGAACGACATTCCCCCATAAATTTTGTAAGGAATACTGCTTTTTCTCAAAGCTTCTTCCATAGAACGGCTTTGAGCATTTGTTCTATAAAGAATAGCAAAATCATTGTTCATGACATGGCTATTCATCTTTTCCTGAAATATTGAAGATGCAACCAATTTACCTTCTTCATTATCAGTTAGGGCTTTCATCACCCTAATTTTTTCGCCATTTTCGTTATCAGTCCAAACATTCTTTTTAATTTGGTCTCTGTTTTTTTCAATAACACTTGAAGCTGCATTTACAATGTTTTGAGTGCTTCTGTAATTTTGTTCAAGTTTAAATGTTTTAACATCTGGGAAATCTCTTTGAAAGCCAAGAATATTTTTAATATTGGCACCTCTAAATGCATAAATACTCTGCGCATCATCACCTACAACAGCAATATTTTGATGAACTGCAGATAGTTTTTTAATAATCATGTATTGAGCATGGTTGGTATCCTGAAACTCATCAACCATTATATACCTAAACAAATGTTGGTACTTATTTAAGGTGTCTAAATGATTAGCAAATAGTTTGTATGTATTCACCAATAAATCATCGAAATCCATTGCCCCTGCTCTAAAACAACGGTCTTGATAAGTTTTAAAGATTATACCGAATTTGGGTCTTCCACTTGAATTGTCATTTTCAGCCAATTCATCATTCATTAAATATTCTTCAGCTGTTATTAAGGAGTTTTTTGCGGATGAAATTCTACCCAATAAACCGGCAGGTTTGTAAAGTTTATCATCAAGTTTCATTTCATTGACAATGGTTTTCAACAAACTTTTGCTGTCATCACTATCATAGATTGTAAAATTTCTTGGGTAACCAATTTTGTCAGCTTCAGATCTTAATATTCTGGAGAAAATACTATGAAATGTCCCCATCCAGATGTTTTTCGCTTCTGTTCCAACTGCAACTTGAACACGGTGACGCATTTCTTTTGCAGCTTTATTCGTAAATGTTAATGATAATATTTGAAAAGGATCAACATCATGCCTCAACATATGCACGATGCGATAAGTAAGTACGCGAGTTTTTCCTGAACCTGCACCGGCCACAATCATAACAGGTCCGTCTATTTGTTCAACAGCAGCTCTTTGAGCTTCATTCAATGTTTGAAGATAATCCACATTGCGAAAATAACCTCGTTGGTTGGGTTATTCGCTTTAAGATTTCAACATCCTTTCAATAGGGATATTTCCTATTTGGTTAATTTCGGTAAAATCAATCTCAGGATGTGGGTTAAACATCGAACTGATAAAGAAAAATAGAGAAGCAGGAGGTAATACAATCATATACAGGATATAAATGATATATCCTTTGTATCCGTAATGTTGATATTTTTTGAATAATTCCACTTTTCGAATTTAATTTCTTTATCTCTATGTAAAATATGGTTTTCAGTTACTTATCTACATTCGAATATAAGTATATAATTTTCTAGACACAAGGTGAGTGGATAAAAATTGATAATTGGTTGATTTGAATTTGTAGTCGGACTATTTTTGGCTACTTTTACTGATTATTTAGAAACCCATGATTAAAGAGTACATTGACATCAATCGTCAACGTTTTTTAGACGAATTGTTTGATTTATTGCGCATTCCTTCAATTAGTGCTGATAGTGCTTATAATGAGGATGTTGTAAAGGCTGCCGAGTTTATTAAAGCAAAATTAATTGAAGCCGGTGCCGATAAAGTCGAGTTGTTTCCTACAGAAGGTCATCCTATTGTTTATGGTGAAAAGATTTTTGATCCTTCTTTACCTACTGTTTTAGTTTATGGTCACTATGATGTGCAACCTGCAGTTCCTCTAGAATTATGGGATACGCCTCCTTTTGAACCTACCATTCGTAAAACCGAAGTTCATCCTGATGGTGCAATATTTGCTCGTGGTGCTTGCGATGACAAAGGCCAGGTTTATATGCATGTTAAGGCTTTTGAATACATGATGAAAAACAATAAACTTGCTTGTAATGTGAAGTTTATGATTGAAGGTGAAGAGGAAGTTGGTTCTCCTAATTTAGGTCCTTTCTGTATCAAAAATAAAGAAATGCTAAAGGCTGATGTTGTTTTGATTTCAGATACTTCTATGATTGCCAACGATATTCCAAGCATTGACAGCGGTTTACGTGGTTTAAGTTATGTTGAAGTTGAAGTTACTGGTCCTAACCGCGATTTACATAGTGGTGTTTATGGTGGTGCAGTTGCCAATCCAATCAATATTCTTGCAAAAATGATTGCAAGTATGCATGATGAAAATAACCATATCACCATTCCTGGTTTCTACGACCAAGTTTTAGAATTAACGGCTGATGAAAGAACTGCTTTGAATAAAGCACCTTTTGATTTGGAAGCCTATAAAAAAGATTTAAATATTGGTGATGTTTGGGGTGAAACAGGTTTTAATACTTTAGAAAGAACAGGTATCAGACCAACTTTAGATTGTAATGGTATTTGGGGTGGTTATACTGGTGAAGGTTCTAAAACAGTATTACCTTCTAAAGCATTTGCAAAAATCAGCATGAGATTAGTACCTAATCAAGATTCTCATACTATCACAGAAATTTTCAAAAAACATTTCGAAAGTATTGCTCCTGCTGGAGTTAAGGTTGAAGTTCGCCCACATCATGGTGGTGAACCAGTTGTTACTCCAATTGATTCAGTTGCTTATTTAGCAGCAGAAAAAGCTATGGAAACAAGTTTTGGAAAAACTCCTATTCCTACAAGAGGTGGTGGTAGTATTCCTATTGTTGCTCTTTTTGAAAAAGAATTAGGTTTGAAATCTGTATTGTTTGGTTTTGGTTTAGATAGTGATGCTTTACATAGCCCGAATGAACATTATGGTATTTTTAATTACTTAAAAGGAATTGAAACCATTCCTTATTTCTACGAAAACTTTGCTAAAATGAAAGCTAATTAATTTTAGAAAGCTTTTTGTAGGCAAATAAATTTTCGAAAATTATATTTTTTAAAATGCCTCCGATTTTTCGGAGGCATTTTTTTTGTAAAAGATTCCTGTTCAAATCATTTCATAAATCCATTTTTATATATTGCAATTCTTGTAAAAGCAATATAATCTTCATTTTAAATGGCTTTCTAATTAACTTAGATTGATTTGTTTATATGTTGATTTAAAGAGTTTTTCGTTGAACAAAACCATGATAAGAAATAATACCATTCGAAAAATGAATTTGTTTAATCTTGGGGTGATCTTTACCCTGATTTTAAATTTTAGCGCTATTTCATCACTGTTTGCTCAGAATAATTATGGTTTCGAATGGATTAAACCTTATCAAACCTATTATAAATTTCCTGTTGTAAAGGATGCTGTCTATAAAATTGATTCTTTAACATTAGCGCAAAATGGTATCAATGTTCAAAATCTGAATCCACAAAAATTAAGCTTATTCAAAAATGGAAAAGAACAATTGATTTACTGTATGGGAGAATCAGATGGTATTTTTCAATCGAATGATTTTGTTCTATTTCATGGTCAAAAAAATACAGGTGATTTAGATAAGGAACTTTATACTTCTGAATCTGAACAAGCACATACTTTTTCTAGTTTATTCACAGATACTGCATGGTATTTCTTGTGCATCAATGCTGATTCTTCAACTCAAATTCCTTTAAGATATAATTTATCTTCGGATACCAGTTTTAGTTCTTTTTTGCCTGAACAAAATTATCAATCAAGTAAAATATTAACCTTTCAAGAAGAATATTATCGTGGGGCTTTTTTACCTGCAAGCTCTAAATATTATATCTCAGATTATGCTGGTGCTGAAGGTTGGGTTTCTTATTTAATTGGTTTGAATCAGTCAAGAGTAGTTCAAGTTAATTTACCTGATGTTATAAATACTTTAGATGGAAAACTTGAAATGAAAATTATTGGTTCTTCTGATTTTTTTCTTGAAAATCCCAATGCGCCAAATCACCATATTCAGGTTCTAATTGGCAATACTCCAAATCCTACATTTGTAATTGCTGATACTACTTACAGAGGTTATGGAGAAAGACTTATTTTAAAAAATATTCCATCCATTTTCATGAATTCGGTTTTATATGTAAAGGTTCAAGTAATAAATGATCTTGCCGTTAATTCCGATTTAAATGGAATTTCATACATTAAAATAGATTACAATTCAGGTCAATCTATTTCTGAAAATTTTAAAACGTTTTTACTTAATAAATCTGGATTGTCGAAAAAGCTTATTCAGTTTAATGGCTTTAGTGGTTCTGGTGCTGTTATTTTAGATAGGTTTAATAAATTACTCATAAATTGTAATCTTCAAGCTTCTACTTTAAGAGCATTGGCTTTAAATTCTGATGAACTTGTTTTTTGTGATAATAATTCTTTTGAGGTTCCCATAAATTTGAA
>JAIYDG010000635.1 GCA_027487625.1 Bacteroidota bacterium
CCTTCATCAACTGTGAATGTGCTAGTCGTTTGTACAACATTACCCGTTACCCGAACAATCTGAAACCCTATTTTATTGTAATTGTAATAATTGGATTGTAATTGATGGACATTGCTGGGATAAAACACTTCTTTTACGTAAAAGTTGAACGAAATATTTTTCGGGTGTGGTAATTTATCTAGAGAATAACTAAAATTATTATTGGTGCCTATGACACTTTCACTCTCACTATTAATAAACAAATAACTTGCTTTATTCAATGGTGTTTGATTGAGTTGCCGAATTGTTTTTGCCATAAATTAATTTAGAAATTAATTAAAAACTAAATTTCATTTATTTTTTTCTCATTCATTTTATGGAGCAAGAATTAGAGACAGAGGCTGTAGAGGTACAGGAAATTATACAAGAAGAAGAAATTTCAGTCGAAAAGAAAAAGAAATCACTTAGTCCTGCACAACTTGCAAATTTACAAAGTATGAGAGCAAAAAAAGCGGAAAAGCGGAAAAATAACAGCCCTGTTAAAACTGAATGTGTTCCTAATGAATTTATCGGCGCAAATGGCTCTAATGAAATATTAAAAGTGAGACAAAATTATGAAAAGGATTTAGAAGAGGTCAGAGAGATTAAAAATTATCTCAAGGAATATTTTGAATACAAGCAACAAAAGAATGAATTGAAAAAACAAAGAAACAATAAAAAACCAGAGTTGGAAGAATTTGACCTGCGCAATGAATATGAGAAACAAGTACAATTTAAAATTAAGAGAAATTAATTAATTATTTTATATAAATTAATTAATTTAATATACAATTTGAGTGTTGTCCAGGCCAACGTCAATAATTCTCTTGTGTTTAACAACAACGACAGCATTTAAATTAACGCCAGGTGTTCCTTCAAATCTAAGATTTACTTGAATGAGTCCTGAAGACTTGGTCATATCAATTCCACTGATTTGGTACTCATCTCCATAAGTTGATTTAGATACGTCAAAACCTAACACAAATTCACTAGGACTATTAAATAATATGCTCTCATCAATCAAGATATTTGTACCAGCGACAGTAATAGCAGCTGTATCAGCTGGAGGACTACTACGCATAACACCGTAATACAATCCCGAACCACTCACAATATCATAACCAGCTAAATCAGCAGAAGCTGCGGCTAAAGAGCTCGTTGCAGTAGCACTATTGACTTTTACTTGTCTTCTCTGTTCTTTGTGTTGATTGGAATTTCCTATCACATCGATGCTATTATTTTGACGTAAAGCTTTCATGAGGTAGCTATATGCTTCACCTTCAGTTGAACGTTGATTTCCTTGCAATCTAATATTTGTATTCGGGACAGGTTTTCCGTTTATCTGCAGTCTACATTCCTTCAGGCCATTGGGCATAATGAGCCGATCTGTCGAACAGAATGCATAACTTGCTTGCTCATCTGCCTTGAAAAATGCAATGAAAACAGCTTCTATGTCGCTCATTTGTGTTGAAACTGTGAAATTCAGCCATGAAGTATGAGTACTAGGAATATCAAAACTTGTTGTATAATAAGTTTGAATTGGGAGGGTCAATTGATTTGATGCTAAATAGCTTTTCAAACTCTGAGTGTAGGCCTCACTAGTGATGACTGCATCATAGTTAAGACGTACATTATCTAAAACATAAGTTAAAGGTGTGGTCTGTTTGGTAAAAGTATTACTCCAACCTGAATTGGCACCAATAGTAAAAACTCCAGCCGCTAAAAATTGGTTGGCATTTGCCAGAGTCAAACGATACTCGAAAGCGGATTGGCCTGAGCCTAACATACTGGTATTTACTAATGACCGTAAATTACTCATTCCACAAAATCTAAGGGGGAATGATACTGTCAAAACATTGGAGCTCGTTCTTGCAGCAGTGGCATTTCCTAAAAGTAATCTACATTTTTCATAATGATGAACATTCAATAAATAACAGCCAGCTCCGACACTATTGGCATATCCTGGTGAAACTGTGTGTGCGTGGAGCATCGTTTCCTGTTGCGCATATAGGTCCTGCCTTTCGACTTCAGACCCGTTACACAAAATATGAACTGAACGAATGCAACTTTCCATAGAGTCACAACAGGTTAAAAAAGGTAAATTGGCAGTTCCATTTACAAAAACATTTTTAGAGTCCCATCTATTACATTGGTCTGCAGTATAGGTTGCTGCACTTAGTCCCTCTACGGAAAAATCAGCCGTTATCCAGAATGTACTAAAATCAATTGATTCGTTCTCAGAATTTGGCACGCGAAAGACAATAGTAGTATTTCCTGAATCTGATTGAATAAAACGGGTTCCATTTTGAGGAAGAATTTGTCGTGCTTCTTTTGCAATAATTACACTTGAATTTTTTCGGACGTCGATAAATTGGAGCTCTTGGGGAAGGTCGGCCATATTTATACAAATAAAATAATTTTCAGATTGTATTATTTATTTATCTTTTCATAAACGAGGGTTTTTGCATTGCTTGGTAAATTTTTGGATTGGCTTGAGCGAGTCCTTCTGCCTGGTTCATGTAGTCTCTACCTCTATTTCCTGCGTATTCTTTAGCCATACTCCAAGCACCTGAGCCAACGAGTCCTTGTCTTCCTGCTTTATCTGCAATTCTTCCAACTCTTTGAGTTGTATCCAGTCCTTGTTTAACCAATTTTTTATTTTGATTGTAAGCATCAATTACTCTGTCAGACATACCACCTGTTGCCCCGCTGGCAAATCCTCTTAAAGCACCTCCAGTTGCACGATCTGCCGCTGAAATACCCTTTTCAATCGTATTCATTGTTTTGTTAATCGTCCCCGCAACTTTTGCCATATTGCTTCCAAAATTTCGCATAAACCGCATACATTATACAAGAAAAAAAGGTTACATTATTTTTTCTTCAAAATTTTTCCAGTAAATCTGTGGATTTTTTGCCGCTTCCACATAGAGAAAATTGTATTGCTCTGCAGTAGCGTAATTATAAACTTGCTCCCAGTTTTCTTCAGGCAAGTCTATGATGTCCTCATAAACCGACTCTAATTCTTTTTTTTTTTTTTTTCTAAATGTAATAAAGTGCGTCATATTTGTTCTCAGTACTCTAGGTACCATATTATACTTGTGCGTAACTAAAATAATCGATAATTTCAAATGCCGACTTTTCAGCCATAGCAAGTGAATTCTCTTCATTTTTTGCTGCATAACTTGAGTTATTAAATCGTCAATGATAAGAAGTGCTCGAAAATCTTTATTTTCAAAATCTTCATCCGATGTAATGTCTTCGCGAATGTAGTCTGCTATTTCATTGTCAATTGTTTCAAAAACTCTTTCTCCATCGAATTTTATCGAATCATATGCCTTGTCATAGACTTTCCCTTCATTTACATTACTGGAACAAAAATAAATTTTATCAAATATTTTGAAATAATACTTGCGCACTAAATTTGAAATTAAAACTGATTTTCCTGAGCCTGTACTTGCATTGACAACCATTAGAAAATTTGAGCGACTTTTAAAGTTTGGCAAAGGCTCCATAATTCCATCATTTTTAACAGGTTCTGATTTTGTCAATGGTTTTATGATTACTTTTTTTTCATTATTTTTCATATTACGGTTTTCTTCCTGATTCATATAGTAAATCAGAAAGAAAAATTATTTTACAATAAATGGGATTTTTTTTATGTAATTTACTTGTATGAAGGAAAAAGAAAAATGTCAGTTTGAGAAGAGAAAAAAGTGCGAAAAAACAAAGCGTGAAAAGCAACAAGTGAAAAATGCAACAAATGAATTTGCAAAACATTACTTTACATATTGTAAAAAAGAAGAAGAAAAAAAGGAATTACATAAATAACACATATTACATTGTCTTAGTATTTCCTTGCCTTGAATATAACAGGTGCAGGTAATTCGTCATGTAATATGCGATGTCTGATATTTCGAAAGACTTGTATTTCTTCATTGTAATCACCTCCTTTCAGTGCGAATTTTTCGATTTCACTGAATTTATTTGCTTGGAATTTTTTGCCGCCTTGTGTCAGAACGTATTTACCATTAGAAAATTTTACATGCGACTCTGGAATTTTCTCGGGAATGTACTTGTACGTTTGTTCCAATGGTACACCTTTTTTCGTTTTCTTACCGTCTTTTACATAGACATCAAAACTGCGAGGTTCGAATCCTTGCTCTGAAAATAGAGTTCTGCCTCTCTGAAAATTTAATATGTTTTGTGAATATCCTTGCATTTCTTCAATGATATTCAATCTTTTTAATGCAAGTGCCTTATTGGAAGCAACCAAGTCTTGATAATGTGCATAACCCATTTCTACAAATTTATTTTTTAATTGGTCATCTGTTAATCGGTTGTACGGATTTAAATAGTCTCCAAGTCTCACAATTGTATCTTCAACTTCTTGGGGTAAAACATTGATATTCGCACCTTGTAAACTTACACCGCCTGCTATTTCAACCGGCAAGGCATTTACACCAGGAGGTAATTGCATAGTTGCAGTAATTTCGGAACCAGGTTCAAGAGCTACTCCGAGAAACCCTCCTGCTGAGTATCTACCAACTCTAGCCTGCAATGATGTTCCTGGTGCATTCTGAATGCTGACTGGGAATCTTGGATCATTGTAAACAGCCAACACTTTATTGGTTGTACCAGGTATTTCATAGTAAGCGAATCCTAAATCAACAGGTAAAGAAATCGGATTCCCATCACGCCCCACCGGTACAGTGATAGGCAAACTTCTATCCACAATATTCACGGGCATTCCTTCTCTTCTGGACACTCGATCTAAAATAGCGGTTAAGATAGCGTCTGTATGAGTAAAATCTACATTCACTGGTGGAGGTGGTTGTCCGGGATTCACCACTACCCTGCTAGTATTGGCAGCAACTATTGCATCAGACAAATCTCTGATAGCATCAGTAATGGGTCTAACTTGCATATTTTGCTGGGCGGCATGCATTGCAATGAAAAAGGCCCTCATGAAATTCTGAAACCATTGTTGTTCAAATCCTCTGGCAGCCAATTCTTGACTTTGAGCCGAATAAATGTCTTGAATTCTAGATATAACCACGGCCGGATTAAATGTCGGATTATCTTGCAAGGCTTGGACACTGTATTCAATTAATGCTGTACTTGTCTGGTCTAAAGAATACTCACCACGTGATGTGGCGGCAATAACTTCAGCAATTTCAGGGGGTAAAGGAAAGTTTGCATTTATCTGTACTTGTCCCATTTGCAGAACATTTGTGAATGGTTGCAGTTGTGGAATATTGTTTCCTATTAAAGGGGTACTTAAATCAACTAACGGCATGTCTGCACTCTGAGTTGATCCAGTTCTTTGTGGTTGATTACCAAGAATTAGCGGTTGCCCTTGTTCAGGTGCAGGTAATCCAATCAATCCCGATGAGATCCCAACTCCTCCTGGTGGGGTTGCAGTCATGGTTATTCCAGGCCCTAAAGCAATCATTTGACCCCCTGGAGTTGCTGGAGGGGTTTGAACACTACCAGTTAATCGCAGTTGTTCTTGTCTTTGCATTTCTAATACTGCGTCAGATACGACTGAACCAGAACGACTAGAGCCTGCACTCATTTCTCTCACTTCCCGTTGTGCTAATAATCTTATCAAATTTTTCACTTCATCAGTGAGAGGACTGATTCCTCTAATCACTTCATTACCAATCGCAGACAATGCAAATGTACCTGCGTCTATCGGTTTATTTCCTTGTGTTCCTGTTATTGGTGGGGTTCCTGCCGATGTACTCATATTAAAAACGAGAAAAAAATACAGTATTTTTTTCTTGTTCAGACTATATTATTTATTTAGAAATTAAAAATAAAATCCAATTCTGTAAAGTTTATATGAATCATTTATTTTTTCGTCTGCAACTTGATTCCCATTACTCCAAAACATAAAATAAATAACACGATTTTTTTCCTCAATCACGCTTGTTTCTTTTTCGAATTCAGCTTCTAGATTTACACTGAAAGGCATATTTTCCATTGGAACAGATTCATTCATTCGGTTCAACAATGCTTGTCTGTATAAAGGTCGCTTAGAAGGAGCAATCATAGACAATTGTGCATTTCGACTCAGTGCAGTTTCCCAATCTTTAATTTTTGCAGTGTCTTGTTTAAACGCCAAGAGTTGGTCTCTCGACAATATGATTTTTCTGTAAAACAAATCGTTCTTTACAAATATACTCAGCCTCTTTAATTTTGAATCCTCCAACAAATAATCTAAATATTTCCTTTCGTTTTGCAAAACTCGATTAATAATCGGCTTGATCAACATAGAAAACTTTAAAATGACTGAATCACTTGCTTCCAGATTTGGAAGGTAGTCGTTTGTACTGCCCCCATCTGTATAATTTGCAATGTATGTTTTTAAAAATTGTTCTCCGTCTTGACCCCTTAATTCGTTCTCCACTAGTTGTAGTTTTTTTCTTGGTTCATTTCCTCGAGAAATTCCAAACCTTTCTTGTAAAAACGGACTGGACGGACTTAAAACATTTGATTGAACTTGTAAATTTCTCACTGGAGTTCTACTGAACGAGGGACTTGGTTCTACCCCTTGAAATAATTGGCGACCGGATTCTTTCACTGTGGTTGATGCATGCATTTCACGAATATTCCTCACTGTGTTTTCTGTAAAATTTGTGTATCTTGATAAGTTTCTGTTAATTAGTTCTGATATTCTATTCGTGTCCTCTATAATTTTTGCTTTTGTTAAATCGTAATTACTATCGAAACCAAAATTTGAATCATCTTCCAAATTAAATTGCAATTGTTGTTGCAGGTACTGATTCATACTTTCATTAGTAAATGACCTTTGTGTATATAGCAACTGTCTAAGTCTCTCGAGTGTTTCTCTTCTCAGCTTTTTAACAGGCTCTTCGCTACTTTCTTCTGCGCCACCTTCTTCAATGCGTTCTTTTCGTGGTCCGACTGGACCTTTCGGACCCGTTTTCATTTTTCCATACTTGGCTTTCAATTCTTCTTTCTTTTCATTTAATTTTTGTGCTATTTCAGTCCCTTTTCTACTTGGTATTTTTCCTAATATTGTGACGACATTTGTTAATTTTCTAATAGTATCCACTCTGTTTATTTTATGTGTTTGTTTAAAGTTATCTATTGACATAGTGGTACCTGCCAATAAAGAATTAATCAGTTGGTCTATAAATTCATTCAATCTTTTTGTATCTTCTTCATTTAATGTATTTCCGTCGGAATTTCCCTCCATTTAAATTAACAAACAAAATTAAATTTAAACAATTTTTTTGTTGTTTAAATTATGTACATAGCTCATTTTAGAATCACTTTATTAGAAAATGATTGTTGCAAAAGCAAAGTAATTTATTTTAGTTCAGAGGACTCTCTAGAAATGTATGATTGGATTAAAAATATGGTAATTCAACACAAAACTTGCATTTTTAAAATAGAAGAAATAGAAAAGGCTGTGGTAAATTTTGATTAAAGAATTCTACTTCTGAATTTTTCTGTGTCCAGAGTATCAAATCCCTCGTATCCAGTCTTACCCATTTTGTTGATAGTGTCTTTTTCAAATAATGCACATTTTTCCGTGATCCAAAAACAATCGGTATGCATTCGAATTATTTCACCTGGAAAAGATAACGATTCTAACATCACGGTGGTTCTTGCACGACTTAGCAAAAATGGTTTAATTCGAGGTAGAAAAGAATTGTATCTTTTCACGGGTCTGTTGATGTCTGTTATAACTCTTTCCGAATTATAAATAAATGTGCATTCAGTCATATCTAAACCTGTAAGGTCAAATACTTTTTCTTTATTGAGATAATTTATTCTATTTTGTATTTGATACTCTGCCATTTTATGGATGGCTTTTCTTTCCGACCATTTCCCCCATATTTTTGACAAATAAATCTTTGCATAAAATTTGCCTTGTTTTGTATGTGGGCTTCTTTTTACTTCGTAGATGTCTTTAATGATTCTGCCAATCATTTCATTACATGGTATGCATTGTTCTTTTGAATAATAGATAAAATCAACTTTACCAGAATTATCCAAGGTTGTAAATCTACATCCCAATAATTTGGCTAATTTTATTTCAAAATGTGTATAGTATCCAGGCACTTTTTTCGTGAAACCTTTTTTAATAACTTCTGTGCAATTTTCACTAAATATTATCTTTACATTTTTTACCATGTAATAAAAATAATTTTCTTGCAAAAATGCATTTAAATCAGATGTGCCATATGTTCCTTCTTTATATGGTACAAACAAACCATCAGCGGCATCAACAGCAACAGCATCGGATGCCATAATGGAAGGATACATACTGATTTTATCATATTTATATACTGTTCCAACCCAATGACGTTTCAGGTACTGCAAACCTCCTCCTGAAGTATTGTCAATAAATTCTATTTCTTTAGAATTATGAACTGGCTCAAAATTGTAAATCATTTTTCTTTTCTCTTCAGATAAGTTGAAATATTGTGCTGCCTTCAAACACTTGTCATACAAACCATAACTTAGTATTTTGAATTTTGTTCGATAATGAATTTCTCCTGCACCGATCATGAAATTTTTATAACATTCCTCAACATTTTCACACACATGTGTTTTTGTGCAATATTCACACTTGGCCAGTAAATACTCACATGCATTCAAGTCTTCAGAAAACATTGAATAGTAGGTATTTCTTATTTCACCTTCGTCTAAATGTATTCCAGTTTTTTCATCAAAATATTCGACAAAACTAGAGCTTGGAATATTTCTATAAATTTTTATCATTTTTTCGCCTGCATTCATGTACTTGGGCATATCAGCCCAGTATTTGAATGACCTCTCTGATGTCTCTGATTTAAATCTCTTATTACTCTGCATTCTCTATGTAATGTAATGTAAAAAAGTCTTTAAGTTAAATATTTTACTTTATTTAACTTAATTCAATTTTTTCTGTAAAAAAGGGCTTTACAATGTTTTTGTGTTTTTTCATGTTGTATTTTATGCACATCTGTATATTTTCCTCCACATATTTCACAAACATTTTTTTTACAAATGATTTCTTTATTTTTTGTGTAAAACTTTCTGTTGGCATTCTTTTGTTTTTGTCTTAAGGTATTGTATAATTCTTGATAATCAATATTTTCCATTTCTTTTTATCTAATTATGTAAAGTAGTCTTTAAGTTTATATTTTTACTCATCAAAATCTAGATTTTCATAAACAGAATCATATTTTTCGTCATATCCATATAATGTAATTTGAATTTCATCAATTAGTGCATCATATGGAGTTTCATTTTCTTCTGGATTCATAGATGTGTATTTATTTGCAAAATACAAAAATGGTTTATTCAATGTTGGATTTACTATGTAGCCACTACGCCATCCAATATTTTCAAAATGAACAACAGACTGAAAACTATGTAATAAATGGTCTCCATTTTCCATAAATTTTCTTTTTACTTTATCCAATTCTTCATATGCTTCAGAAATGGTTAATTTCTTTTTCAATTTGAATTTTCTAATTTTTACTTTTTGTTTTGATACAACAATGGGCAATAATTGACCTGTTGATATTTTTATCTTCATAAACTCCTCGGAATAATTACCGAGCACTTTAGAACCGCTGGGATGAACAAATCCTTCCATTTATAAATTATTATATGAAATATTCTTTAAGTTAAATATTTTTCTTTTTTGTTTTCATTTCAATTTTTTATAAAAATTAAAGTATGGTTGGTAATAAAAATCCCTATATAATCAAAAAATTTGTCAATACAAATTTGGACAAAATTAAGGAAGTTGCACCAGATTTTACAACAAAAAAATACAAGTACGAAAGGCCTCATTATCAAGAAACAAAACCAAATGCATCCCATCAAGCGGATTTAATGTTTATCTCTTCAGATAGACATAGACCAAAACAACCTAAACAAGCTCTAGTTGTTTCAGATTTTGCAAGCAAAAAATTAGATGTAGAGTTTTTGAATGACCGAACTGCAAAAGAATCCACGAAAGCACTAAAAAAGATTTACCAAAAAAACAAAATACTAGAGCCCCCAACTTATAGAATAGTGGTCGATGCGGGTAACGAATTCGAAGGAGAATTTTCGAAATATGTAAAGAAAGATTTAAATAAAGTATTGACTAAAAAAACAGCCGGAAAATCTATCGGACACATTGACAAACAAATTGCTTTTATTAAAGATAAATTTGCCGATAAACAGGACAAATTTGACCAACAAATCTATGAAACAAATAGTAAAAGTAAAACCATAAATGATTTTAATTTTACTTCGAATATGAATAATATTGTCGATGAACTAAATAGTAAAGAATTAAAAAAACCCAGAAGTCGGCCAAGAAATCAGAGTCAAAAAAATATTATTGGGGCAGAAAATACAAATGAAAATTTATTAGAAGTTGGTCAAATTGTCAGAAGAGTTTTGCATAAACAAATCAATAGAAACACAGGAAAAAGTGAATTCAAAAAAGGCGATGTTAGGTGGTCTCATGAAAAGTTTAAAATTGTAAATCTTTATTTGACGCCAGGCAGTCCTCCTATGTATGAATTACAGAAAGTAGATGAAAATAATAATATTGTTGGTGAACCGGATGTGAGTAATCCAGTGCACTATAGACAAATAAAATTAGCCTCTTATTTTAAGAAGTAAGGTTTTTAAATGCAAATTTTGTTGGCTGAGTGTATGTTCGGATATCCTTTTCATGTTCTTCAGACTGTATTACATCATCGACCTTTGTTTCAGGCAAATCAACATAAATGCGCAATAATTCCAATGTTTCTTTAATCCCACCTTCACCCTCCCAGGATAATTTTTTGAATGCATCAATACCACTTTTTCGGTATCTTTCAAGACCGAATTTTTCAACTTCCTCGTATAGAGTACTTGCCGTTTTATGAATTCTATGTTTGTCGCCATAATTTTGAAGTGAATACATTTGAAAAACTTTCCATAAAAATGGACCCGAGATATTTTGCCGGTCCTCTTCACTAGAATGGGTAATCCAATATTTTTTTGATTTTCTTTCATCAGAGTCTAGATTATTGTACTCCGTTTCAGTCATACACAAATGACTTTTATCTCTGTCTTCCAAATCCTTCAACAATTCACACAGATTATTAAAGTTGAATGTTTTTCCGAGGAATTCTTTCGCAATCATGTAAGCAAATGGATTTGTATTTTTTCTTTCATGTAATGAATTGTATTTTTTGCCTTCTGTAATAGGTACATGTTCCAAATTGAATTTTGGATCAAACATTTTTCTCAATTTGTCTCTTGCTCGTAAAATAAAATCCTGATCATTAATGCAATTTCCATACAAGGGTTGCCATAATGTCGGTTTATATTTTTTTCTTGAATATTCTGGATTAACATCTAAAACGGCGCATCTACGCTGAGAGCCTTGATGTTTAAGAGCATTTTCGTTGTTTGTCGCAAAAGCCATGTTTTGAGTATTTTCACATATAGGAACCACACTCTTATGTTTTCCATTCACTACGAAAGTTTTATCTGTGGTGTATGTCTTAATTTTGTCTTCTAATTTTGTGTACTCACGAGGACCTGATGTGCTAGCTTCTTCATAACACACAAAGAATTTCCCCTGCAAGTGTTCGTTGAATTGACTAAATAAGTCTTCAGTTTTTGCGGCTGGAATACTCAGCTCTGCAGGCATCATTGCACATATAAATTCTTTCAGTGAGGATTTTCCGGTTCCCTCGATACCAAATAGCACCAGGAATGTGGGGCACTTTTTTCCATTCAATACGTGCGCAATCCACTGCAAAACGTAAGTCATAGTTTCTATTTTTCCAGAACATAAACATTTTAGTAAATATTCATATTGGAAGAAATTCCATCGTTGTTCGAATTCGACGTCGCTCATTATTAGAGGTTTTGTGTCCCATAATTTCAGTAGATATCTTGTTGAAATATTAATAAATGCTTCCGTATCATTTATTTGTATTATTCTTTTATCGTCCCCATGAATCCATTGCTGAATATAATTTGGTTCGTTTCTCATGATGTGTTTATATACATATTTACCAGCATCCAACATTTTTTTATGGTTTGTTTGCATGTCCATACTAGTGATTAAGTCCCACTCATGTGTATGTACATTATAATACACGTATGAACCTGAATTTTTCAATCTATAATAATGCTTATAAAATTTATTACAACAATCATCAACCAATTCAAGAAAATCATCGTCTTGAATTCGATTTTTTGCGTACGTCATTTGTTTAATAAATTTGCTCAGTTCGAAATTTTCTGTTGGAATTTCCAGATTAAGGTAATCCTTTGGTTCGAACAATTTTCCAGATTCGGCATCTCTTTCCAATTCCTCAAATTTCTCCAGTTTGAGTCTTTTTGCGTTTACCTGATTTACATGTTCTGATTTGCGTTTTTCCTTTTGAGACTTTTCTATTTCCTTTTCTAGTTCTTTTTCCGCTTTTAATTGTTCCTTTGTTTTTTCCTTTTCGGCTTTTGATTGTTCCTTTTCTAGTTCTTTTTCTGCTTTTGATTGTTCTTTTGATTTTTCCTTTTCGGCTTTTGCTTGGAGTTTTTTGAATTCATTTTCTTCACGGTCTTTCTGTTTTAAAATGTCCTTGTTCAATCTTTCTATTTCTTTTTCACATGTCTCCAAATCTTTCTGCACCTGTTTCTTTTTTTTTAATTTTTCTTCAAGACTCGTGCAAACTTGAAATGCCTGATGGTTTTCGTTTTCTAGAATTTCTTCAAGTTTTTCTTGGTGTGATAACTTGCGGTCTCTTTCATCAATAAGGGACATGTAATATTTGCTGTTCATTATATTATCTGTCATATTAATTTTATTCATTCTTAGATTCTATTAGTAAAATCTTTTTAAGTTTGTATTTTAACAACTTTATGCAAACTCTCTATGATTATGCAAGATTTCGCCAACTTATC
>JAIYDG010000357.1 GCA_027487625.1 Bacteroidota bacterium
ATCAAACTTGAACACTTCATTTTAATACTATGTCTACCCAAATAATGGTACTAAATGATGTCGACCTTAATTAACCCTGTGACAAGATCATGATCAAACTTGAACACTACCTTTTATTACTATGTCTACCCAAATAATGGTACAAAATGATGTCGACCTGAATTAACCCTGTGACTAGATTAAACTTTAAATAACCCTATTATAATTGCGAATGACAGCATGTTACCAAAAGTAAGAAAAAAAGGTTACAGTAAGTTATTGAAGATATTTGGTTTTTATTAACAACGGAATGAGAGTAAGATTGACCATTCAAAAAGGCAATTGATTGATGACAGGCCCAAGGCACTCGCCTCTGGCCTGCATGTCCTGCACGATGATGGGCCACACTCGGTTAAATTCCCTGATCTGGGACATGCTCGGCTGTGACTCCAGGAATGCCTTCGTGGGGTCCACGAACTTGGTGCGGCAAGCCTGACATTTCCGCCAATGATTGAGGAAGGGTCCTGGTCCCTGTTTCGGAGAAATGTGGTCCGGACTGCCCAATTGACAGTTTTGAAGTTGTGTGCAAAGCTCCTATGGGAAAAAATTGGGATCCGTCAAAATTATACTTCTGCAATTTATTTTCATTAACAAAGTTGCGTTTGAAATAACATGTTATAGTTATTAAATTGCAAATGATAGGATATAAGTAACTAAATAGCGATTGAAATAACATGGTGCAATAATTAAATAGCAAATGATATGGTAACTTCTGACGCCGTAAATGTAACTAATTTGCGTTTGAAATAACATGTTATAGTTATTACATTGCAACTGATACAAAGTTCATATTATTTAAATTAGTTTACTAAAAATAGTTTGGAAAAATTGATACTATTGAAGTATTTACCTCGCAAGATGGAGTTTGACGAGACGAACTTTCACCAGGTGGACGCGGGTACCGGCGACTTCGGTTCCTTTGATAGATGGTGTCGTACTTCATTTCCCATTCGTCCTCATCCGAAGAAGATTCGGGACAGACGATGACATTCTGTAACAAAGAGCGTGAATAGACTTGAAAAATCATGTCGACATTATTTCTGTCTAACAACAATGCTCGTGAAAACATATACTTGATGAAATAAGAACAAATTAAAATTTCGACCTTAAAAATGTTATGTAATCATGTCGACATTACTAAAGTTCACCTAGCGATAACTCGCAAATGCTAAGTATGAAGACCTTTTCAGTGATAACACATTGGACATAATCATTTCGACTTTAAAAATGTCATAAAAACATGTCGACATTGGTCTCTTCAATAATTACAATTAAATATCAATTTATTTCTTCATACCTTGCCGTAACGGGTCAAATCGTGAGAAGCCATGATTGGAAAAGAAAGACTTCCGACTACTTGAAAATACAACTTGCAACTGAGAGCGTCGGAGTCCCGAGAGCGTGTTGGGTGTGTGCGTGGGGGGTGGGCATGCCGCTTGCACGCTCTCAGCTGCCATCGCACCGAAGATGGTGTGCAGTTATGTAAATAACACAAGAGTGGGTTCTTAGAGACGCACAGTATTAAATTGCAAATGATTTGTACGACAGATTTTTTGCATAAAAATGTTTATTTTAAATGAATTTATAGAGGATTTTTAGATGTAAGACATTTATTTCTTATTTTGACATTGCTTTATAAATTTTGAAGCATTTTAATTAGTTTTTAATGCTCCATAAATTGACGAAGCAAAATGGCTATCCACAACACCTTGTTGTGGCAAACAGACGGGGGGTTTTTGCCTTGTACGCAGCCCATCAACTGGTTGTATGTGGAGACTGAAATGGAAAGAAATGGAAGTGAGCATAGATTTGCTATGTTAAAGACCATATCTTTCTATGAACCATTTCGTATGAATTAAAAATGACTTAATAAGTTTAAAAGGAGCTGGTACCTGCTAATTTTCCCATCCGAAATGCTAAGTAGGCGGGCAAAAGATCATCTCGATTGGCTGGATCCAGTTCAGGTATACCAGCACAAATGGCTTGCTTCAGGGTCATGGGAAGACTTGTAACCTTTGAAAGTTCAGTGGAGGACAGCGTGGGAGGTGGTGCACAGACGAACGTTTGGAGCAAGGGAATGGCTGTCAAAGTTGTCCCCGCATCTTCGTTTTCCACTTCCAGTTTTATTTCCAAGGAACCTGGATTAGGACCAAGTAGTAATTAAGTAATGAACTTAATAAGGTAGTAAGGAAGTGTGTAAGGAAGTGGAATTGTTCTTAAGTGAAATAATAATTAATAATCTGATGAAATTACCTTCCAAATGTTTATTTTCTTCTTTTGCATCATCCTTGTCAACTTCATGTTCTTCCTCCTCAGCATCGTTGTCGTCTGCAGCATTTTCTCCAGAGAAGTTCAGAATTTCGTATTCGAATACTCCGTCTGGAGTATCTGATTCTCCCGATTCATCTCCATCAGGAGCATTGTCCTTTAAATGACATTATAAAAATAACAAAGGATTGTATGGAACGCTTAATGCATACAAGATAACTAAAGTTCTTAAATTGCAAATGATTATTTTGGGAAATGATACTAGAAAATAATTGTTATGATTACAATGACTTACCTGCTCACGGCCCTTGACACACTGAACAGTTTCCTTTCGATGCTTCCTGCTACCCGAGGTCCAAATTTCAGTCGGATGCTCTTTCCTCAAGTGCCTACCTAGAGATTGAGGGTGATAGGTACGAGGACAAACCGGACATGTGACCCTTTGAACTTTTCCCACTCCCTTGCAAGTTTGGAGGTGAACCTTCACATGTGTCTTGTATCGTCCACAACGCGGACACTCAGTGCACTTTTTCAAGTGTACGTGTATTGCTTCTCTTGTGTAAAGATTGCATCGAGGGCACAACCTTTTTATAGTTTTTGGTGTTGCTAAAGCACTTTGATCCATTTCTGTTAAAAAGGAACTCGCTTCTTTTGATGTTTACTCCAAGAACCCCGATGAAAGAATGAGCAGAACCGAACTTTCAGCCACCTATCAACATGGTGAAATTGGATTGTGAATACAGTAAATAACAAAAGTTTTGCTGTAATCTATTCACAAATATTAAATTGCTACTGATTAGTTTGCTATGGCGCACATACTGTACAAGATCATACAAGATTTAAAAGTATTCTTTATTATGTCGACCTAACAAATGCCCTCAATATGTGTCGACTTTATAAATATTTCACACTTGACTCAATAATGTATACTTTCTATGTCGACCTTATAAACGACAAACAAATGTGTCGACATAAATGTCAATGGCTCCTAACGATTGCAAACAGTTATGTCGACCTTAATAATGCTCCCTTTTGGTGTCGTCCTTATTTACCATGCTCCTTCGCAATTAATTATTTAATTGTTATTCATTACTTCTAACAACTATCATGTCGACATTATAAGTAACATAGAAATGTGTCGACTTAAATGTTATTACTCCTCTGCAATTTATGTACATATAGTATACAGTAAGTAAGTCTTGTCTTTTGTATAATTATCACCAAATTACCCAAGTTTAAATCAATGCAAAGATTTGAGATAGTTAATGTTTATTGTTATAACTTGTAAGGAAAGAACAAAAAATGACATATGGATATGAAAAAGCAAATTAAAGCATGTGGGAAAACATTAAATTATAAAGTTGTGAGATGCAAACATTTATGGTTTTTTGTGCTTCAAATGGTCATAACTATTCGAGCCTTGGCCTCTGTGGCAGGGGCTCGATGTCACTTTCGTTGTCGTCCGAGATATCCACAATTTCGGCTCCTTCGTGGATTTGAACCTCCACATCCACTCGAATTGGATCATCCTCGACCTCCGATTCCGAAGACGAGACGACATCTGGGAACACTCGTCCAAACCTTCGCCCTCCTCTAGCACGACCACGCGGGCGTCCTCTACCACGGGGGATCAAAGTCTGAGCCTGTGCAGCTCCACGTCCACGTCCACGCCCACGGCCACGGCCGCGACCACGGCCACGTCCACGTCCACGACGAACTGAAAGCAATGTTGTGGATCATAAGAAAAATGTTACTTTGAAAGTATAGTGGTATTAGATTGCGTATGAAAGATTTTAACCCTGCACTCACTCAATCAATTGTTACTTGATGGTTGGAAGTCTGCAGCATTCTAACTTGCAAAGGATTAGTATACTTGACCTTACAAACAAATTGAAAATGTAACTATTCTGTACTTGCGAATGATTTGCTAAATGCAATATTGAGAAAAATAGATGCATTACCCGATTCCACAAGTAAGACTTCTTCATCCTCTTCTTCCGCAATGACACGATCCAATTCGGTGTCACTGTCGTCAACTGGTGCAACTGGTTCAGAAGGATCCCGGTTCAGCCGAGCAGCCATCAGAAGTACATTTTCTTGCCTGCGTTCTTCTGGTGTCAAGACACGAGGTGCCTGTGCCTGTGCTTCATCCTGGGTGCTACGGACTACATAGTCATTGGCAAACACTCTCCTCTTGGCTTTCATTGTGATGGGTGCACGGCAAAAAGCACAATTGGTATTTTCGCTTCCACGGAAAAGCTGTGGTATGCAATCCTTGCACACTTTGTGGCCACATTCGAAGTTGAAGAAGTGAAGCTCAGCTCCATTAAGTCCGCTTTCGGCTAGGCAGACAGGGCACTGGTCGGTGACAATGACATTAGCAAGTGGATTAGAAACTGGCCTCTCATCGTCCTCCTCGTCACTCAAGAAGAGATCACCTTCTTCAGCGTTAACCTCCGCTAGGACGTCATTGACACCTTGACTTTCGATTTCATCCAACAGCTTCTGAAGGAGTTTGTTCTTTTGAGCCTTCCGATACTTCTTTATTTTCAGGTCCACAAAGAAGTGAATAGACTGGTCAACCAAGTCATCAGCGGACAACTGGCCACGTAGATATTTGACCTCATTTAAAGCAATGCGCCTGTAAGGAACAGATAACATTTTAATTGATATGTACTTCAGGAGGAGTAACAATCTAATTAACGACTGAACAGTTCTCATTTGCAATGTAAGCTATGTGACTAAAACTATATAGTTGTTGCTATTAATTTGCACAAGAGTAGTGAGAATTTAATATCATTACCTGCCATAGTCGACTTTCTCGGGAGCAAGTGGTTTACGAACTTCTTCACCGGCATCAATGTGTGCCTTGTCATCCTCGGCCTTTTTTATGATGTTGAGATGAAGAGCTTGGAACCACGGAAAGAAACCAGTCTTGTGCGGAATGACAAGTTTCATGAACTTGTGAAGGGACTCACAACTATTATTGGTCTTGTGTCTGTTGCCAAAGACACTGAACCGTGCAGGCCGGATGATGTTGGTCCAAAATTTCTTCATGTACTTCTCGTGGAAGACTAACATGAGCTTGCGATCGGTCCTTTCCACCATTTTCGACCTGATGTCTTGTTTGATTCTCTTCAGCTGAGGAATGATCTCGTTTGCGGGCAAGAGAGGCAGTGCAAAGTACATCCAGAGCAAACGTTTTGCAACACCGTGGTTTCCGAACAAGGCACCAAGATTGTATTCTGCAATGGGAAAAAAAGGACTGCTTTTTACCTCTGTGTTAATTATATGTCGACCCTAATAATACTATGTGTCTGTGTCGACCTATGAAACAGCGTTATCAATATTAAAGTTCCAATGAACTATGAAACAGCTTTCTCAATATTAAATTGCAAATGACCTATGAAACAAATGTATCATTATGAAATTGCAAATGACCTATAATTATGCTTTCTCAATTGTGAACTGCTAATGACCTATGAAACAGCTTTCTCAATATTAACTTGCAAATGACATATGAAACAGCTTTCACAATGTAAAATTGCAAATGATATGGTGTGGTATAACATAACACAAGGGGATCTAATCTATGACGACCTTAATAAAACTCTATTTATATGTCGACCTTATTTATGAACATGTTAATCTTAAATAGCCGTTGAGAGGTAAATGTAAGTAATAAAAATTCAAAACTTACTGGGTCCCATAATTGCGCGGTGAAGAGCGTTTTTGTAGTGGAACCAACAGCCGTTAACTACTGCATTGGGGAAGACATTCTTGATACTCTTGATGAGCGCACCTTCAAAGTCCGTGTTCACGTAAGATGGCTTAAAACTGGGACAGAGCTCCTTCAAACGTTCAAAGACCTTCCGGTATAGACCGTGCAGTTTTGAAGTCATCAGGATGTGAAAGACTGGCAGAACGACCCCCTTGTATGAGACAAGAATGTTAAAGACCTGAGCAAAGGGCTTCGGAGCGGTGTGGAAAGTCGCATCGGCAAACACAAACGTGCAATCATGCTCAGTGAGGCTCATGAGCAGAGTACTGGCAAAAATGAGGGCAATTTGCGTCATCTGGCCATGGATGTAGGTGACGCAACCCCGGTAATGTTGCTTTGCCGGCTTCACACCTTCGTCATCACCCTCCAGGGCATCGAGTACATCTTGTCTCGTAGTCTAACGCTGAAAAAAAAAAAAAAAAAATGCAATGTTAATGTTAAATTGCACTAAAGCACATTGCTCTAGCACACTATTACCTTGCAACGGAGTAGTACAGGTGTCACATTAAAATGAAAAAATACTGGACACATTATTTGCGATTGAACAAACTTTGAATATCACAAGCATTATACATATGTATTTGCTTAGTTAATTATGAAATTAAATTGTAACAATTATAAATGTGCACTTACGTTCGGCGTCTTACAGATCTCATCGTGTTGATGACAGTGCGAATTGGGATCTTTGTGGCAACTTCTGGATTGACTTTCTCCAACACAGAACGATGAAGTGAAGAGAAGGGAGTTGATGTTGCCGCAGCCGCTTTTTTCATCTCCGTTTTAGCCTCCAGTACTTGGAAATCCAAAGGCGAAGGCGTGCACTTGTGCTCACATGTTCGGCGAAGATTGTCTGTATCCAAATCAATGACAGCGCGTCCACTACAAGTGTTGTCCTTGTCGTTGCGGTCCATGAATTTACACCTCAGGTAGAGGTAGGTGTCCCTTTGCTTCTCCCGACAGTAGCCAAAGCCATCATTGTCGATGTAATTCAACGATCCACTACGCTCTCCTTCGATCTTCTTATAATTGGGAACTCCAATTCCGGCCATCATTGTGAAGAATGTACGACCTCACAGGTCGACGGTCAAATAGGAAGTGACACATAATCACGCACACACTTATTTATGTACTCACAATTGCCTTCAGCAGGTTGGTAGTAAATTGCAGTGGAGTGGTAATTGTGAACAATATAAATTGCATATGAGTGGCTTTCATATTAAATGTCATATAATTAGATTGCCAGGGAGTGGTAATTGTGAACAATATAAATTGCATATGAGTGGCTTTCATATTAAATGTCATATAATAAGATTGCCAGGGAGTGGTAAATGTGCAAAACAAAAATTGCATATGACTAGCTTTTGTTACAAATACAACATATGTATTAAAGGGAGTCCGGTATTAAAGACCGGCTCCTGTCAAGATTTTAAACATGTCGACTTTAATATTACCTTCCAAATGTGTCGACATTATTTTTAACAACACTATTAACATGCATTTGACAAGCACCCATCATGTGTGAAGTCCGGCTACCATTAAGATATCCCATATGTCGACTTTAATAATACCTTCGAAACGTGTCGACATATGTGTACATTTATAATAACGTCAGAGCAGTTAACATTTGACATAGGCAAGGATTAAGTAACAAGGGAAAGGTTAATGTGCATGGTTGAAATTGCAGAAGAGTGATTTTCGTTGTCATTATTCTATTACATAATTGCTAAGGAGTGGCACTACTGTATTATTCTAATAACGTAGGAGCAGTTCACATTAAACATATACAATTATTAAATAACAAGGGACTTGTACATGTTTTGGACTTCCTACAAATAACAACTGAGTTATAACGATGGTGCAATTCTGAATTTTGACAACTGTCGTAGGCCTAAATTACAGGTGATTAGTAAAATGAGTCAGTTATGAAACTAGCTAGCTAGCTAGCCACAGCAAGCACATCAGTCTACATTTCACCTTCCCAGGGACAACATCTGCAGCTCATGACAGTTTCCAAGGTAACTATGTATATTTTTAAAGCACCATTACAAGCTTTGACAAACATAAGTGTACTGTCGACCTTATAACGGACAAATTTTTTGTCGACTTTATTACACTGCTATTATGTGAGAAAATGAGATATTTTCAATTGTTATTTCCTTTACTTCACACTAGTTAAACTGGGAATGTTTATCTTTATTTGCAGATGAATCAACAGATGAATCCGGAGGCGATTCTACAGACCAATCAACTTCGGTTCCCATATCAACCTAGGCCAAGCCTTGGAGATGCCACAATTCTGTGGATTGCTAAATTCTACGATCCAAGACACACCGGAGACATGGACAGAGTGAAGAGGCTGCAAGAACAAACATCTCTTGTACTCAGAATGGCCTCGACAACTCGTTTCCAACTATCCAGTGCAAAGACGGGGTGCCTCAGGTTCGAAATTGTGGAGAACCAGCTCAACATCCACTTCAGGGAGATGGTGACGTGCTACAAACAACTAAAGGAACGGATCCAAGAATACAGGGACATACAAGACAAGTGGTTCGAGAGCGGAAGTGACAGCAGCGGCGATGAAGAGCAACAGTACAGGAACTTTCGCATGGAGCACACAATTGGCAAGACTTTCCTGAAAAAAAGGTTTCTTCTCAACTTTCTCTTCTTCATCTTCGAAAATGAAGAAGAAATTCAGGAAGCACACAAGACCGACTTGAAGAAACTGGAAGATCTGGTTGAAGATGACACAACTGAGTGGATGGAATTACTGGACTATCTCCGCACTATGAGAAATCCTAATTACCTGAAAGAATTTGAAAATAAATAGAAAATATTTGCACTTCCTTGTCCTTTTCATTTCATTATTGGGAAAACCGTCAGTTATGATATTAATAAAATATGTAGTTCCGTTACATTTTGTCGGCAATCAGTACTATACCACTATTAACATGCGTTTGACAAGCAAGTGTCAGGACCGGCTCCAGTGAAGATTTATACATGTCGACTTTAATAATGCCTTCTAACTATGTCGACATTACTTATAACAACCTTATTAACATGCGTTTGGCAAAGCAAGTCGGCTGCAGTTAAGATTTATACATGTCGACTTTAATAATGCCTTCTAACTATGTCGACATTACTTATAACGGGATCCGCTTATAACAACCTTATTAACATGCGTTTGACAAGCAAGTGTCAGGACCGTCTCCAGTTAAGATTTATATATGTCGACTTTAAAAATGCCTTCTAACTATGTCGACATAATTCATAACAACTCTATTAACATGCATTTGCGAAGTGTAAAATCCGGCTACCAGTAAGATATCCCATATGTCGACTTTAATAATACCTTCTAAATATGTCGACATTAATTACTGTACATCTCTTAGCATGCTTTTGAATGTCACACCACACATTTTACATATGTCGACTTTAATAACATTGTCAGATAGTGTCGACATTAAAACACTACGTTTCTATTAATATGCGTTTGAAAGGTCCATAATAAATGATTGACAGTCTGCACATTTTCATGTAACAATATATTTATTGTACACAGTTAAAGAACAGGTTTAACGCATTTACAATGGGTACACAATGTGTCACTTGCATTAAGATGTTCAGCCTCGAATAGGCGGCAAGTGGTTGTGGACTTCATCCACTTTCACGATGATATAGCGCTCTGGGACGTGCCCATTTGGATCGTTCAACAGCTCCCCTTTGGCATGGCACGTTGGCTCTTGGCATGCAATGTACAATGTCTCTCCACGGCGATAACTAATGGCAATTTAAAGAACAATGTATTGAGCATTTTCTTACACCCAACTTGGAGGAAATAACGGGAATAACTTTATAACATTGTAATTCTCAATAGCTTATTACATAAAATTACATTGAAAATGAGTTCTATACTATTAACTTGCAAACGATTAGTACATATTTCACATTACAATAAATGCTATTATAGTGTCTACATTGGAGTAAATTAGCCATTTAAAATAACCTGCGGACAAAAATGTGTTGGGCCTCGTACACAAACAACGTCTGGCCCCATTTTGGCCCACTGATGAGTTGAAGAATCAAATCCGAGTCCATCTTCAAACAATCGTTTGGTTCAAGGTTCAAATCGCAAATGACAATCTTCCCACAACCAGACAGCCTTTTATAGGCTTCCGTTCCCATACATTACCAATACTAATTAACATTTGATTAATGTAACCATTATCCACTACATACACTATGTATTTTCAAAAGCAAATTATGCTTATCATAAGAAATAACAACACATTTGAATTCAAAATTCATTTTATTAATGACACATTTCAGTGATTCAACACAAGTTATGCTTACATTGAACACAAATTATGGTGACAAATCATATTTTCGGACAATTAACGCCTTGCTTTGGCTCCCAAGTCTGGACGTCCATGGGAATGGTCCTCGTCAAAGCTGGAGGTGCCATCATTGAGGTTGATTCGTCCGGATGCTGTACAAAAACGGCGCGTGCAGCGGACAAAGACAAGGCCGTGATGCAATTGGTCGGTGGTAAAGAGGAATCCGTTGTGAATGTAACAGGTCACTCGACCCTTGGCTCGAACCTCAACAAAGTCCTTTGTCATGCTTCGTTCTGAACGACTTCCTCCCTCAAGCGCTGACGATGATTTGACTCACATGCTTCAATTTCGATCACCTTTTATGTGCGCAACTGATAGGACAGTCTAATACAACATACTAAACAGTTTTCTAATTGCACGAGATTAATCATTTTGATTATGCCAATCTTTAATTGCAATTGATTAAGTACAAGTACCTCCTAGCATTTGATTGCACTTATCTAATTGCACAAGACTATTAAAAGACCAAATTGCATTTGATTATGTTAATAAGGTCGAAACATTTTCACATGTTTTTTAAGGTCGACATATCAATACATATAAGATCCTATAGCATATTATTGGATTATGGATTATGTACATATATTGGAACAAGACTATTAAAAGACAAAATTGCAAATGATTAGGTTAATAAGGTCGAAACATTTTTACTACTTTTTTAAGGTCGACATATCTAAGGTCTAAGGTATATCTCTGCCTTTGGGTATCCGCAATTATTAGACTGCAATGACTGCTTATTTCTTATACACCCAATGTAACATTTTAAGGTTCCCTGGAAAAATTTTAGTTCCCCACTTTGGTGTCGACCTACAGCATATCAATTCATTTCGACCTTATAACCCAAGTCAAAACGTGTCGACACAGAACTCATTGAACGCTTTCGACCTTATAACCCAAGTCAAAACGTGTCGACACAGAACTCATTGAACGCTTTCGACCTTATAATCCAAGTCAAAACGTGTCG
>JAIYDG010000592.1 GCA_027487625.1 Bacteroidota bacterium
ATCGAACCATTTTTCATAACACTACCAGACACATAGATGGTGCACAAGCGACTCCCGGGGTATGCTTTAAAGACAACCCCTCTTGTGGATTGTACCGTCCTGCTCTTGATACAATAGGAATGGTTGCCAACAACAAAATATTAATGGATGTAGGAACAACTCAAGTTGAAATTGGTAAAACTGGTGCCGGTAATGACGTTAATTTAGTGGTTAATGGAATTGCAACATCTGGTACATTTAGAGCGGGAAATGGTACTGCTGGCAGTCCCTCTTTTTCTTTTATAACCGACGGAACGGATACCGGTATGTTTTATGTTTTTGATTCAATCGACAGGTTAAGATTCAGTGCCGGTGGAATTAATACCTTAGAAATGAACAACAATCAATCATTTTTTAATAATCGTTTGTTAGCAAATGCAACTGGAAATAATACAACTCCTGCTTTAACTTTTCATAATGATAGTGCGACAACTGGTTATTCAGGACAAAGAGTTAATGCTTCAACTGACCCGAGATTATGGTCGGTTGTTAATGGACTTCAAGCAACAGAATTAACACCAACTCAATTTAATATTGGACTTAACACAAGCAATAATACAAATATGAAAACTCTTAATCAAAATGGTTCAACTAATTTTAATACATTTACACCTGATTATAGTTTAATATTAACACCAACAACAAGCACTGCAAATTCATTAAATACTGGTATTTATTATGATATAGCAGTTGATGAAGTAAATGGTTATTATGCTTATACTACTACTACTACTACAGCTGGACAAGCACGACTTCTTGTGAATACGACTGCTAATGTTTTAACTGCTTGGACTGCTGTATCAGACTCTGCCATCAGTATCGGAAATCTTAGAAATGTTGCTTACGGAAATGGTGTTTGGGCGGTATGTTCTGGTACTTCTTCACAAAGACAATTATTTTATACAACTGCGGTTCAACCAACGACTGGTTGGACACAAGTTCAAAATTCAGCACCTTGGACTACAACAAGACAAATCAATCGTCTTAAATTTGTAAATGGACAATTTATCACATTAGATAATTCGACACTTTTTAGAACATCTCCTGATTGCTCTGATGGGTCTTGGAGTGCTGATATAGCATTGGCAACTGGAACTTTTTCTATGACTGATATAACATATAGTCCTGAATTACAGAGATATGTTGCGGTTGCAACATCAGGCGGAACGATATTTTATTACAATGGAACAACAATGCCCACAACAGCAAATCAATTCACTGCTTTAACAATTAGTGGTATTGCTTCTAATACAATTGCTTGGTCTTCTAAATTGGGTATGTTTATTGCTCAAAATTTTTCTACTTTTGTTTTTAATTATTCAAGAGATGGTATAAATTGGTCGTCTTATACACCTACAGGAACGTGGGCATCCATTCAACATATTCGATGGGTAAATGATTTTGGAGGATTTTTTATGGCATCAGTCGCTCAAACAGGAAACAATCTTGCTGTTAGTCGTGATGGGCTTAATTGGAGTTTTATACAAACAGGAGTTGCTACTGCTGTTTATGGTATTGCTTATAATCAAACCTCAAAGGTCTTTTTGTTTGCTGGAACAGCAACAACTAATAGATTTAAAAATGCTTTAACTGACTTTAATAATTATGTAGATAGTGATAATATTTATAACACATTTAACTCAAATATTCGGTTTGCGGATACAATTGAATATCAACCACAAAACATTACAACAGCAACTGGTAATAATCACTTCCCAGTTTCATTCTTTAATCGTCCAGAGGTTATTTTTGATACTGCGTCAGTGAATGCTAATATTTATTTGCAAGGTTCGTCGTTTAATGGTCGTGTTGGATGTAAATTCAAATTTATAAAAAGCAATAGTAATAATAATGTTAGAATACATGGGTATGAAACAACAACACTTATTTCTGCAACTGGTAATGTATCCTCATTTAATGCTCAAAGCAGTCCCCAAACATATTCAATTATACCTGCTGGTTATTTCGGTTCATTTGAATTAACAAGAGTAAGTGATGTTGGAAATGGTGTCTGGGTTATTGACAATGTTGATATGCAGAATGGTACTGGTTCATCTGTAATTACTACAGGATTTCAATGTGATTCTATAATATCAAATTCATTAGGAGGTGAAGCAACTCCATCATACACTTTCACAGGAGACACAAATACCGGATTCTATTCAAGTGGTGCAGATACGTTAGATTTTACAGCAGGTGGGACTCGTGTAGCTACTGTGGATACATCTGGATTTTCAGTAGTATCGGGAGCCTTAAAACCAACAAGAAGAATTCAATATACACCAAGTTCTGTCCAGGGTTCAAGTTTTACTATTTCAAATATATTTGAACATTTAATTCGCACAGACCCTGGGGCAACTACTGACTTGGTGATTACCTTAGATAACGTGGGAACAGGTACTCATTATGTAATTACAAAAGAAACATCAACAAGAGCATTGCAGGTAACAGCATCTGGATCATTTACTTACAATGGTTCAAATAGAAGTGCAACTACTGTCATTTTTTCAGGGTCTCGTGGTATATGGAAAATATGGCAGGTGTCAGCAA
>JAIYDG010000002.1 GCA_027487625.1 Bacteroidota bacterium
ATTTTTTCAGATTTTTTGCATATCATCGTAACAGTTATCGACATTGCTCTCTCATGTCTCATGTCTCATGTCCTCTGATGTCCTTTGTACTCATAATAACCATCAATGTCCTCTGATGTCCTTTGATGTCTTTTGATGCCGATTTATGTCCTTTGATACCAATCGATCTTCTCTCACGTCCTCTGTATTCATTGACGTCTCTTGATGTCCCCTGATGATAACCATGTCCTCTCATGTCCTCTGAATACATTGTATTCATTGATATTCTCTCATGTCTTTTCAAATATTCTGCCTTCATTATCACGTCCTCATATTTTCAATTGCTCATAATCTACCTCCAGAGGCCCTGGCTAACATGAAAACGACCGATGCTTCAATTCAAACCGAAATACCATCCTTGGATTTACAAGCGCAGATTGACAATCTATATCAACTAAACACAGAGCTGCTCAAACAAATCCAACTTCTCAATGAAAAGATCATGTCTGTCTCGGCTGTTCCCTTTGGGCACTTTGCTGAGTAAACAGTTCGACCTCAACACAAGGATCAACGTCTCCAAACAATCATCCTTTTCGTTTTCATAAACTGAAATAATGGATTCAATACCACAACTTTTTTTTTAATAAAAAGGAATACCCAAAAGATCGACAAATTAACAATCTGGACAAAGATGAATACTGGCATAACAACAAGCAAATCCACAAAGACAAAAGAACTGATCTTATCATATCCCACTCTGTCTTTTTCACTTTCCACCACTTTCCACCACTTTCCATCACTTTCCAATCCCTTTTTTTCAATAAACAAACACTCTTCTAATCCTCGATCAACAATCATAGTCCGAATGCCTCAGAACTAAACACAAAAATAATCTTTACCACAGTCTCGCTGATCACAAAAAGTTCATGCGGTAGACAATCTAACAAGATAACACAAAATAAGAGAGAAAAACTCTGATAAAAAAGGGAGACCAAAAGAAAATTGAAAACGAACATAAGTGGAGAATTGATCAAACACAAGGAAAATAACAAATCCACACAAAAAGGTAAGCTATACAAGAAGCATCCGGTATATTCAAAAAAGAAAAGAAAGTGAAGTGTAAATGTCCATGTTCAGAGAAAATAGAGTGCACACCACCAAGGAGGAGAAAGTAACAGAAGAGGGAATCAAAAAAGTAATAACCAACAACAATAATCCAGGGAAAACCTAGGAGGGAAAATAAAGGAAAGAAAAAAACAATAAACATCGTGAAAGGAAACAAAACAAAAAAGAAAAGAAAATCGAAATAGAAGATAGAATTGTCACGAGAGAAAGAAAACTAATAGAAGAGAGAATGGACATCGTCAGGGTTAGGGTCGCGATGCCCCTATGGTTATTCGCAAATCATCTAATCAGCAGATAGAAAGCGGACTATGCACCCCATGTTCACAAACTAACAACCAGAATCAAGAGGGAAGAAAACGAAGAGAAAAAAAGAATTAACGCAAAGATCAATAAAAGACAGGATCAATACAACATACCAACTAGAAAAAAAGAGAGAAAAAAGGAATAGAAGAAAAAATCTTGACAAGAAGCAATCAATAGAACAGAAAATCAATAAAACAGAAAATCCAAGGAAGAGAGCAAGTCAACAGAAGAGAAAATCGATAGAAGAGAGAGAATCAACAAAAGAGAAAATCAATAGAAGAGAGAATGGACATCGTCAGGGTTAGGGTCGCGATGCCCCATGACCTACGTTTATTCACACAATAGCAAATCAACAGATACAAAGTGAACGATGTACTCCATGCTGATAAAGTAAAAATCATGATCGAGAGGAAACCATAACAACCTCAATATGAATCTCATGTTTACACGAATACTAAAGATCACTTGGAATCCCACTCATTGACATGAAACAACATATACATGGTCCTCCTTGGACGAAATCCTCACGCAATAGTGAAATGACCAAGCATGCTTAAATAACTCAATGCGAGGGGAAAAAAAAACACTCACAAAATGAGTGGAAACAGAAAATGAATGGAATAATCATCACACATTGACAAATAATCATGAGTATACTTTATACTAGGACAGGAAATACGACTTTAACCAAGGGGGAATGAAAATCAAACAACAACGATCCAATAGTATTTTCTAGTATTCAACGCTGAAAGAAAGCGAATCGACAGATAAGAATAAACAAGTGAAAAACTCGGCGTATATATATATATACATACATAAAAAGATTGTAATATCAAGTTCGTCATCAAAAGAGAATCCGGGAGGAACATTGTCAGTGTGTGTGTATATGTAGATTACATAAAATCAAGAGAAAAGAAAATCAACATAAGAAAAAAAAGAGAGAAAGACAACAGGGGATCAACACAAGAGAAAATAAAGAGGAGAGAGATTTCAGAAAAAAAAAGGAATATCAAGAGAACATAGAATCTACAGAATAGAGAGTTGACGTCGTCAGGGTTTGGGTCGCGACGCCCCATGGTTATTTGCGAATCATGACATAAAGGTAAATCAAGGAGGGAAAGAAGGAAGCGACAGTAAGAGTGAGGACGATCATAGTGGATATTACAACATACATTAGTTTCAACAAAATATATAGTCCATATCCTTATTACAAAAAAAGTCAACATAAACGAGATAAACACAGTCCATATCAAAAGAAAAAGATAATCAAAAGGAATAGAAGAGAAAAACAAGAGAGAAAATCAATACAAGAAGGGATTGGCATCGTCAGGGTTTGGGTCGCGATTCCTGACGGTTATTCACAACGATAATAAAAGAGACAATATCTAAAAAAAAATTGACATCCACAGTAATGATATGGAGATTCACGTGACTGGAAAGCAAAAAAAAAAGGAAACTATGAATAATGGTGTAATATCACACTAGTATATGTTACATGACCATTAAAAAAATGATTAGAAAAAGGGGGATATGTCGACCAATTTCTAACCATATCAATCGGTCTATGAAAAGATTGACCGTCGAAAAGCTAACCATATAAAAAAGGAAAACACATCATATTACAAAAAACTACACGAGGAAAGATGGATTCGAATAAATACTTGTAACAAACATCAACAAAGATGTAAACAAACAAGTGAAAAAAAAAACAATTTGTGAATGTATGAGCATGTGGCAGAGACAACAAGAAAACTCTATAATGAAGATTAAAATATCTCAAATAAAATGGAGTTTGTGTGATCCATAAACTATAAAATAAAACAAGATGAATTGTGAAAATATAGGATGCAAGGTGAATAAAGAAACTCAATGTAGATTAAAGGAATCATAAAAAAACATAAAATACATCATAAGTAGAAAAAAAAGATGGAGACGGAGATCAATGTAATGAAAAAATGAAACAAAGGAAAAGTAGGAGTATACCAAGAAAAGAACTCCAAGGTTAAAATGACCATGGCATACATACAAGAATTTGAAAACAAGACTAATGAAGGAGGCAAGAATCAGGGTCAAACTTGGTGGACACTGAAAAGTAAAGAACGAGGAAGAGCAAGATATCAAAAGAAAAAGGAAATGGAAAAGAAAGCTACAGTCTTGTATAGAAAGAAAAGAACATTGAGAAATGTGAAGGCCAAAAAATATTTATGAAATACCATATTGAGGGGAGGAAAGTAAGGAATAGAGAAGAAGAAAAATAGAAAAAAAAAACAATTAATATCGTCAGGAGAGGAAATCATAGAAAATAGAAAGAAAAGAAAAATAAACAACAATTAGGATTGTAAGGCGAGGAAATCATAGAAAATAGGAAGGAAAGAAAAATAAACAACAATTAGTATCGTCAGGGTTAGGGTCGCTACACCCTATGGTCATTCGCATATATGAATATCGACATAAGAACAATATCAATCCCGGCAAAAGTGCATTGTGATGTAAGTCAAACTCGATAACAGGACATTAGAAATAAAAACATGACAACAAAACATGACAATAAAATATGACTTGATATCATGGCAATATAAAGGGGAAAAAAAAGTAAAAGTGACATGGAAGTAGGTTTTTGTTCAATAGTCTTACAATGAAAGTAAACATATGGCGATGCGAGTGGATGAAGGGAAAGGGAATCCATCACATACTAAACATGTGAGACAGTGTGACGGGTCAAGATAAAAGGCAAAACCATTCAAATGAATAACGAAAAGAAAAGAAGATAAGAGAAAATAACAGAAACTAAAGGAAGATAACATAAAGTATAGGGAAACGTAATGGGGATGGTGACATGAAACTTTGAAAAGAAATGGAAGGATAACAAAAGAATCCAAAATCAACAATAAAGCGGTGACAAACACAGTTACATGATGTAACTGGGAGAAAAGAGAAGCTTTTCTTGAAAACATGTATGAACATATAAGATATGTAAAAGACTCTAGACAATTTGAATGGATGGTAAACTTGATCTTTTATATAATGGTCTTGCATTCTTGAAAAGTGTTTTGGTTCTGATCATTCACAAAGTAATATAAGCATTCAATAATGTTTTTGTAGAGAAGTCAATTCAAACGCAAATTGTAATGCGATATCAGTTTGAAGTCGTTGTGTAGAAAGTGACGAGTCGGTCTGAGTGTAGTAAAGTTGATCCAACAAGTAAAGCAAGTCGAGTTGCTGGCTAGTTCTGTAAGAATGTAAAATCCAATAAGATACTCATGTGTAAGCGTAAGTGTGAAGACAAACAAGTGAGGAATGTAAAGTCCAATTGGTTGTCCAAACGTAAATGCAAATGTAAATCTGAGTGAAAAAACAGTGACACTCCAAAAGTATGAATGTAAGAGCAATGTAACGATGAAAAGCGAAGGTAAGAGAAAAGATCAATAAGGGAAATTGATTCAAACCGAAAATTCAGAATTTAACGCAAGTATGAGTCAGAATAGAAAATTCAACGATAAGTGCAATGATGGCACAAAGTGTGTGAAATTGAAAAAAGATATGGATGCAAGTGTGAATAGAACTATAGATCCAAAGGGTATATATCCAACTGTGGGAGTAAATGCAAATCCAGTGAGAAAGTAAACGTGAATTCAAATGTGAATGCAACAGTAAATTCCAATGGTGAGGAGGGTGAGGATGCAGGTTGTGTATCCAAGTGTAAAGGCAAGGAGTGAATGCAAGCGTGAAAGTAAGCGTGAAAGTAAGCGTGAAAGTAAGCATGAAAGTAAGCGTGAAAGTAAGCCTGAGGTTATGTATGAATCCAAGCGTGAATCCACATTTGAAAGTAAGCGTGAATGGAACGATGGTTGTAAAGATAATCGTGAATGAAAGCGCGAATACGATAATGATAGACGTTGGGAATCCAAGTATGAGTGAAAAAGGCGAATGTATGTATGAATCCAAGTGTGATTCCAACAGCGAATGCAAGTGTAAAGTTCAGGTTCAAGGTAGTTGTGAATGCGACTGTGAATGTGATTGTGAATGCGATTGTGAATGCGATTGTGAATGCGATTGTGAATGAAAGAAACAAAGTTCTATACTATATTCTTTGTGTAAATAATTTTCAATCCGTGAAAGGATGAAAGGCAAATTTATATCAATTGAATATGATTCATAAGTGGCACTGATTAATTAATCAGCGCCACTGCAACCTTGTGTCTCCAGATCCCGTGTCTACAGAAGAAGGAAGAAAAAAAAAGAAGGATGAAAATGCCAAAATTAATACGAAAAAATGAATATGAAAATGAAAACAAAGAAAGTTCAAAAAAGGAAATTGTCGTACCAAAAAGAAAAAGAAATTCAACATTGGATGGAAAGTGAGGGCGGAAAGTACCTGCGAGCTTTCCGCGTTCCTCTTGCGCAAGTCCAAAATGTTTCGATACTTATCCTTGCAATCAACGTTAGTACGTACATACCCAGCATCCCGCAGAAGGTTGGAAATCGCTCGCCATTTTTTTTTCCTAGATACTGCATTAAGTAAGATGCTTTCCTCTTCCTCGGTCCAAGGGTTACGGTCACGACATGTAGTATGCTCAGATCTCGGATAACAGTGATCCGGAACAAACTTCCCTTGAACATCTACTACAACAACCTCTCTGTCAATCTTCTTTACCTGTACAATGTTAGTAAGGGAAAAAATATGATCGGCAAAGTTAATATTATGAATCATTCCATTTGTAATGTACTCTTTAATTTGACACAACTTTACCGCTGTGCACTTTGCTTTGGTAGACAGTTGCTCCGGGTATTTTATCTGAAAAGCTTGTTCAAAATTGTTAGCAAGATCCGGAATTTTATCGTATATTTCTAATAAAACTTTAGCATGCTTCTTTTCATATGCCCGCAAATTCTGTTTTTTTGTTTTTGAAGGGTTGTATAATTGTCTTTTTAAACGATTATAAAATTCATCCATATTACGAGATAAATCAACACGTAATTCAGAAAGCTCAATGCCATGAAAAATCCCAGGAACTTTCAAACAATCTTTAATTAATGGTAAAGAAGACATATCCTCATCAGAAAACATTGAATGATCATCATAGGGGTTAGGGTTAGGTTTGTTTGGTTTTGATTTATTATGCTTTAAATGCCTTTAAAATCACTTAAATGATCAAATAAAATGTTAAAAAATCATAAAAAATCATATTGTATCATATATCATTTGTCATCCACAAAAAAAATCCGGAAAAATGATATACAGGTCGATTTTTTCCGGAAATGGTCCTTCTTTCCATGCAAATTATCTGGAAATCTTGATTATATGGTATCAGGATCCAATTGTTCAATCCTACTTCACTAAAATGTATAAGTGCATCTATAAATGTAAAATGTTCAATCCTTGGTGACCAATTCGGTACTCTTATGTTGGTTTCTTGTCTTTTCCTCTCTCTCCGCCCTTGTTTATGTAATATTTGTGTTGATTTAGTAACATCATTTATCTTTATATGTGCATTATTTTCAATATTACCATGTCAAGAAATAAAATCTCACAAAACAGGGTCTTTGTATCTTAAATAGGTCCTTGCAGCCTAAAAAGTCGCCTTCGTCCTCCTTTCTGAGCTTGAAAATGGACTCTCTCCTTAAACAGGTCAAGCACACTTACTGCATCTAATCAAAAGATGAACATTTACTAAAATCATCCCACTACTATGTTTTATCATGGAATGGCAGCTTATTTAGATGCATTTTCAATCCTCAACACAAAATACTGCTTATCTGGAATATATCAATCATATATAATTGTACGTGGAAACTCTATTACATTCGAGTCATGCTTGATAATGGGAAATGTCAAGCACTGTCATCTACTCTATATTCAACTTTATCATTCTATTATCTAAGACATCACATACCATTTAATATTTGATGCAATAAATTGGATATATCCACCCCTATGTCCTAACATGCACCATTTTCTATATTCGTTCACGCTTTTATATGAACACCACGTTCGTGCGTTGACCTTAAACACCCACAATCACCATTCACACTTTTGCATCCGTGTGGGTGTCTTGACATGAGCACAATTTCCCTCATCCGATCAACCAATCAAATCAAAGTCATGAGATTATTCAAATAAAACGTACAAAAAAATGAAAATACCTCAAGATCCGTCATTTATTTTATGTGTTATAGTTGAATTTGTTTTTCTCTATGAATACGTCTATTTGTGTGTTTTTATATCGTTTTAATCGTATTCATGTATAAATAACTTATACATTATGTATACCTATTGTCTTTTTATCACTGACAAACTTTTGCATTCTATGTACCAATCCCACCAATCATCTTATGTTTATCAATATTCTATAACTCTGTCATTGGTAATACTATCTATGTCCTGGACAATTCGTACATATATTTTGTCATGGGATATTTTTCGTCTATTGCACCGGGCGACAACTATCCGTGGCATTCGATAAAGTCTCGTACTGATTGACAATCTGCCATGATGATTGACGAAGACGCTCATGATTGGTCGAAGATGACCCAGGATGCTCGATGAAGACTCACGATGGTTGACAAAAACTCATGATAGTTGATGAAGATGATAAATGATGGTTGACAAATATTCAAAATGGTCGACAAAGATCCATGATCGTCGACGAAGACTCATGATGGTCGATGAAGATGACTGATGATGATTGATGAAGACACATGATGATCGATGAGCACTCATGATCGTCGATGAAGATTCGTGATCGTCGACGAAGACTCGCAATCATCGATGAAGACGCATGATGGTTGACAAATACTCATGATGATTGAAAAAGACACATGATCGTCGATGGGCACTCATGACCGTCGAAAAAGATCCGCGATGTTCCAGGAAGACGCATGATGATTGAAGAAGACGTGACAAGAATGACAAAGACTCGTAACCATCGACAAAGACGTGAGATGACTGACAAAGACCCGTGATAATCAATCCAACAAGATCAGTGATGATCGAGGAAGATCGGCAATGATCGAGCAAGATGATCCGTCATGATCGAGGAAGATCAGCAACGATCGAGCAAGATCAGCAATGATCGAGCAAGATCCGTCATGGTCAATGAAGACTCGTAATGGTCCAAGAAGACTCGTAATGGTCGAGGAAGATGTATGTTGGTTGCCAAACAGTCGTGGTGATCGACTGAGGAAGATCTGTGATGGTCGTAGCAGATCCACTGGTTGATCGAGGTAGATCCATGGTGATAGAGGAAGGCTCGGGTTGGTTGAGGAAGGTCCGTGGTAATCTCCTCCATTTGGGCATGCTCCTCCCAACATTTGCTCCATCCTTCTGATTCTGGATCACTCCGCCCTTTTTCTCAAGGGTATAAATTCGTTATTCTCTATATAAACAAACTCAATGATCAGTGATCGCTTACTATATATAGAGCCTTTAGTCAACGACACGCATTCGGTCAGTCCTTTTCTCAGACAATACGAACAACCCATTTCTAAATTCCCTGAGCCCATTGGCCGATCTGTTGACACAGTGGTCACGATCATGAGAACTATTTGATCAGTCGATCTCTTGATCAGTCGATCTCTTGATCAAACGATCCCACGATCAAACGATGTCATGATCAAACGATCCCACGATCAAACGATCTCATGATCAAACGATCTCATGATCAAGCGTTCTCATGATCAAGCGTTCTCATGATCAAGCGTTCTCATGATCAAGAGATCTCATGATCAAACGTTCTCATGATCAAACGTTCTCATGATCAAACGTTCTCATGATCAAACGTTCTCATGATCAAACGTTCTCATGTTCAAACGTTCTCATGATCAGTCGATCTCTTGATCAGTCGATCTCTTGATCACATACACCGGCTGATTGTCACGATCAGAGCACGCCATGATCACATTGAGCTTACAAACACACGACACGAGGAAGGAATCGGCGAATGATCGTGCTGACTATGTGCTCTGGGAAGGTTAAGGGAAAGGTTTTATGATCTAAGGTCCCTCGATCAACAGACTTTATGATCACCCGCTCAACGATCCTCATCAGCTCACGATCAGGTGATCATGGCATAGACTAATTGTCTCGATCTACTCACCAATGTTCACTAAAGTCCTCAAATGTCATGATAACAAGACCTCATGACATAAGGAGCTCACCATCACACTATCTTATAGTCCAAAGACTTTATATTGTCATGAACATGCCATGCAAAGATCCCTTGAACAAAAGTCCTGGTGACATACAGGCCTCATCAGCAAAGAACCCCATTGTTTTTGCAATAAATGCTCAAGACAACTCATGGCCACATGTCATTCATACAGGCCGTCATAATAAAATGTAAAAAAAAAATGTTAAAAAAATAACGAGGATATTAAAGAATCCCTTTTTTTTTAAAAAAAAGACAACACAATCTGATACACAATGACGAAAACAAAGCCTCCATGACAAAAGTGTAACAGTGCATATGGAAAAAGGTGAAGCTGTCTGTATCGACGAATCATCTTCATATGCTCATGTACCCCGCCAAGGATGAACCACACATCCTCCATACACACACTGCTAGTAAGTATCCATTGATAGCAAATACTGTTTTTTTTTTCGTATTATCCTTCTCTTCCATTCATGTATGGATCCTTGTTTGTTTTTTATAAGCATAATTGCAATTTTATCAGTTCCCCTTGCTCACGAAAATCAAAAACTGAAGCTCATGAATCAATTGGTGGGTATATTCTATACTATAGAACAACAAAAGTATCATCTACAACTCCAGTGTCATCATTCGAAATATTCATCCTCTAACCACGAATATACATCTCTATAGATATCCAAAAAAAAGGGAGAGAAGGGAAAAAACTCTAAAGTAAACCAAATCAAACATTCCATGGCATAAAATCAACAAGTACCAAACAAGACAGAAACAAGAGAAACAAAAAGAATTTTGGAAATCGGAAGTCAGGAAAGAAAAGGGAAAGTGGATAGAAAGGAACATCGTAAAAAAGAGAAAGAGAGAGAGAAAAAGAATCGACGTTTTTGAAAAAAGAAGAAGAGCATCGCAAATAAAAAGAACATCGTAAAAAAAAGAGAAACGAACGTCGTGAAAAAGAAAGGAACATCGTAAAAAAAAGAGAGAGAAACGAACGTCGTAAAAAAGAAAGGAACATCGACATCGTCAGGGTTAGGGTCGCGATGGCCGATGGCCCAACCTGTGCACGGATCAACTTGAAAGATACTTTACATGTACATGCAGTGTATTACTAAAGGATTTTGAAAATAACAGGTATGTGAATCACAATATGAACTCAAGCTTTGACAACTCAACCATGGTACTGATGACCTTTTCATCCATAAACATTTTGTAAATCAAAGGTATGTAAATGTACCATCATGACAATTCCATGACACAATCCATCATGATTAAACCATACTCTCGTCTTGTGGAATGATCAAAAAAATCATAAAACACACAATGTAGATCAAAAAGTACTAAAGAACATTGTGAAATGAAAACATGACATGAAAAATCGAAATATTCAAACTTATTATATAAATGTACATGTCCTGAATATGAATCATGTAGGAATGAAATATTAACATGCAAATACTCGTACATACAAAAAAATAAACAATGTTTTCTCTTACGCAAGTGCTTTTATCTGAAATAAACACAAAGTCATCCCGTCATATATATATTCTCTAAAATGCAATTGAAACCAAGAATCATGATTTTGAATTTGAATCGAATGGTTGGAAATACATCCATCATATAGATCCTTCAATCTTAAATGGCAACAAGTAACAAAGAACAAATCAAATAACAATAGGTATTCGAATGAAAATCAATATTGACAAACAAAAATCAATTGACAATAACATATTTATTTTTGAAAATAAATCAAGTACATTAATCATTTAAATGCTCGAGGCATCCATACAAACAAGTAATTATGGAGTATAAACCCAACAAAAAGAACTCATATCAAATATGAAACATAAGAGTGTCCTACAAATAGTTAACATGGAAAGAAAACAACAGGAATAGACATGCTCATGTTTATCGACCTTTGTATTTCAACCAATCATAGAGAACCGTATTAAACTGAACGTAATGAAGTATATAGTATAGGAAATGAATCACAAATAGATAGATATAAAGTTAAAGAATTAACTTTATGAAACGAATACTAACAATTATATACAGGAATCAAACTTATACAACCATCCTATAAATGAAAATGTAACTATTGTCACACAAAGAATACCGGAAAATAACAAGAATCAACTAAAATGAAACAATCATAGACACAAAATATACACATAGAGAAAGAAATATCACCAAAAAAAAGAACTGGAAAAAAATTGCAAGTAGAAAGAGAAAGGAAAAGAGAGGTAATAAGGTAAATTCAATGTCAAGAAAGGGGTTCTTTGCAAGAACCTTTTTCCTTTTTACCCTTTACCAATTATTATAAGAGTATTTTTATGATATTGTTGCATTACAATCATCAAATGTAAAGACTTTGAAATCATATAATGAACAAGTACAGTTTTTCATTCATCTTTACAAAGACGATCAAAAATAATGTTAACGACGGTCTATATGTTGTATGGATGAACAGGTAAACAATTGGTTTTTTTTGTCGTTTTCATCATTGTCAACTCATACAAAGAAACACAACTAAATCATAGAAAAAAGAATAGACAGTGAATGATGGAATATCAAATATTAACTCATAAGTCAAATTATGAGAAATATCACAGCGGTTAAAACAAAATACGACTAGAATCGTCGATTTCAATTCCATTCATAACATCAAGACTCTCAGGGGTAAGATACAAATTACACACAATTCCCTCTATACAGACGAATTCCCTGAAGTTTGCAAGTAAATCCATCAAAACGGAATATGTTTGTCTTTATGTCTGCTAGCATAACGGACATGAAATCGTCTTTGCCGATTTAACATATATAACCATAACACATATTTGATATTATATCAGAAATTGTAATGTAAGGAACTCATACAAACGAATAATACCTCATTGGAAATAAACAAATTATTATTGTATCAACAAATAGTAATTGATATAAAAATATATCAATGTGATCTTTGACATCTGTTTTAAAATAACAAAGTTAAAAAGGGACGTGGCATATAAATATCATCGATAATGTACAATTATCTCAGTCTATGATTTGTATCCATTCAATAGGACAAACTCAAAAAATTGATCAGTTTTATTTTATGTTTTCTACCTTTTTTTTATGTCCTTGATACGAGATGTGGAGGAGGATATATCTTTATGTATAGATCACCATATGACACAATGTTGTTCTCTGTCATAATCTATCGCATATCTATGAAATGATATTTTATACACCAGGCAGGAATATTTTTGAAAAACAATGAAGTAACAAAGAAAAGGAAAAAAAGATATCTTGTTGATAGATGAGAAACATATACACTCAAGAATTTTATCCATTTGTTTGACTATAAGAAATTGTAATAGAGAATGTTGATTCAAAGCTTGTCAATAAAATCAAACATGGTGAAGATCAGTATTTTTTTTACATTTAGTTGTCTTTTTCTTCACAATCATCATACTGTGATCATTAAGCAGATTTTTCTACGGGGTGGTTCATAAACAAAGAATAATCTAATTTATTTGACTGTAATTGTCTGAACTGAAACTGATTAATACAAAAAGATAGTCATGTGATAAGTAAATATGATTCAACAAGCGGATTCTATGAGTTTCTAGATAAACTAATCCTCAAATCGCTTGAACAATATATCTTTAGGAAGGAAAAAGCTTTCATCTTGCTATCAATGGCATCAAGTACAATCTTTAGTAGCTTGGAAATACAATCTCATGTTGAGACAAACGTCGAAAAAGATGTACATTGTGATAATGCCACATCAACTGATCAAAACAAACAAGCAGATGGAATGAGAGAATATCCAATGGAATCAAGTTTCAACCAGGAAATATCAATTCAATCGATAACAACAACTAAAACTATTCAAACAAATATACAAGATAAAACCAAAGACATGGATGTTGTCATGGAGGATTACAATCAAGATGAATTAATTAATATTAGTGTAGTTGATCAGGAAAATACACTTGCAAGTATCCAAAATAACTTGGAAAATCATAGTACGGGCAATGAACATGGCAATCATGATTCTTTCATTGACTTGAATCCACAACAAAATCATTCTCAATCTCAATCGAAACAATCATTTAAAAATTACTCAAAGTTTATTCTTACTCTATACAAAAAGGCTATATTGTCGATGGTGCCTTTCTTGATTCTGATACTCGTTGTCTACTTACCTATTCAATTCTTGAATGTGAACAACAAAGTCGGCTTGAGTTATACAACGGTGACATCCGTTTGCGGAGGTGTGTTTTACTTTATCGCAACTTGGGTGGTTTCATTTGTCGTATTTGACTCGATTCCAGTACATAAAAGCATAATGAGGATAGGAGTTCCCTGGTTGATATGTGACACATTTTTTTCGTGTTTTGAGGTACGTTTGGATACAATATAGGAATATGAATACTTTACACTATATGACTTGCTTGATTCATCATTATTTGTTCTTTCGTTCAATATCAGCACTTGGAAAGATATCTGTTCATCACATTTCAACCAAAGCTGCTGTGGCTGGAAACCAGCAGGTCATCTTGAATCTAGGTCAAACACTAGCAACTAATGGAACACCTATGATGTTTGCAAAGTCTTTTTACGTATTCATATTCTTTTACTTTATAACAATCAATCAATTCGTTGCATATTCGCTCCAACCAGGAACTTCAACTTCCATGAGAATAGGAATCAGACTCATTTTAGTTCCTTGTATACTTTCACTATCAGAATATATTCAAACAGTTCTCACAAGAAGGTCGTCTGTAGAATACATGAAATATCGCTTTATTCAACTTCGGATAATCTCCCTCATTCATGTAGTCGTCCTAAGATTTATGGTGACAAACTCAAAAAGCATTCAGGAGGTGGCAATCATTACAATCTTTTCGTGTATCAGTGAGATAGTCTTGAGAATCACATATATGCAAAGGTTTTACATAACAAAAGTTGGATATGCATTCATATTTCAAAAGTTTAATCGTTTCATCAGCAATTTAAAACCTCGATCCTTAAACTTAAACAGCTTGCAACAAAGACATAGTCCAATGGTTGACAATTTAGTTTGTTCAGAGCATCGTTTTTCCAATCAGATGTCTTTGAAAAACGAAAACATGAACTCATGGAGGAAATTTCAAACAGGATTTAGAATATGGAGAAACTCATCGGAAGGGATCGTAGTCAATTCGTTTTACAATCATCAAACAAACAAAAATCTACAGAACGAAATTCAGGCCATTGTTGCATTATCTTTGGTATCTTATCTGCTACACCCAATACAACAATATTTACTATTCAAAACAACATCAACAATAGGAGACATACTATCGTCTGCTGCTCTCCAAATCATCATTGAGTTTATTACCGACATCACATGTCCATATATACGTCAGGATCAAATACCTGAGATTGAATTCAATTTTGAACGAATATTATGGCAATCTCTATATAATTTACCATCACTATCAGTAGCAATATTCATATCAATCCTGTCATTCATAAAGAATCCTGAAGATTTTACTTGATGGATACATAACTTTTACATTCAATTAGATTATACTTTAAAAAATAACAAATAAATTGGAAGACCAATATGACCCATTTGATATACACTCTCATTCAAAGATGAGGTGAATATTCATAACCCCCCCCCCCACACACACACACACATTCAATCATATAAACTCATCCGTTTCACAAAGTCTCTTGTCAACCAGAATAAAATAAAGGGAAACAACAACATTATAAGACGACTGGTACTCTAAAGTTTTATGTGTATTATTGAAAATGAGATGGAAAAAAGGAATTAATAATCAAAATATATTTGATGAAAAGAGTCTGATTTTCAGAAGACATAAGGAATAAATATCGATGAACATGAAAAAATAAGTAAGAATGCATTGTCCAAGAAGAATACAAACAAAAATATAATGCTGTGAATGTTATATGTGTTTCAAAGGTATTATGGATATTTAAGTGGTGAAACTAATATATTATCACGGAATCCACGGTTTCTGTCCCTGTATTTTATTTCATTAAGTATATAAATGAAAAAACAAAGTAATCAGAAAGTGAAAGATTGAAATATACATTCATAAGAATGGCAAAAAACTTGAAATGTACAACAATTGAAATATTTCATTTTATTTCGAAACATAATAATATTTAGTTTTGTATCTTTTTGACTTCACCCACAATCTGAAGAAAGTAATATCGAACAAAAATCAATTGTTGTGCAACAATGTTGCTCATCTTTATTGCGTATAGAGTTGGGACACACCTTTGATAGAGGAAAGGGTGTTTCATCAAGGATCAAAGTCACTATTGAGTGACAAAGTAAAGTTTTGGTAAAGAGTCGATCAGATTTGAGGGGGTATGAGAGTGGAATGGGTAATGAAAAGTGTTCAACAATGATTAATCGAAATAAATCATTGAAAATCTTGTGCTTTCAAGATTACTCGGTAAAATATTCAAATTTGTACCTTGAATAATCCTCATCTTTATCATCGTCGTCATCCTGTAAGAAGAGATAATGATAAGTATATACTTGGAATCGCAATTAAAATATATCCAAAGTATTAGGAATATATTTTTATAAGTGAATTTTGAATCATTGTGAATGGACCGATGAAAATTCATAATATCAAAATATATTACGATACCAAGATAAAAATGTAGAGTTAGGAGCATCAAGAATTAATCGAATAAGCAAGATTTTTAGATAAATGATATGAAAAACTTACAGGAAGCAAAGGATCCTTAGCAAGTGTCTTTTGATGACAGAGATATTCTTGCATACAATCGTAACTGTTCCTGTTGTATCCATTACGCTGTAACTCAGCAAGTAATGAGCTCCAAGACAACCGGGAATCCATTCCGGAGAGGAGAATTTTTTTCTCTTTTTCTGTCCAGATCCGCCGTCTGCGTCGGTAAAGTGTATTTTGAATCTTGACGTCGGATGCCATACATGTAATTCCATCCTGGCCTGTCCCTGATTGTTGCGCAATCCTCATCCGCTTAGGAACTGGAGCATCGGAAGGATCCAAGTCAATTGCTTCCATCTCGCATCTTTCAGGATCCAAGTCGGATATAACCCTGATCCTAATCTCCGTTGATCCCAAGGTAGTTGAGATTAAGCTCGATGATGGTCCTTCAGATCCATCACGCTCAAAATCAAGATCCAGATCCTTTTCCATCTCACGCATCAGCTCCTTTTCGCATGGTGTTGGATGTTGGCAGGGAGCTGATCCCTGAAAGTCCTGTATCTGCACCAGATCGTCGTAAATTTTGCCAAGACTTGGCTCCTTCACGCTCCGATCCAAAAGGTGATCGTAAGGCATGTAATCCAAGGGTGCCAAAATGCAGCGTAAGTCTGTCTTGAACCCATTCGCTCGAGGCAAGAAAGAGACCGGATTTTCAGATCCATGAGCCGCATGTAATCCATCCATTGTAAACTTGTCTGGTGCATATCCAGCTGACATGCACCTCTCTTGAAACAAAGATTTTATATTGACAGATCCAAAAGCCCAGATCTTGGTTGATGAATCAAGGGACTGACTCCCCTTGAATCGATTCCAATTACGCAAGGAAATGTTGAATTTTGCATGCACCATCCGATCCAAAAAGTAAACGAAGTCATCCGTAGATTCCTGGCCAATCACTCCATCAAGCTTAACCATCCTAGTCCGATTTAATGGCATTGCATCCTTTGGTAATGTAATGCTCACTTGAATATGAATTTTGGAACCAGAAATACTCTCAATTGTTCCTAGTAATGACACATGTAAAAGTTTAAGTTTTTTTTGAACTATCTTGAAAAATAGTAAATGTCATATATCATCTAAAAGTATTTGAAAAAAAACAGATGGATTTTGTACAAAAAATCCGTGAAATTTTCTAAGACTGAAAAATGAAGAAAAATTATAAGAAAAAATCTTAAAAAAATCTTACCTTGAGGACCAATATCTTCCTTTGCACTCAAAAATGGCTCCACACTCAAACCAGTGAGTAAGCATCGGAGTCCAAAGTCCATCGGAATTCCAGTGTAGAAGCAGAATAAGTAAACAGATCCTTCCATGTCCCGAGTTGGACAATCCAAAGGAATCGATTTGATGATGTTTTCAACATCAATCAATCTCATGGGTAAAATGAAATCAGGGTTAAATCTGTACTGGTAAAATTCACATGCTGTGAATAATGCCTTAC
>JAIYDG010000344.1 GCA_027487625.1 Bacteroidota bacterium
AAAGAACCGGCAATAAACACCCCAGCTGTATCTATCGTTTGCTGACTCATATCAACTCGGAAAGTCACCGCATTCATCGTACAATCGCTACAGTATCCGAAGCAAGAAACGGGTAGCACCGTGCTGGCAGATGGAACCGTCAGCATTCGGTTACTTCCATTACCGCATGGCGCAGACAAGTTACCCTCGTAGCTACTACCATTGATGAACTTGTATTTTTGCTCACCAGCAGCAGCATAAACTAATACTTGGTAAACTGTTGATTCAAATTTACCGTCTCCAGAATAATTTGCCATTCTTGTTGTATTTTCTTTCCAACCTTGGAATGAACCAGCAACGTGAACACCATTTGGACTTACTGCAGAAACTAATGCCATGTCAACTTTTAAACGAATTAATTGCATACCTGCAGGTGCATTTCCACCAAAAGTAACTGCAGCCATTTCAACTGTATCTGTTCCAGTAGAAACCCAAGTCCAACGATTGCTATTTCCACCACCAACTTGTGATTCTGCAGGAATACCTTCTTCCCCTGGACCCCAGGTATTGTCGTTTATGATTTTATATTCATAAACGAAACCTCCAGCAAGGTCCATCATTATAGAATAAATGTTTCCAGATCCACCATTTGTCATAGCATTTTTCGAAGGATCCCAATTCCATTGGTTTGGATTTTCATCGGTATTGTCGCCATTAACATTTTTGAAGTTCCCCGCAATGTGAACTCCATTAGCGCTAATTGTTTTACCTGTCATGTCCACCTTGAACACAACTTTTTTTGCAAATGCACCACTCATTGCGAATAGTGCAGCTGACATAAGTAATAATTTTTTCATATATATTATTGAGAGTTAATAATGCGCGCAAGTTATGTAAAATTCTTATCTATTTTAATAAGTTTCTAAGGAAACAAGTGTAAAAATTTATATTTACACCAATAATAAATCACCAATGAAATCAATTTTTAACTTTAAATCAAGACTTTACGTCTTTGTGATGTCCATTTTTGGGCTCATCTCTACTGGTTCAAAAGCGCAAATTCTAACTTTAGATCCTGCTTTTGCTACACAAAATGATTCTGTTACTGTTATTTATGATGCAACCAAGGGTAATGCTGGTTTAGTAGGAGAATCAAAATGTATTGCTCATACCGGGGTTATTACATCTGCAAGCACTGGTCCAAGTGATTGGAAGTATGTTCAAGGTTCTTGGGGTGTAGATTTTGCAAAAACCAGAATGACGAGTTTGGGTAATAACAGATGGTCAATTCGTTTTCATATTAGAAGTTTTTATGGCGTTCCTGCTAATGAAAATATTCTAAAGTTGGCTTTTGTTTTTCATAATGCTGGAGGATTATCAGCTAGCAAAAAAGGTGCTGATGTGGGTGGTTCAGATATTTTTATGACCTTATCTACAGGTAGTTACCAAGCTAAATTTATAACACCTTTGAAGCATTCTTTTATCGGAACAGGTGAAACAGTTAATGTAAAAGCTATTGCCTCAACTTCTTCTGCTTTGAAAATTTTTATGAATGGTGCTCAAGTAGCTTCTGCTGCTAATGATACAGCTCTAACTTATTCTATCCCTTTTGCTAATATCGCTGGACAAAAGGCTAGTTTTGTTGTAGAAGGATACAATGGCTCAGCTTACTCTTATGATACAACTTATGTTATCAAAAGAGGAACTTTTGTAGTGGCAAATTCTCCTAGTGGTATAGTTGATGGAATTAATTATATTAATGATAATACAGTTATTCTTCAATTATTAGCTCCAAATAAATCTTTTGTTTTTGTTTATGGTGATTTTAATAATTGGGAACTAGATTCTGCAACCAGAATGAATAGAACTCCTGATGGAAAAAGATATTGGGTTCAGTTGAATAATTTGGTAAAAGGAAAAGAGTATCGCTACCAATATGTAATTGATGATACTAAATTATTGGTTCCTGACGTGTATGCAGATAAACAACTTGATCCTTGGAATGATGCTTTTATTCCAGCTGTTACTTATCCTAATTTAATTCCTTACCCGCAAGGACTAACTTCAGAGATTGTTTCAGTATTTCAAATTGGGCAAACTCCTTATGTTTGGAAAAATACTAACTTCACAAAACCAGCAATTAATAATTTGGTAATCTACGAATTACATTTAAGAGATTTTATTGCTCGTCACGATTTTCAAACGCTAAAGGATACTTTAATGTATTTGAAAAATTTGGGAGTAAACGTATTGGAATTAATGCCAATCAATGAATTTGATGGAAATGAAAGCTGGGGTTATAATCCTAATTTCTTTTTTGCAGTTGATAAATATTATGGAACAAAAGATGCTTTTAAAGAACTTGTTGATGAGTGTCATAAATTAGGAATTGCTGTTGTTCTTGATATTGTTTTAAATCACTCATTTGGTTTAAATCCTCAAGTTAGAATGTATTTTAATTCTACAACTGGTAAGCCTCAAAACAATCCTTGGTTTAATAGTGATGCAACACATCCTTTTAATGTTGGATATGATTATAACCATGAAAGCCAAGACACTAAAGATTTTGTTGACAGAGTTTTAAAATATTGGGCTGTTGAATACAAGGTTGATGGATACAGATTTGATTTATCTAAAGGATTTACTCAAAAGAACACTGGTTCTGATGTAGGCGCTTGGAGTTCATATGACCAAACTAGAGTCAACCTTTGGAAAAGAATTCGTGATGAATTCAGAAAATCTTGTACCGATTGTTATTTAATTTTAGAACATTTAGGTGACAATAGCGAAGAAACTGTTTTGGCAAATGAAGGCTTTATTATGTGGGGTAAAATGACAGAACAGTTCAATGAAGCAACAATGGGTTATTCTGGTTCAAAACAAAATTTAAGCTGGGGTAATTACAAAAGCAGAAACTTCACTTTCCCTAATTTAGTAACTTATGCAGAAAGTCATGATGAAGAAAGATTGATGTTTAAAAACAAACAATTTGGAAACGTTAATGGAGCTTATTCTGTAAAAAATGTCAATACCGCATTGCAAAGAGTAGGTGCTGCTATGGCAATGTTATTGCCTTTAAAAGGACCTAAAATGATTTGGCAGTTTGGCGAGTTGGGTTACGATATTAGTATCGACCAAAACGGCAGAACGGGAAATAAACCAATTTTATGGAATTATAATACTGAACCAGCAAGAAAACAATTGTATAATACAACTGCAATGCTTGCCAAATTGAAACAACATCCTTCATTTGGTTCTGATAATTATAGCTATGATGTGGCTGGTACAGGTAAATTCTTAAAGGTTTCCGACCCAAGTATGAATTCAATTATTGTTGCTAATTTCGATATGGTTTCAATTACCATGACTCCAGTTTTCCAGAAAACAGGCTGGTGGTACGATTATATGTCTGGAGATTCAATTCAGATTTCTGCAACTAATTTTGGTATAACTTTAAATCCAGGTGAGTTTAAGGTTTATACTGATGTTAATTTAAATCCAAAAACAAAACCAACTTCAATTCTATCTGAAAATGCACATTCTTTAGAGATTTCAGTTTTCCCAAATCCTGCACAATCTAAAGTTTCACTAGTAACTTTTAAATCAGCAGAAAAACCAAATATTTCAATTTTTGATGTTAATGGTAAATTATTAAACATCAATATTAATTCAAGCCCAAGAGCAAATAATGAATGGATAAGTGATATAGATTTAAATGATATAAGTCAGGGTCTCTATTTCATTCATGTATTAACCAAAGAAGGTTCTGCAGTTAAGCAATTGATTGTTAGTGAATAAGTGGATAATGATTATTTAAAGTCTATAACTTTTAATAAGCTTATTTGCACAATTACACCCAATAATTTAATTTGGGGCGGTAATTGTAAGATTTAAACTTAATTGACATTATAAACCTGAAGTGAAATTTGTTTTCAACTTCAGGTTTATTCTGCAATTATTCTTACATTAAATAGCTTAAAATTTGTCAATACAAAAACAAACAATAATTAATACGAAATGAAACAAAAATTACTGATTTTTTTATTTCTGCTAATTGGTGTAAGCATAGCCCATGCACAAAGCATAAGAGGTGTGATTACAGACAATAAAAAAGAGGCAGTAATCGGAGCCACTATTAAAGTTGAAGGTACATCAACAGGTGCGGTTACTGATGCATTAGGAGCTTTTGAAATTAAAGGTCTTAAGCCAGGAAATTACAAGTTGAAGATTTCTTCAGTTGGTTATTCTTCAATTGTTAAAGAGGTTACTTTAGGTACAAGTTCAGTAAATATTGAGGTTGTAATGAAAGAAGACTTAAAACAAATGGATGAACTTGTAGTCGTTGGTTATGGTGTTCAACGTAAAAGAGAAGTAACAGGTGCTGTTTCGAAAATTGGTGGTAAAGAATTAAATGACTTACCTGTTCCAAGTTTTGAAGCTGCTATGCAAGGTAAAGCTGCCGGTGTTCAGGTAACAGTAGGTAGCGGTATGGCTGGGGCTGCATCAATTGTGCGTGTTCGTGGTATTTCATCAATTTCTGCAAGTGGTGATCCTCTTTATGTTGTAGATGGAATTCCAATTACTCAAGATTATTTCATGTTGGGAAACAGTGGCGGTATGAATAACAATCCACTTGCTACTTTAAATCCTGATGATATTGAAAGCGTTGAAATTTTAAAAGATGCTGCTGCTAATGCAATTTATGGTTCACGTGGTGCAAATGGTGTAATTTTAATTACTACAAAAAGAGCTAAAAAACCAGGTTGGAAATTGACTGCATCTGCTCGCGCCGGGGTTTCTCTTCCAACTGCAAGACCTAGAATGTTAAATTCTAAAGAATGGTTACAATTAAACCAAGAAGCTTGGGAAAATGATGGAAACGCTGGTAGAGCAACTCTTCCTGGTGGTATGACTTATGCTCAAGCAAATTCAAATAATACTGATTGGGTTGAGGAAACAATTCATACAGGTTTTAAACATGGTTATACTTTTGGTGCTGCTAAAGGTGGTGAAAAGTTAAATACCCAAATGAATATTTCTTATGACGACAATGGTTCTTATTTAAGAGGTAATAATTTTGTTAGAACTACCGGTCGTTTAAATATGGATTATAAAGCCAATAAATGGTTAAAATTTGGCTATAATTCTTCATTAAGTAGTGGTGTAAATAATCGTGTAAATGCTGCTTGGTCTGGTGGACTTGGTGCTGCTATGTCAACTGCTTTGCCAATTTATCCAATCAAAAATGCTGATGGTACTTGGTATAGAGGTGGCAGCAATCCAGTTCGTGATATGAACAACATGAAATGGAGAACTGAAGAATTAAGGGCTCTTAATGGAATTAGTGTTGATATTACTCCAGTAAAAAACCTAATCGTTCGTGGTCAAGCTAGTTATGATTATATGAACTTACAAGACGACCAATGGCGTTCATCTGAAATTACTGGACGGGCTGATGATGGTGATGCTTATAGAGGAATGGCTTTTGTGAAAAACTTTAACTACTACGCAACTGCTACCTATTTATCTAAAATTGGCGAAAACCACAGCTTCTCTGTAATGGCTGGAAATGAATTCCAAAGAGCAAATACATTAAGAAGAAGAACTTTTGCTTCTAATGTTCCAAATATGTATGTGAAAAGTCCTGAGTTTTTATTGACTTCACCTGTTTATGTTGATAATGGAACAAATTGGGCTTTCTTGAGTTATTTTGGTCGTGCTAACTACGATTACAAAGGAAAAATTAATGTTCAGGCAGTTTACCGTGTAGATGCGTCTTCTCGTTTTGGTGAAAATTACCGTTGGGCAACTTTCCCGTCATTATCTGCTGGTTGGATTATTTCAGAAGAAAAATTCTTAAAAGACAGTAGAACAATTTCTTTTCTTAAGGTTCGTGCAGGTTGGGGTCGCTCTGGTAATGCTGGTATTCCTGATGATGCGCGTTATGGAACTTATTCATCTGCTAGTAATAACATAGAGTATAATGATACTTCCACCTTGTTTCCAACCAAATTGCCTAATCAAAACTTACGTTGGGAAACTTCAGATAATTTTGATATTGGTTTAGAAGTTGGTTTCTTCAAAGACCGTTTAACAATTGAAGCCGATTACTACGAAAAAAGAACAAAGGACGTTTTAATGGAATTAAGTATTCCTGCTTCTGTTGGTTTCCCAACATATTGGAGTAATGTAGGTGGAATTTTAAATAGAGGTTTTGAATTTAGTTTGAAATCAAAAAATATCATGACTAAGAATTTCCAATGGAGTACTAATTTCAACGTCGCAAGAAACTATAATGAAATTACTTCAATTGGTGTTTATAGTGAAGATGCAGTAAGCGGCGGTACAAATGATACACGTGTTGTAGTTGGAAATCCAGTTGGAACCAATTATTTAATACGTTGGTCTAGAGTTGATCCAGCAACTGGTCGTCCGATTTATCTTGACATTAATGGAAATGAAACTTTTGTTTATAACAACAGCAATAGAACTGCTGTAGGAAAAATTCTACCAGATGCAATTGGTGGTATTACCAATAATTTAAGATACAAAAATTGGGATTTGAGTATGTTGGTTGTTTTTAGTGTTGGAAGTAATATCTATGAATCTTCACAAAAACGTCAAGCTTCATTAATTACAGACTGGAACATGGACCCTAGGGTTTACGACCGTTGGAGAACTCCTGGTGATATATCAAAATTCCCTCGTTTAACTAAAGATTTCCGTACTTATGGATTACCAGATGAGTGGAGTAATACTACTTTATGGTTAAAAGATGGAAGTTACGCCAGATTAAGAAACTTAACTTTGGCTTACAATGTTCCTGCAGCAACATGCAAACGTATGCATATTGCTAGCTTAAGAATTTCTGCTATAGCAACCAATATTTTCACATTAACAAATTATGATGGATTAGATCCTGAAATTGGAAGAGATTCTGAAGGTGGTGGAACAGGTGCTTTAAATACTTCAAGGAATTTAGGAGCACAAAACATTACTTATTTAACACCTCCTCAAGAAAAATCTTATACCATCCAATTAAATCTTGAGTTTTAATCAGTTAGAATTAATAAGAAAAAGAATTATGAAGAAAATATTTATAATAGCATTAGCCATCATTTCTTTTAGCTCTTGCCGCAAATGGTTAGATGTTAAACCAGAAGGTGTGCAGTTGGAAGAAGATGCTGTAAAAACACAAGCTGATTTGCAAGCAATACTCAATTCTACTTACGATGCATTGGCTAATCAATACAATGGTCAAGTGCAATTGTTCAATGAATTATTAGGTGATAACCTTGAAAAACCTCAAAGTGGTTTTGTTGTACCAATTTATCTAAGAACTACCAATTTTTTTAACGCGGATGTTGGTGGTTTATACACAGAAATGTACAGACCCGTTTTTCGTGTCAATTTTCTTTTAGAAAAATTGAATGAAAAAAGTATTGTAGTTGATCCAGTTAATGAACAAAGGATAATTGCAGAAAGTAAGTTTCTAAGAGCTTTAGCTCATTTTGATATCGTTCGTCTTTGGGCTCAACCTTATGGTTATACTCCAGATAATACTCATCCTGGTATTGTAATCAAGAAAAGCACAAATACAGAACCTCTACCTCGCTCATCGGTGGGTGGAGTTTATGATTTTATCATTTCTGATTTAAATGATGCAATCGCAAATCTTCCTGAATCAAATGGAAATTATGCCAATAAAAATGCAGCAAGAGCTTTATTAGCAAAAGTGTATTTCCAAATGAATAATTATACAAAAACCAAAGAATTGTGTGATTTAGTTATCCCTGCATATTCAATGGACACTACTTTAAATCGTTTTGAAAATGCATTAACTTCTACTGAAAATATCTTCAGTTTTAGAAGCACAGGTCCACAAGATAACCGTGCTTCAAGATTTATCGGTAATTTTAGAATTGTTAATCCAGCAAATCCTGCTCCCTACAGATTATCTAGAAGCATGTATTTAGCCGGTACTGCTGATGCGGCAGATAGACGTTCTAATTTCTATGCAGTTTTTAATGCTGGTACAAGCACTGAAACTTATGGAATTAAAAAGTTTGATTTTGATTTCTTGAGCGTTCCAATGATTTATTTAACTCAGTTGAAATTAATGCGTGCAGAAGCTAATGCTCAATTGGGTTCTGATTTAAACATAGCGGTTGATGATGTGAATGCAATTATTAGCAGAGCTTATGGTTCAAATGTAAATAACTTACCTGCTAATGCATCTGCCTCTCAAATTATAGCTGAAGCACGCAAACAACGTCGTTTAGAGTTTCCAATTGAAGGTGAACGTACCCAAGATTTGAAAAGAATTGGAGCTAAAGAAGACCCAACTGGTTCAAATATAAAAATCCGTGATTCTAGATGGAATTGCCCAGGATTAGCATTACAGTTTCCTGTAAATGAACGTACCAGCATTTTTGTTTTTAATGAAGAAGGTAATTGCGAATAATTTAATTTTTATGAAAAAAATACTTGTTTTAACATTACTTACAGGGCTGATTTTTTCAGCTTGTAAAAAGGAGCTGAAAGAAATTGGTGCTCCTGCTAATAAAGTAGAAGGAATAAAAGCATCATGGACAATGGTTCAAGCTGTTCAAATTGATGAAAGATCCTTGACTAGAGAATCTTATAATTTAACAAATTATTTCAGTTCAAAAGGTAATATGCCAAATGTTACTTTTACTGAAAATACTTTTACTGTTGATACAACTGGTGTTCCTGTAAACTATTTTGGTGGAACTTCAGGAACTTGGTCTTTTGATGACCCTAGTGCTCCTTTATATGTTACATTTAAATCTATTGAAGGAAACACTGTAATTTTTAAATTGGGCGGTCCAATTCGTCCTCAAGATAATTTGAAATTTGTACGTGAAGTATTTTTACAATGTAAAGCAGATAAAGCTCCAGCATTGGCTTCTAGTTTCGTATTAACATTTAATAGAAAATAATCATGAACTCAATAAAAAGAATTTTAACTGTTGCCTTCATGGCTTGTTTTTCTCTCGGAGTTTTTGGTCAAGCTGCTTGGGTTGAACCAGAAGATCCAGATGTTACTCAACCTGTAAGATTATATGTTGATTTGGATAAAACTACAAACACTTCATGTAAAGATTTACCTGGTCCCTTTCATATCTGGACTTGGAGTCCTGCTGAATTAGGCGCTAGTAGTCCTAAAGTTAATGGAACAGGCGATAAACCTTGGAAAAGTTCTAATGATGTCCTAGTTATGAAAAAGGATGAATCAAAAGGACCTAAGGTTTGGTATTATGAAATGATTCCTACTGAATTTTACGAAGTTCCTGCTTCTGATATTTATTCTAAAGGAATTAAATTTCTGGTAAAACCTAAAGATGGTGGTGGATATGGTGAACCTGATTTAAAAACAGAAGATTTCACCATCACAATTTCTGCTCCTAAATTGATAAGAGGCTTCATTTATCAGTTCCCAGCTATCATCAACGATAATGAATTAACTACATTGATTTATAACAATCCTGTTGATACAAATCCTGGTATGAAAGATTTAGCTGCTGGTGATGCATTTATGTGGATTAAGTGCACCGCAACTGATACTGTTTCTTCAACTACAATTACATATCAACCTGCTTCTTTCTTTTTAACGGCTAACAATCCTAAACTTCAAATGATGAAGGATGAAGCAACAGGAATGTTTTCTTTAACCATGGTTCCTCGTGAATTCTTTGGTTTAAAACCTTCAGAAAAAGTTAAAGAAATAGAATGTACTGTTAGAAGAAAAGTTTATACCTCAGCACTCGATAGAACAATCGAACAACCCAAGTTCAAGGGTGGCTGTAAATAGCTTTTATTAAAAAATTTATCGAAAAAATGCAACTTCATAACTTTTGAAGTTGCATTTTTGCTTTTAGAATAGTGTATGAATATAAAAGCTCAAGTCGGTTTACTAGTTCCTTATTTACTTTTTCTCCTTCTGGGGGCCTTTTTCTCGCTCACTTTTACTCAAAACCAAATTAGTCTTGCTATCAATTCTAATCATCAACCCATTTTTGATTTTCTTAATAAATACGGGACTTACCTTGGAGATGGATTTTTTATTATAGTTTTAGCTTTGATTTTATTTTTGTTTGATAAAAAATTGGCTGTCACAATTCTTTTGTCTTATCTTATCAGCTCTGCTTTGGTGCAAACCCTAAAACATACTGTTTTCTCCGATTTTCATCGACCAATGCATTACCTATCCCAAATTTCAGGAATACATCTTGTTGAGGGAGTTGAAATGAATTACCACAATAGTTTTCCATCTGGACATACTACTGCGGCGTTTTCATTTTTTATTGTATTTGCACTTTACTTCAAAGAACAATGGCTGAAATCTATGTTTGTTTTAATTGCAATTTTTGTTGCTATTACAAGAATATATCTACTTCAACATTTTTTAATTGATACTTTAGCTGGTTCTATTGTTGGAAGCACTTTTGCCTTTCTGTTTTATTATTTGATTTTTATAAAAGATTTTAAATTTCCTTTTAAGAAGTATGCAAATTCGTGAGTTTATAAAAAAGTTCGATTGGCTTATTGTTGTTATTTGGGCTTGTTTACTTTTTATACCTTTTTTAGGTTCTGTTCATTTGTTTGATTGGGATGAAATCAATTTTGCTGAGTCGGCACGTGAAATGTTGTTGACCGGAAACTATCAAAAAGTGCAAATAAATTTTGTTCCTTTTATGGAGAAACCACCGTTGTTCTTTTGGTTACAGGTGCTTTCAATGAAAATTTTTGGTGTAAATGAATTTGCAGCCCGATTTCCAAATGCATTGGTAGGAATTGCAACTTTGTCTTTTGTTTTTCAAATTGGAAAGAGAATTTATGGTAGAAGTTTGGCATTTTTCTGGGTTTTGTTGATTACAGGCTCCATCACTCCGCATTTGTACTTCAAATCAGGTATCATCGATCCTTTATACAATTTGTTCATTTTTTGCTCTATTTATCAGTTTTTTCTTTTTACAGGAAATGAAAATAAAACCAAACATTCTTGGTTAATGGGATTGTTTATGGGATTGGCAATTATTACAAAAGGACCTGTTGCTGTAATTATTGTTCTGCTTAGTTTTATTGTTTATTGGGCCTTAAACAGATTTAAATTATTCTTCTCTTGGAAAGATATTCTGAGGGTTTTTATTTCATCATTATTGGTTAGTATAATTTGGTTTGGTTATGAAACCCTTCAAAATGGACCATCTTTTTTAGTGGAATTTTTCAACTATCAGGTCGACCTTTTTGTAAATCCAGTTGCTGGTCACGGACAACCTTTTTATTACCATCCAATTGTACTTTTATTAGGAGCATTTCCATCTTCAATTATTGCATTAAAAATGTTGTTTAATCGAAGTAAAATTAATGAAGGAACCGAACATGCCAGATTTTTAGGAATGATGCAAATTATGTTTTGGGTAGTTTTGATTTTATTTAGTGTTGTTACTACTAAAATAGTTCATTATAGTTCTCTTTGTTATATTCCTTTAACATTTATTGCTGCTTATCAGATTATTTTATTGTTTGAAAAAGCTGAACCATTCACAATTTGGCAAACCGGTTTAATTGGTTTAATTGGTTTTTTATTGGCAATGATTTTTATGGTAATTCCTTTTATAGATTCTTTTAAAGTTGATTTACTTCCGGCAATAAATGATGAATTTGCAAAAGGAAATCTATCTTTAGATGGAGGCTGGAAAGGTTATGAAGCTTATCCTGGTATGCTACTTTTAATTACTGTTTTAATGGCGATTGCTCAATTATTTAAACATGAAACCCTAAAAGGTAGCTTCCTTCTTTTGTTTTTCATGTCGTTTTTCATACCAATTGTATTAAAGGTAATTGCACCAAGAATCGAAACTTATTCTCAAAACTCTGCGATTGAATTCTACAAAAGTATTGAAGACCAAGATTGTTATGTAGAAACTGTAGGCTTTAAAAGTTATGCGCAATACTTCTATAAAAAAGTTCAACCTTGGCATTCAAAATCAGAAGACGAATCTTGGTTAATGTCGGGTAAAATTGATAAACCTGTTTATTTTGTATTAAAAGAAGGTAATCTCGAAAACCATGTCAATCCTGCGATGAAAGAATTATATAGAAAAGGTGGTTTCGTGTTTTTTAAACGCGAAGTTCCGAAGTAAAGGTTTCACTTTTGCAATTGGAGAAGGTTTTAACACAAAAATTATTAACGAGAACTGAACTTTCTTTAACTATCAAATTGTTTGAGGAGCACGAAAACTCTTTTAATGCAAATGTGCTGTTATCGGTAGTCATAAATGTTGTTTATTTTTGGATTACAGGTTTCATATACATTTTTATTATACCTCCTTCTGGATCTTTGTATTCCAATATACATTCATCTTTCGTGATTTTTAGAACTTTCAAATTTGCCTTTTCTTTCGTTTGGTTGTCTACCACTGAAAGTATTTTGTTAGTTTCGTCATATTTCCAAGTTCCATTTTGAATATTTCCAACCTCAATAGATTTAACTTTATGATCTATGTAAAATATCATTCTGTCATTTTTCTGTTCTTTTGAAGGTGGGAATTTTTCTCCTCCTTCCTCATAGTAAACAAGTTTCCATTCCTTACATATTAAACTATCAATGTTATGGTTAGTCTGTCCAAAGGCTGTTTTACTAAAAAAAAATAGTAATGTAATAATGGTAAATGTTGAAGCGGTTCTCATTTTTTTGTTTATTTTAATAGATTTATCCTTAACTACCTCGCAAAAGGTGCTGTATCTAAACTTTCAAATACTTCTCTTTGGTATAAAATATCTCCTGCCATAGCAATCATTCCTGCATTATCTGTACAATATTCAAATGCCGGAATAAATGATAACATTTTCTTTTTTATCGCAAATTCTTCAATCCTGCTTCTTAAATAAGAATTTGCTGAAACGCCTCCAGCTAATGAAATTTGTTTGATGCCTGTTTCTTTACAAGCTTTTTCAAGTTTTCTCATCAATTGCTCAACTATTGCATGTTGAATTGATGCACAAATATCATTCAGATTTTCTGCTATAAAATTTGGGTTCTTTTTTAATTCATCTCTTATAAAATATAAAAAAGATGTTTTTAATCCACTAAAACTATAGTCTAAGTCTGGCATTTGTGAAATCGGAAACTCAAATCGTTTTGGATTTCCTTCTTTCCCGTATTTATCAATTAATGGTCCACCTGGATAGGGTAGGTCTAATATTTTGGCTGCTTTATCAAATGCTTCTCCTGCTGCATCATCAATTGTTTTTCCAATGATTTTTGCCTCAAAATAATCTTTCATAATCACCAATTGTGTATGTCCACCGCTTACTGTCAAACATAAAAACGGGAATTTTGGCTTGGGCTTATCAATAAAATGTGCCAAAACATGGGCTTG